>JAQVCX010000177.1 GCA_028689545.1 Parabacteroides sp.
CGGGGTCCACGTAATAACTGTCCGTCAAGCGGTTATAATGGTCATACTCAATATGAGTCACCACGCCGTTCGGGTCCGTCACTCCGGTGAGTCCCTTCACCGGGTCGTAATCGTAGAGCGTTACCCTAGCATTCGGCAGAGCCTTGCGCAGGGATATGATTAAATCCAGGACGCCATCCGAGGGTTTGGCAAGGCCCGACCAGGCATCCAGCACACTCGTACTCGTCGTCGGATAGCCCATTCCTGTCAATACCGCATCGCGCGTAGCATTCTCGATCTTGGCTATCGGAAAACGGTTGAGATACCCCCACAGGAAAGTGATGGGCGTGCCATCCTTGCCTTTAATTTCCGCCACATTATTGTGACTGTCATAAGCCGTATAGACCACTTCGTCACGGAAGTCGGAAGTCTGGTCTGTCTTGCTGCGGATACGTTCGGGGAAGCAGGTACCATTCTTGAACAGGATGCGATTTTCACGTGAATGCCCGCCTTCACTATGCTTGTGACAAGAAAGGATGGAAGGAAAACCACTTAGGAACTCATACTCATCGGTAACGGCGGTGCTGTTACTGTTGGTCATCGCTACCTTCCCGGGTTCCAGCGAAGCTCCCGGATTTGAGAAATCGATATTGTACGAATAGTCTTTTGTTGTCACAAGGCTGTCACGACGTCCGTTTCCCGAGTAATATTCGGTCGTCCTTTCCTTACTGAGTACGCAGTAGTTGGTCACATCCAGGAAAAACTCAGTCTGCACCTTTGAATTCTCATCACTGGGCGTATAATAATTACTTGCGACAAAAAATTCCTTACCATCGAAAGTGCTTGTATTCATGAATTTACGGTAAGTCTCACCATTAATCGAGATCAACCGCACCGGAATATCAACAAAAACGCTCCCGTTGGAAGAGACTCTGGTATTTTCATAATCCGTACGTGAAACCAATTCATCCTTCTTGAAACAATTCTTACGGATCAAACGTCCATAAATCTGATAACTGTCCGAAGGGTGTTTTGCCAGATCATCCGAAGGTTCCTGCGGATGGGCAGGGAAAGGACGGAACAGTTTACGCAGATCCTGCGAGGGCTTGGTTTCCAAGAATTTCTGAACCATATCAGTCTGTCCGTCATACCAAGTTAGCACTCCTTCGTAATTGTGCAGCTTCACATTATAATAGTAATCCGTACGGATAGTTTCCATTCCATTTCCACTGATTTCTTCGCGAACAATATTATACATCACGGCACTTCCGTTATTGAACGTAATATTGGAGTGAGGCATTGAACGATACGTAGTCAGATGCTCAAACCAGGTGAAGTTGTTGGTGGGACCTTCTACAAAATTACTCATGTTCGAGCAATAATCCCGTTCGCTGACAATGTGCTTGATGGCACCGCCACCCCAGATTGGTTCATAACCGGCATTATTCACTTTGGTCAGTCCATACCGGTAAGATTTAATTGTACGACCATTCGTATGCGGATCGGTAGTAATAATGCTCTTTACACGCAGCCCGCCTACCGGATGGAGATAATTACGGTAATTGGCGGAACGGTTGGGATCACGAAACCCGCCATAATTCCCTTCATACTCAAAAGTGGTCTGTATCCCTTGCGGATCAGTAATCAGGTTAAGAATACCGTTTGACGCCTGTTCAGCGTTCGCTTCCCGGTTCCTGCCCGAATGTTCGAGAATGGTTTCCAGTGTTTTTCCTATTCCGTTGGGTACATATACTCTTTTGCGGAAGCTAGGAATATTCTTTTCATCTTCTAAGGTGTTATTTAGACCGTTACAATATCCCCAATGGTCTATCGCTACCGTGTAAATGGAAGGAACATTATAAATATTCTTATAACGGAATGCATATACCTTTTTTTCGACCTCAGGAGCCGAGACACGCACCGAGTCAAGCTTGGTCAGGGAAGTGGAACTGTTATAAAGGCTGATAAAGAACTCGATAGTACGGATCGTCTCACCTTTAGCGTTAGTCACCTCCATACGGTCGTAAACTTCTGATGCAGTCACTCCGGAACCGACCGTCTTGTAAGAGACGGAAAGAGCGTTACCGAAATAATTAACTTTATTCAGACGAGCTTCTATGCCGCGACCACCTAAAAAAGAAGCATTTCCGGGATAATGTACACCAGCTTCCGACTCCGAAAGGGGAGTGAATTTAGCGCTATAAGGAGACGTGTATCCGTCAGCGTCAATACGGAAATGTTCGTTAGGTCTTCCGGGCACCATCTTTGAGAATAATATCTTAGGGGAACCATTCTGGACGGAATTAATAATGATACGGCTGTCCATATTGAAATAGGCACTCGGATGCAGCAAAGTCCGAATGGTGTTATATTCAAAAGTGACCGGATAGTTTGTTTGACGGGGAGAACGGATGGCGGTGCACATCCAGCGGGTGATAATATCGTCCGCTTTCTCATTCACATTATTGAATTCATACTTCACTCCGGTGGCGTCCGTGATATCCATACGGGCTCCGCTGTAACGAACATCATCATTGGTCAAAGGGATGCAACGCATGGGACTGAATGGCTCCATAAAATACCCGCTTCCGCCACCGTGGGGAAGTTTGTAGACAAATTTATCCGGTTGCGTGTCATATTGGTTATCCACTTTCGCGTTATAAAATCCTATTTGCTCTACCTTATCTGTCGGGACATTGTTGTGCCGGGTGTTGAACCAGCCGTACGTGTCGTTATCCACCACACCTTTGACCTCCCGCATGATGGAAGGTTCCAGGCTTAGTGTCCACCCCGTACCGGCAAGTCCGCTGCGTTCTTTGGGTTTGAGTCCCGAGGCATGGTAAGACAGGGAGATTGGAATGGTTATTTCTCCCGCTACGATTTCATACAGGGGGATGGTAATGTTGGGAACTCCCGTACAATAGTCTATCGGGTAGGACTGGTACTTCTCCATGGCTGCCGCCTCCGGTGATACGGGTACGATACGGGGAACGTCCAGGCTGATGTCATGAGTTTGTTGCGCATGTATTCCTAATAGCGGAAAACACGCCAGCAAAAGAACTAGGGATAGCTTTCGGTTTATTCTGCTTATTCTGCTTTTAGAATTGATTGTATTAAAAATATTCATTATTATCTTGATTTAAATGGATTAAGTAGTTTATTTATTAATAAAATTTTGGTAGACAATCCCTCTGGCAGAACCAGGTTCTTATCCACGGGGGATTGTACCGGTGTTTGTGTACCGAATCTGTTTGGAGCATTCATTGACGAAAGCTGCCTACAAATTCTACAGGTTCATTGCATTGCCTCCCAGTGCGCCGAGCACTGCTGAAGCCACGGCGATAATCGCTTTGAGGATGATATCCCATGCTGATTTCTTCATTGCCATCATTTT
>JAQVCX010000007.1 GCA_028689545.1 Parabacteroides sp.
CAGCCGCTCGTTATACTGATCTGTACCTTTCCGGTCCGTATGGGCACCTAGCTCGATTGTTACGTTCGGGTTATCATTCAGCATCTTGATCATCTCGTCCAAGGCCTTCTTAGATTCCGGGCGAAGGGTCGCTTTATCGAAATCATAGAAAATATTATCGATGACAACCGGTTTGCTGATCGGAGAGAGGAAGAAATCCACGATATACGTCTCGTTCTTCTCCTCGGGACCGGTATGCAATTCGTAATTCTGGTTGAGGTAACCGCGGGCGCTGGCCATCATGACATAACGGATGTCCCGTTCCAACTCGACACGATAGGTACCGTCTTTCTTGACCGGGACTTTCACGTTCAGTCCGTCTTTTCCGACAATGCGTACGGTAGCGTCCTCGATCGGATATTCATCAACATCGTTTACGATTCCTTCGATGAAGATGGTGATCGTGGGCAACTCGAAAGAATAGATATGGTCATAGCCCCGTGCGTCGTTGCGGTTGGAGCAGAAGAAGCCCCGTTCCTCTTTCCCGGCGAAGGTGATACCGAAATCGTCTCCCATCGAGTTGATGGGAGCGCCTAGGTTCTCTACATTCCATTTCCCCGTGCTGTCTTGCGTGGCCTTGAATAGGTCGAGGCCGCCCATTCCCGGATGTCCGTTGGATGCGAAATAAAGGGTGACAGAATCCCTAACATACGGAAACATCTCATCTCCCAGGGTGTTGATCTTTTCTCCTAGGTTCTCCATCGGGCCGAAATCGTTTCCCGCTACCCGGGCACGGAAGATGTCCTTGCCACCGAAACCGCCTACGGCGTCGGACACGAAGTACAAGTATTTACCGTCCGGCGAGATGGAAGGATGGCCGAGGGCGGTAACCGAGTCTTTTACGATCGTCGCACGGGCACCTTTTCCCCATTTAGCGCTGCTTCGGGTAGATATGTAAATCTCGGCGGTACGAGGGCCTTCTGGATCTTGGGCGCAATAGGTATAATACATCGTGTTTCCATCGGGAGAGAAAGAGGGAGTCCCTTCGTCGTATTCCGTATTCACCTCGTCTTCGAGCTCTACGGGAGCTAGCCATGTCCCTTTCTCGTCTTGCTTGACAAGGAAGAGGTTGTTGTTGTTTTGCCCGGTGATAGCGCTGACTTTCGCTTCCTTGTCTTTCGAGCGGGAAGAGGCGAAGTATAGTTGGTCGTATTTATCTCCGGCTAGCATCGGACTGAACTCTCCTCGGCGGGAATTGAATTTGTCCATGCGCCTTACCTCGTAGCGGGTAGGATTTTTTTTCCATCCGGGAGCTAGCTCGCATCCTTGTATGCCATTGATGGCTAATAAATCGCTAGGGTCGTTTTTCATATAGATATCGTAGTTCTTGATCGCCTCCGGATAACGTCCGGTCTTCTGTAGCATCTGGCCCATGCGTAGGTAGACGGTACTATCCGGGTAATCATAGCGGATGGCGTTCATATAGGCGCTAGTCGCTTTCCCCGTATTATTGATCAAGCGGTTACACTCGGCCATACGGTAAGCGATATAGCCGCGTAAATCCCTTTTCTTCGGGGATGTTTTCGTGTAGACCTTACGATAAATGGCGGCTGCCTCATAGTATTCTCCGATACGCTGCTTCTCCTCGGCATCGCTCAACTTCGCCGATCTGCAGGAATACAAGGAAGACACGATAAGCAAAAATAAAACATATATAGTAAAATGTGCTTTCATTCAATCTGGGATATATTCGTGCAAATATAACGAATTGTATGGGATCTTATTGTATGTTGAAAGAAAACAGTTACCTTTGTAGGAAACGAAACCTATTCAGATGAATCTATTAAGTAAGTCAAAAGTTGCTATGGCTATGGAAGGATTACCGGAGCATTTTTCTATAGACCAGCTTGTCGATAAAATGTCTTTTGTCGATAAGGTCTGTGTTGGAATAAAAGAATCAGAAGAAGGGAAAGTGCTAACCAAACGGGAATGCCGGAATAAATTAGCGAAATGGTTGAAGTAAAATGGACTGATTTCGCGATTCAAAACCTTAATGAAATCGGAGATTATATAGAGAAGGAGAGCTATACCTCGTATGCCTCCCGAGTTGTAAGTGGATTGTTTGCGGCGGTAGATGTCTTAGAACGTTTTCCTTTGGCCGGACGTATGGTTCCGGAGTTTCAAGATACGGCTATAAGAGAGCTTATCCGAATGAATCATTATCGGATTGTTTACAGAGTGGTTAATGAGAGCCGAATAGATATTTTAACTGTTCACCATTCGGCTCGTATTTTACATACATCTATATTAACAATGAGCTATCCCCATAACTCAAGAACCTGAAATCATGATCTAAGGCATATTCATAGATGGATTTCCAGTTTCCTTTCACGAAAGCGGAGATCAGCAGAAGCAAGGTGCTCTTGGGCTGGTGGAAGTTGGTGACGATTCCTCTCACGATCTTGAACTCATAGCCTGGGGCGATGATGATCTGTGTAGCCGTTACCAATGCGTCCGCATGATGCTTATCCAGATAATCGAGGATGTTTTGAAGGGAACGCTCCGCTGTCAGCCGGTTGTTATCCGGGTCGTAAGGCATCCATTGCTTTACGACAAGATCCTCGGAAGTCGCTTCCGGGTTGCTCTCAAGAATCACGCCCATGTAATAGAGACTTTCCAAGGTTCGTACGGAAGTCGTTCCTACGGCGATGATATTTCCAAGGTTGCTTTTGACGCGTTCGATGGAGCTACGGCGGACGGAGATAAATTCCGTGTGCATCTCGTGTCCCTCGATCGTGTCGCTTTTTACCGGCTTAAAGGTGCCCGCTCCGACATGTAAGGTGACTTCTTCCCGTCCGATGCCCCGAGCGTCTATATCAGCGAGTACCTCCGGCGTGAAATGAAGTCCGGCGGTAGGTGCTGCTACCGATCCTTTTATCTTGGAATAGACTGTTTGATAGGTCTGGAGGTCGCTCTTTTCTGTCTCCCTATGCAAATAAGGAGGGATCGGCAAGACCCCGGCGGCATCCAAGATATCGGCGAACGTATAGGCCTCGTTATCCCAAGTGAACTCGATCAAATGCGTGTCGCCATGAGACTTCTTCTTATCCGCGGTCAGCACGACCGGTTGATCCTTGATAAGGATCGTTTTGGATAAAGTACCCTCTTTCCATTTCTTAAGGTTGCCAACCAAGCAAGTCCAGCTACAGCGCCGGGTCTCTTGAAAAATCAAGGCGTAATCATGCGGCTCGATAGGCTCCAAGCAGAAAATCTCGATGCGTGCGCCAGTTTCTTTCTGGAAAAGCAGGCGGGCTTGTATGACCCGGGTATTATTGAATACCATCAAGGCGTTCTGGGGGAGATAATCCGTGATATGCTTAAAGATACTTTCGCTTATTTCCCCGTTACGGTAGAGTAAGAGTTTAGACTCATCTCGTTTAGGTAAGGGGAATTTGGCTATTCGCTCATCGGGGAGCGAATAGTCATATTGGTCAATACGTATGTCTCGTGGGTTCATTTACTACTTGTTTGCAACTAATTTGCGAGCAAATATAGGTAACGAGGTTGGATTCTTGGCAGGATTGGGGGAATTTAACTTTTATTGGAATTGATACTCATTTTAAATGCGAGCCACTTTCTTGATCCGTATTGAGGCTCTAAGTCAAGTCATCTTAGACCTAAGATAATCGGTCGGCGACCTTATGTGTTTTAGATCTAAGATGGGATGGGGAGATATTAGCGGACGGGGGATTTTATGAGTGTCGCACTGTTATAGCCGATACTATCCCCATGTAGGCAGACTTGTGTCAGTTGGATATCGCATGTGTTTCTATAGCGTAGGGCGAAGGTATCTACATCGTTGTTCGTCCACTCTACGACGATGGGTAGCCACAACTCCTTGACGGGTATGACCACGGAATCTGCCACGCTGCTAACTGGGCGTTTGCCATAAAACCGAATGGAATCGCCGGTCTCCTCGAATTGATCCAAAAAATAGTGGATCGTCTCCGGATAGATCGAGATGACTGAATTATCCGTGTTATATGCGAGCGTGAAAGTATTGCTGGTGTCGCTTTCCGTGTAGTTCACTTTCCGGATGGCAATATATCCTTCTTTCGGTGTGCCGGTCTCATCGTAGTCGCAATCAAGGATAGGGTTAGCATCCTTGTCGATCACGGATAGATACAGTTGTGGGGAGTGGTTTGCGCACTCGATCTCGAATATATCGGATAACGTGTCCTGTGGTTCTCTGGAAGGATCGGGTATTTCTTCCTGATCCGGATTTCTGGATACCGTGTCTACATCCTTTTCGCCGCAAGCTATTAACTGGGCGAGGAAAATTACTAGCAATAAATTGAATACTTGTCTCATGGTATATGTGATTAGTAGGGTTTAATATTCGTTATTGTCATCATACCTGATGTATATAAGAATGATCCGGAAGTATAGGCACTTGTCGTTGTGACTAAATAGTAGCCATTGCTTGATCCATTCCATCCTAAATTAAAATATAGATAATAATTTGTTCCCGTTTCCCCTGTATAACTTTCTTCCGTCGGGCTATTGGGGCACTCTCTAACCATTTTTTCCGCCCAATCTTTTGTTTGATATCCTTCGACGACCCATGCATGTCCAACTCCTCCTGTACGAATACCTCTCATATATACAGGTCTGTTTGAATCCAGATCTGTTTTTACCTTTGAGAAATTGTAAGAACTAATTAGCATATTTGTATTATATCCCATTAAGGTAAAGGCTTCATAAGCGGAATATATATTAGAGCCACTACCGTCACATCCATAGGACATAGAGCATTTGTCTCCTATTTCTGCTAATAAGTTAGCGACTTGCGATCTATATGTATTGTTTGTTAAATTCCTTGCGTTGGCAACAGATTTTATTCCTGTCCAATTGTAGGAGGTATTTCTTGTTTTCATGTTTACTGGATGTATGTAACTACCAGAAGTTGGTTTCTGATGATGTGCCATGATTTGTGCGATGGCGATAGCGACACATCCTGCAGGATCTTTTTGTGATGTGCTAACGCATGTAGGCAGGCTATCGTTATAAGGAGATGGGCTTTGTCCCCATGTAAGGTTCATCGCACACTTTTTAGTGGTTGTTTTTATTATTTCATCGAAAAGTCCTGTATCGCAAGGGTCATCAGCCGCTGTCAAATCTGTTTGAAACTCGTTGATTGACTTACTTATGAAATTGTCTGTTTGCTCGAAGAATATATGTTCGAATTCGGGTAAACCGGACATATCCCACATGCCGGAGTCGGAAAAAGCCAAGACTTTTCCTAAGGCTCTCCTATCTCCAACTTTGACAACAAAACCTTTCTTATCCCCTGTTTGGGTTTTGAAATTGATGATGTAAACAGGAATATTTTCAAAAGCCTCATTTGTGTTTAAGTAGGTAATTTGTTGTTGGTTTTGTATTGAGATTGGACGGTAAACAGTTTGAACCTCTGGAATAAGGCTGTCTGTTTGCGATTTCGTAATGGCAACTTGACCATTTAGGAATAACTTGGCGGATGTGATGGCTTCTTGCTCTCCGATTATGTTTTCGTTCATTTGTTCGTTTGCAAGGTTCTTGTTGTTCTCCCCGTGATTCATGTTATCGCAGGACATACCAAGCCCGCAAAACAGTACTACAGAAAGGAAAAGAATCTGTTTTTTCATGATTGTTGATTTAAAATTATAAACGTAACAAATATATACATTTCTAGGCTCAGTTGTAAAAATCCGTGGATAAAATATCCAGTTTTAATGTTATTTAGCACGTAAGAGTCTTCTATGTGTCTATGGTTAATTTTTTTACGACATAGCAACAAAGAAATCCCTTTTTGATTATAAAACTCTGGCAGTAAATATACTGCCAGAAGGTATTCTTAAATGTTTTGATGTAACAAACGTTGAAGAAGACCATACCGGTATCCTCGAAGAAACCGGTCGTGAAAGAATCGTGCTCCACCTTTATCTGGATGAAAAGGATACCTGTGAGGTTAAATGGCACGATTAGCAACCCAACGGATTCACAGAGATCCGTTTGATAAATGAGTTCCCCATTCGTGATCGGAAGGCGAACGTCTAGCCGAGGGCCCAACTCAGAGGAATACAAGACTTGCTTTTCTTTATGTATAGATGCGCTATGATCTTTGGATAAGGAGGCATACAAGAAAGATGGATAATCCACGGACTTTTATGACTGAGCCCATTTCTATTTGATGTTCTGATAAATTAAGGTGGATATTGTTGGATTTTTTTTTCTCTTACTTACCTTTGTCCTGTGAATGTAAATAATAGTAAGGTATATGATGAAAATAGGTGATAAAGTTCGCTTCCTGAATAGTGTGGGAGGCGGTGTCGTACGTGGATTCCAAGGAAAGGATCAAGTGTTGGTTGAGGATGAGGATGGTTTTGAGGTGCCTGCCTTGATCAAGGAATGTGTCGTGGTGGGGGGGAACGATATGCAGGTGCATAGCTCGAACCGTCCGAAAGTGCAGGCTCCGGTAGAGACTCCTTCCCCGAGGAAGCCCGAGCCGAAAGAGGAGAAGATCGAGGAGACACCGGAAGGAGAGCGTCTGAATGTATATCTGGCTTATCTTCCGGTCGATCCGAAGGCGTTTCAGCAATGCGGCTATGAGACGTATTTCGTGAATGATAGCAATTACTATTTGTTCTTCAATTATATGAACCGGACGAATAATAGCTGGATGAGCCGTTACAACGGGATCATCGAGCCGAATACGAAAATATTCTTGGAGGAGTTTGGCAAGCCGGAGTTGAATGATCTGGAAAGGATCTGTGTGCAACTGATCGCTTTCAAGAAGGATAAGCCCTATTCATTGAAAAACGCCGTGTCGGTAGAGTTGCATTTAGATACGGTTAAATTCTATAAGCTTCACTGCTTTATGGAGAATGATTTCTTCGAGGAGGATGCCTTGGTTTATTCGGTGGTCCGCAATGATTTGCCCGAAAAAGAATTATTGGTCTCCGCTGCGGAGTTGCAGGAGGCTATGCAGCAAAAGGTTCGTGAGGAGCGTAGGGTTCCCCAGCAAATCGTGAAGAAGAAGCCGACCAATAGCGCTATCCTTGAGGTAGACTTGCATATAACCGAGTTGCTGGATAACACGAATGGATTGACTAGCGCGGATATGCTGACTTACCAACTGGAGAAATTTCACGAGGTGCTGGCACAATACGCTTCAAAGAAAGGGCAGAAGATCGTCTTTATCCACGGAAAAGGGGATGGCGTGCTGCGTAAGGCGATCGAGAAAGAATTGAAGACTCGCTATAAGCAATATTATTTCCAAGACGCTTCTTTCCGTGAATATGGCTTTGGTGCGACTATGGTAACGATAAAGTAGTAATCATACGTTTAAAGCCAGGACATATGGCCATAGAGATAGAACGGAAATTTCTGGTCTCCGGCGATTTCTTGCCGGAGACTACTAGCTCCACTCGTATCGTGCAGGGATATATTTGCTCACAGCCCGGGCGTACGGTTCGTATCCGTATCCGGGCAGAGGAGGGATTCCTTACCATCAAGGGCGCTTCGGATGAGAAAGGGTTGAGCCGTTATGAGTTCGAGCGAAAGATTCCATTGGAGGATGCCGAGCGATTGTTGGAGCTTTGCGAGCCGGGTGCGATCGACAAGGTTCGTTATCTGGTTCCCAAAGGTCGTCATACGTGGGAAGTCGATGTCTTCCACGGCGCGAATGAGGGATTGATCCTCGCGGAGATCGAGTTATCGTCTGAGGGCGAGCCTTTCGAGAAGCCGGCTTGGCTGGGTAAGGAGGTGAGTGGAGATCGCCGTTATTATAATTCAATGTTGACAAAACATCCTTTTAATAGTTCAAATACATGAAGAAACTCTTTTTATCTGTAGCGGCCGCTATATTGGCGTTTCCGGCCTTGGCCGATGAGGGCATGTGGCTGCTTCCTTTATTGAAGCAACAGAAGTTTGCGGAGATGCAAGCCCTTGGTCTGCGCTTAAGCGATCAGGAAGTGTATAGCGCCGAGGCTCCTTCCTTGAAAGATGCCGTGGTTCGTTTCGGAGGAGGCTGTACGGGCGAGATGATCTCTCCTGACGGGTTGGTGCTGACGAACCATCATTGTGGTTATGGTAGCATCCAACGGCATAGTACCTTGGAACATGATTATCTGACGGACGGCTTTTGGGCGATGTCTCGTGATAAGGAGCTTCCGAATCCGGGATTGACAGTTACCTTTATCGATAAGATCGACGACGTGACGGATTATGTGAGGACGGAACTGAAAAAGATCTCGGATCCGAACAGTATGGATTTCTTGTCCGCTAAGTACTTGAACGGCCTCGCTAAAGCGAAAGTGGGTGAGAAGTTCTTGCAGGATAACCCCGGTACGGAAGTCGAGATCAAGGCTTTTTATGGAGGTAATAAATACTATATGTTTACCAAGAAGATCTATTCGGATATCCGTTTAGTCGGTGCCCCGCCTTCCTCTATCGGTAAGTTCGGCGCGGATACGGATAACTGGATGTGGCCTCGCCACACCGGAGACTTCTCTCTTTTCCGTGTGTATGCCGACGCTAACGGAAATCCGGCATCTTATTCGGAAACCAATGTCCCGCTTCATCCGAAGCGTTGGCTGAAGCTCTCGATAAAAGGTGTGGAGGAGAACGATTATGCCATGATCATGGGTTTCCCCGGCCGTACCAATAAATACTATACCTCATGGGAGGTAGCCGAACGCCGGGATATAGATAATGCGGTGCGTATCAATATCCGTAATCTCCGTCAGGAGGCGATGCTGGAGGAAATGTTGAAAGATCCGCAAGTCCGGATTCAATACGCTAGTAAGTATGCGGGTTCTACGAACGCTTATAAGAATGCGATTGGTAGTGACTGGGCGATCAACAAACGTAATTTTGAGCAGGTGAAGACTGATGAGCAGAATCGTTTGATCGCTTGGTCGAAGAAGATGTGTGAGCCTGCTTATCCGGAAGCGCTTCTTACATTGGAGCAGATCATTAATGATCGTAAGGATTTGCGCTTCCGTAGTTGGATGCTGGATGAGGCATTGAGCCGTGGCATCGAGTTCTCGAAAGTACCGACCGATATCGAGCCTGTATGTGAGGCTTTGGAGGGAAAAGATCGTGCCGAGCACCAAAAACAAGTCACTCAATTGGAGGGGGCTTTCCATCGTTTCGCCGATAAGGATTATGCGCCGATGGTTGATAAGAAGATAGCGAAAGTCTTGCTAAAGGAATATAGGCGGTTGGTCGCTCCGAAGTCACAGCCGGCTTATTTTTCCATAATCGATAGTAAGTTTAAGGGGGATGTGGATAAATTCGTGGATTATCTGTTTGATAAATCGATCTATGGGAGCGAGAAGAACTTTAATAAGTTCAAGGAGCATCCGTCTGTCAAAACTTTGAGAGAGGATCCGATGATCCTGTTCGCCCAATCCGTAAAGGATGAGAAGAAGGCGTTGGATAAGGCCTTGGCTGATTTTGATGCCGGATATGCGATCGCCCATCGTGCGTATGTGAAAGGACTTTTAGCGATGTACGGAGACTTGGCTAGTTTCCCGGACGCGAACTCTACGCTTCGTCTGGCTTATGGGCAGGTGAAAGGTTACAGTCCTCGTGATTGCGATTACTACGGTCATCAAACTACTTTAGACGGCGTGATGGAGAAGGAAGATTCCACGAATTGGGAATTTGTGGTTCCCGCTCGTTTGAAAGAATTATATCAAGCGGGCGACTTTGGCCCTTATAAGATGCCGAACGGTAAGATGCCGGTTGCCTTCTGCGCTACGACCCATACAACGGGTGGAAACTCCGGAAGTCCGGTATTGAATGGACAAGGGGAGCTGATCGGTATCAACTTCGACCGTAATTGGGAAGGCGTAGGAGGAGATATCCAATATCTGCCCGACTATCAACGCAGTATTATCGTAGATATCCGTTATGTCCTATTCCTAATCGATAAATATGCCGGGGCCGGCTATTTATTGGATGAGGTGGAATTCTCCAGATAGAAAGTAAGTTAACTTCATGGGCGAAGTATGTTAACTGAAATGGCGAAGTATGTTAACATACTTCGCCCATGAACCTAGGTTCCTTTTTCTATAAAGCCAAAAAGAGGAGGCGCATCTTTAAAAGATACGTCTCCTCTTTTTGTCTATGTATATCTATAACTTAATAAATCTTATCAAGATCAGCTGCTTTGACTCTGAAGATATGACCGTTACGAGAGAACACCAACTCGCCGTCTTCCTTCTTCTTCTGATTCACCAAACGCTGAAAAGCTATATTCGCACCTTTTACTATATTCTCTTCGAATTCTCTAACCTCTTGCTCATTCATGATGTTCAAGTTTTGTAAAAATATCTTGATTATAAACTTCTTTTTTATCATTCTTGAATCCCTTGGCGATCACTTCCATAGGAGACATTGAATTATCTGTTATCATCCAATAGTCACTAATGGGCAGGTATAGCTCAAATAAATTGTGGATACCGGCCTCGTACCGACGCCGTATCGTTGCTTCCGGAATATTGTGACCTCCGGCGGCTACCCTCATTTTCACACGTTCCACTGCTAAATTCGGCGTATTTAGCCAGAAGTAAAGCAATGTAACATAATAACCTTCCCTTTGTGCTTCCCGTATCAAGTTCGCGACCGAACGGGTGGCCAGCGTAGTTTCCATAGCAAAAGTCTCACCAGCACTGATGAGTTCCTTTATTCGTTTATACATAATACGACTAGCTTCAACGGCGACGGCTATACTGTCTGCATTAAAAGGGGAAAGTCCCTTGGCTATCTCGTCCGAGTTAACAAACTCCCTGCATTTTAGCATTTCTGGTAAAATCGTAAAGGAGGCTGTTGTTTTTCCTGCTCCGTTGCAACCTGATATTATATACAAATATGGCACTGTTTGCTGTTTTTGATGCTGCAAATATATGTAATAGTTTTTTAATATGCGTCGTTTTATTTCTCAAAAATCGTGAAAATGTGCAGAAGATGTACTTTTAACTAGCGGGTTTGTTTATAAAAGGGGCGGTTTTGTTAATTTTTATACCCAAAGTAGATCACTCATAATTCCGTCGGAAACGAAGATCCCGTCTTTGGATAAAATCAATTTGTCATTGGTTTGTAATAGGAGTCCTTGGTTGATATGGGGTCTGGCTTGCTTTAGGCAATATGAAAGAAGCTTTTCCCCAAATTTTGTCTGTATATCAGTGAAGGAGATTCCCCACATGGTACGAAGGCCTGTTATAATGAAGTCGTTGTACCGGGTGTATAGGTCTAAGTTCTCCGATTCGATAGCCGGAAGTCCATTTTCTATACCTTTTATATATATAGGAAGGGAGGATACATTCCATTCCCGGTCGATACCATTATAAGAATGGGCGGACGGTCCGAGCCCCAGATATTTTTCCCCGGTCCAATAGGAGCTGTTATGTCTGGATAAAAAGCCGGGACGGGCGAAATTAGATATTTCGTAATGCTGGTAGCCGGCTTCTACTAGCCGATCTATTAATGTGGAGAAAAAGGAGACGCTGAGTTCCTCATCTATAGGTCTCACTTTTCCCGCTTCCTTTAATTTGTACAAGGCGGTTCCTTCCTCATATATTAAGTGGTAAGCAGAAAGATGGGGTACGTCAAGCCGAATGGCCATATCCAGATTCTCTTCCCATGCCTGCCGGGTTTGGTTGGGGAGGCCATATATCAAATCGATACTGATATTTGTAATTCCGTATTGTTTGCATAATTCGACGGCCCTTATCGCCTGTTCCCTGTCATGGCGGCGGTTAAGGAAGCGCAAGTCTTCAGGATGGAAACTTTGCACGCCCATACTAATCCGGTTGAAAGGGAATTTTCGGAGCATCGATATATATTCCGGATTCATATCGTCCGGATTCGCCTCTAAGGTGATCTCCGCCTGGTCGGATACGTTGAAATGATGATAGATGGCCTTAAAGATTTTATGGAAGTCCTCTTCTCCTAATTGAGAAGGAGTTCCTCCACCGAAGTAGATAGTCTCTAAGGTTTCGTTTCTAATATACGTTTTACGTAAAGCCATCTCATTACCGATCGCCTCCACATACGCTTCCTTGTATCTCATCTCCGTGTTCGAGAAGAAATCGCAGTATAGGCACCGTTTGGTGCAAAAGGGGACATGAATGTATAGACCTGCCATATTTATAAATATATTTTTCGGGTCTTGATTTCAATTGCAGTCATATCAGTCATATATTTATTGATACAAAGGTATATAAAAACATTGGATTGGCACCCCTGCTGCATAACATAGTTCTCAAACACCGGGCGATAATTGTTTTTCTCCTTAACTATCTCTAATTTGCGCCCTCGTGAAAGTGATTCATGTGAAATAAACGAATTGTTAAACTCAAATAAATCCTGATATCATGAAAGTATACCAAACAAATGAAATTAAGAACATCTCTATCTTGGGAAGTTCGGGCTCTGGGAAAACCACTCTCGCTGAAGCGATGCTTTACGAGGGTGGAGTTATAAAACGTCGTGGCTCCGTTGACGCGGGAAATACGGTGTCCGACTATTTCCCGGTTGAGAAAGAGTATGGATACTCTGTGTTCTCAACCGCTTTTAGTGTGGAATGGCAAGATCGGAAGTTGAACTTCATTGATTGTCCGGGTTCGGATGATTTCGTGGGAGGAGCTGTTTCCGCGTTGAATGTCACGGATACGGCGCTGATGGTATTGAATGCCCAATACGGCGTAGAGGTTGGAACCGTAAACCAGTTCCGGTATACTGAACAATTCCATAAACCGGTCATTTTCGTGGTCAACCAGCTTGATAATGACAAGGCCGACTATGATGGAGCTATCGCCCAGCTGAAAGACCGTTGGGGCAGTAAGATCGTTCCTATCCAATATCCGATTAGCTGCGGCTCTTCTTTTAATGCCGTGGTGGATGTGCTAAAAATGAAGATGTATCGTTGGAAGCCGGAGGGTGGGGTTCCGGATGTGTTGGAAATCCCCGCGGAGGAGATGGATAAGGCGATGGAGCTGCATCAAGCCTTGGTGGAGTCCGCCGCTGAGAACGATGATACTTTGATGGAGAAATTCTTTGAGGAAGGAGCCTTGAGCGAGGACGATATGCGTGCCGGTATCCGTGCGGGCTTGGTTACTCGCGGTATGTTCCCGGTATTCTGCGTATGCGCCGGTCGTGATATGTGCGTTCGCCGTACGTTGGAGTTCTTGGGGAATGTGGTTCCTTGTACCGATAAGATGCCTCGTTTGATTACTACGGAAGGCGTAGAGGTGACTCCGGACTCGAATGGCCCTACTAGCTTGTTCTTCTTCAAGACAACCATGGAGCCTCATATCGGTCAGGTGTCCTATTTTAAAGTGATATCAGGAAAAGTAAAAGAGGGTGACGACTTGATGAATGCCGATCGTGGCTCTAAGGAACGTATCGCGCAGTTATTCGCGGTAGCGGGACAAACGCGTACCCAGGTTACGGAAATGGTGGCGGGTGATATCGGGGCGACCGTTAAATTAAAAGATCTTCGCCGTGGTAATACATTGAACGGTAAGGGTTGTGATTATCGCTTCGACTTCATTAAATATCCGGATCCGAAGTATCGTCGTGCCATCAAGCCGGTGAATGAAGCGGATTCCGAGAAGATGATGGAGATCTTGATACGTATGCGTGAGGAAGATCCGACATGGGTAATCGAGCAGTCCAAGGAATTGAAGCAGACCATCATTTCCGGTCAGGGTGAGTTCCATCTTCGTACATTGAAATGGAGAATCGAGAATAATGATAAGTTGCCGATCGAATACCTGGAGCCGAAGATCCCGTATCGTGAGACGATCACGAAAGCGGCCCGCGCGGATTATCGCCATAAGAAGCAATCCGGTGGCGCGGGGCAGTTCGGGGAGGTTCACTTGATTATCGAGCCTTATTATGAAGGTATGCCTGCTCCGGATACCTACCGTTTCGGCGGACAGGAATATAAGATGAATGTTCGTGATACTCAAATAATAGATTTGGATTGGGGGGGCAAGGTCGTGTTCGTAAACTGTGTGGTTGGTGGCGCTATCGACACTCGTTTCTTACCGGCTATCCTGAAAGGTATTATGGCGCGCATGGAGCAAGGGCCGTTGACTGGCTCGTATGCTCGTGACGTACGTATCTGCGTGTACGATGGTAAGATGCACCCGGTAGACAGCAATGAAATCTCGTTTATGCTGGCCGGACGTAATGCTTTCAGTACTTCCTTCAAGGAGGCTGGCCCTAAGATCTTGGAGCCTGTTTACGATGTGGAGGTTTCCGTCCCCGCCGATTATCTGGGAGATGTGATGGGCGATTTGCAAGGACGCCGTGCCTTGATCATGGGTATGAATAGCGAGAAGGGCTTTGAGAAATTATTGGCGAAAGTTCCTTTGAAAGAGATGTCCAACTATTCTACTTCATTAAGTTCCATTACGGGCGGACGTGCTTCGTTTACGATGAAGTTCGCTAGTTACGAGTTAGTTCCGGCCGACGTGCAAGAGAAGTTGCTGAAGGCTTACGAGGCTACTCAATCAGAAGAATAGGTGAAGAAAGATGTCATCATAATTTTTTAATATTTTAAAGTTAAACGAGAGAAGGCCGGCTTTGTGAAAAGCTGGCCTTTTTGTTATGTCTTTTTCACCGGGCTGTCGTGAACCTGTAATATAGAAGGTGTTCTTTTGTATCATCTTAAACAAGGAAAAGATGATACAAAAGAAAGTACTATATGCGGATGCCGTATGAGAATCCTATTTGTCATACAAGGTGAGGGACGTGGGCACTTGACCCAGGCGTTGTCCTTACGCCAGAAATTGATGGCCGAGGGGCATGAGGTCGTCGGGGTGCTGGTAGGGAAAAGCCCGGCCCGCCGTTTGCCGGATTTCTTCTTGAAGAAGATTGAGTCGCCGGTATATCCGTTTGAGAGCCCTAACTTCTTGCCGACGGCCAAGAATAAACAAGTGAATCTGGCGCGTAGCGTATTATATAATGTGGTGCGGCTGCGTAAATACATGGGGAGTATCCGTTATATCGACCGGATGATCCGGCGGACGGAGGCGGATGTCGTCGTGAATTTCTATGAGTTGCTGACGGGGCTGACGTACCTGCTTTTCCGCCCGAAAGCTACGATGGTGTGTATCGCCCATCAATATCTGTTCTTGCATCCGGACTTCGCTTTCCCGAGGCAAAACACCTTGTCGCTGGCATCGCTGCGCTTTTTCACGCGATTGACGGCGATAGGCTCCGCCAAGAAATTGGCCTTGTCTTTCCGGAAGATGCGCGAGGTGCCGCAGGAAGGGATCGTAGTGGTTCCTCCTTTATTACGGCAAGAGGTATTGGACGCGGTTCCTTCGAATGGCGATTATTTGCATGGTTATTTATTGAATAGCGGGTTTAGCGAGGAGATCCGTTCTTGGCATTCCCTGCATCCAGAGGTCCCGATGCATTTCTTTTGGGATAAGAAGGATCAGCGGGCCGAGGTGAGAATAGACGATCGCCTTTCTTTCCATCAGCTGGATGATACGCTGTTTCTGCGTTATATGTCGGGGGCGAAGGCGTATGCCACGACCGCCGGGTTCGAGTCTGTTTGTGAGGCGATGTATCTGAATAAGCCCGTATTGATGGTCCCTACGCATATCGAGCAAGCTTGCAACGCCTACGATGCCTCCTTGTCTGGCGCGGGCGTTGTCGCTGATTGTTTTGATCTGGACGCGCTAGTATCCATTTCGGAAAGTCACGCGGAGAATCCGATGTTCCGGCATTGGGTGAAGCAGGCGGATTGGCTTATCCTTCGTGATTTCCGCGAGGATTTGTTGCGTGAGGAGCATCCGGTAACGGGCCTCGGGAGGATTACGACGAATTGGGTGGCTCGTCTGGGGAGATTCCTGCCCATTTAATGCTTTCCAAATAGATGGGAAACGCTCGGCGGGGGTCGCCGGGGGAGTTGGATCACGTCCAAAGTCCCCGGCGGCCCTCGCCGAGCGTTTCGAATCACTTCCAAAGTCCTTGGCGACCTCCGCCGAGTGTCTCGCGTCGCTTCTGACTCCCCCGGCGACCCCCGCCGAGGGTTTCCCATCACTTCCAACCCTTCCGGCGACCCCTAGCCGAGCGTTTCGCGTCGATTTGCCACGGCTGGCGTACTCCCGAAAGGGTTTTTACATCAAGGTAAGAAGCTGAATTTATTGATTCAGCGCCTGCTCGATATCGGCGATGATATCACCGGCGTTCTCGATACCTACCGAGAAGCGGATCAAGTCCGGGGCCACGCCTGCCTCGATCAATTGCTCATCGCTCAGCTGGCGGTGCGTATGGCTGGCCGGGTGAAGCACGCAAGTGCGGGCATCCGCTACGTGGGTTACGATAGCCGCCAGTTTCAAGCTATCCATGAACTTGATCGCTACCTCGCGCCCTCCCTTCAATCCGAAGGAAAGCACGCCGCAAGAGCCGTTGGGCAGATATTTCTTGGCTAGCTCATGATATTTGTTGCCCTCCAGTTCCGGGTAATTTACCCAAGCTACCTTATCGCAATTCTGTAGCCAGCGCGCTACCGCCAAGGCGTTTTTGCAATGCTGCGGCACGCGGAGGTGCAAGGTCTCCAAGCCCAGATTCAAGAGGAACGCGTTTTGCGGGGATTGTATCGCCCCCAGGTCACGCATCAGCTGGCTGGTCGCTTTCGTGATGAAGGCCAATTTCCCGAAGGCCTTGCTGTAGGTCAGCCCGTGGTAAGAGAGGTCCGGCTGGCAAAGTCCCGGGAACTTCTCGGCATGCGCTTCCCAGTCGAAATTGCCGCTATCCACGATACAACCGCCTACGCTCGTGGCATGGCCATCCATATATTTGGTCGTGGAGTGCGTAACGATATCCGCTCCCCACTCGAACGGGCGGCAGTTGATAGGCGTGGCGAACGTATTGTCTACGATCAAGGGCACGCCATGCTTATGGGCGATGCGGGCGAACTTCTCCACATCCAATACCATGACACCCGGGTTGGAGATCATCTCGCCGAACATCGCTTTCGTGTTCGGGCGGAAAGCCTTGGAGATCTCTTCCTCGCTCGCGTCTTGATCGATGAACGTGCATTCTATTCCCAGCTTCTTCAAGGTAACGGCCAACAGATTATAAGTGCCGCCGTAAATGCTGGTTGCGCTCACGATATGATCGCCCGCCTCGCAGATATTGAAGAAAGCGAAAAAGCTGGCGGCCTGCCCGGATGAGGTCAGCATGGCTGCCACGCCACCTTCCAGCGCCGCGATCTTGGCGGCTACGGCATCGTTGGTCGGGTTCTGGAGGCGGGTATAGAAATAACCGCTCTCCTCCAGGTCGAACAATTTGGCCATCTGCTCACTTGTCTCATACTTGAATGTCGTGCTTTGATAGATCGGGAGTACACGGGGCTCTCCTTTCTTAGGTTGCCAACCGGCCTGTACGCACAGGGTTTCCGGTTTGAATTTGTTATCCATATAGGTTGTTTTTTATTGAATGTCGTTTAGATCGCGAATGTACGGAAAATCGGTAAGAATAGTGTCCGCTTACAAGATCTTCTTCTGTAAGATGCTGAACCAGATGAACGCGACAATCCCTTTTAGCATGCTGGAAACGCTGATCGCCCACCAGACACCCGTGATGCCCAGTCCCGCGGCCGCTAGCCCGATGGCCAAAGGTATGCGCAGGGTGTTGCACGAGATACTGATGATGGCCGGCGGAACGGTCCGGCCGGTACCGTAGAACATGCCTTGCGTGGTAATTTCCAGCATCATGAGGATCATCGAATAGCCATCGATCCGGAGGAAGATACCGCCGGCCTCGTAAGCCGCCTGCTCCGGCACGATCAGCGAGAAGACCTCGCTACCGTAAAAGACGAATAGCAAGGTGCAGAGCACACCGATGATGGAAGTCATTTTAAGCGTCGTATGATAAGCGCTCAGGATACGTTCCTTCTTGTGTGCGGCGTAGTTCTGGGCGGTGAAAGTGGAGAGGGCCGTACTGAAGCCTTGCGAGGTGTTCCATGCGATCGCCTCCATTTGTCCGCCCGCCGTAAGCGTCATCACGCCGATATGCCCTCCGTAGGTAGAAGCCGTACGAGCCATGAAAAGATTGATGATCGCGAAGAACGTATTCAATAACGCCACCGGCAGGCCCAATTGGAAGATCCGCTTGGTGTACCGCTCTTTTAAACGGACAAAGAACGGGAATCCCCCGAACAATTTATTGCGGCATTTTAGCTGATAGACGAATAGTCCGCAAACCACCGCTTGGGAGATCCACGTAGCCCAAGCCGCGCCCGCCGTACCCAAATGGAAGCCGAGTATAAATAAAGGATCTAGCACCATATTCAGTAAAAGACCTGTCCCGCTGATATAAAATGGAATCTTACTCAATCCCGAGGCATTATGAATCCCGGTAAACGCCGCCGATAGGAAGATAAACGGGAATGCGGAAGCGACGATTCGCAAATATTCCACGGCGTTCAGCGCGATCGGTTCCTCCAGCTTGTAGAAGCCGATGATCGGGTGCGCCAGCGCGAATAACAGGAATCCCCAGCAGAGCGAGAGGATCAAGGCGATCGTCAGGTTATGGGAGGCGAATCCCCGGGCATCTTCCTCGTTTTGCGCCCCGATACTTTGGGCTACGCTCACCTCCGAGCCTACCTTATTCAAGTAAGAGATAGAGTTCGTCATCCACGTGAGGATACCTACGGCACCGATAGCGGCCACGGCCTCGCTACCCAAGCGGCCCACCCAAGCCATGTCGGTGATGCTATAGGCCATTTGGATAAAGGAGGTGCCCATGATGGGCATAGCCAGGTTGAAGAGTTGCCGGGAGATGATCCCTTCGGTTAGATTTTTTGTTCCTTGCATGATCGTTTCTTGATAGGTTGATAGTTGACAGTTGACAGTTAATACTAGCGCGAAGCAACTGTCAACTGTCACTTGTCAACTGTCAACTCATCGGATAAATAGCAGTTCCCGATACTTCGGCAACGGCCACATCTGGTTGTCTACCATCAGCTCCAAGTCGTCGATATGGTTACGGATCTCATCCAGATAAGGCGCTACCGAGTCATGGTAGGCGATCGCTTTCTCTCGCATATCCGTCAAGCGGTTCGCTTTCTTGCGGGCCTCTACCATCTCATCCACTTTCTTGGTCACGGCGCAGATATGTCCGGCTATCTTACGAACCAACCGACGGGGCTCTTCCGACATATCGCGGTATTCCGGGTCTCCGCCGAATGTCTCTTTCAGCTTCGCTATATTATCCAGCAATACGCTTTGGTAGCGAACGGCCACCGGGATGATATGGTTCAAGGATAGATCCCCTAATACACGGGCCTCGATCTGTACCTTTTTAATATAGACCTCCCATTTCACCTCATTACGCGCCTCCAATTCTTTCTGGGTAAGTACGCCGGTAGCGGTGAACATCTCGATAGATTCCGGTTTTAGGTAAGCGTCGTATTGCAGGGGAACGCTATTCTGGCAATCCAGACCCCGCTTGGCGGCTTCCTCTTTCCATTCGTCGGAATAACCGTTGCCGTCGAAGCGGATCGGCTTGGATTCCTTGATATAGGCTTTCAGCACCTTGAAGATCGCTACTTCCTTGCTTTTACCTTCCGCTTGCAAAGCCTCTACGTCTTTCTTGAATTGTTTCAATTGATAAGCCACGGCGGAGTTCAACGCCAACATGGCCGATCCGCAGTTCACGGAAGAGCCCGGGGCACGAAACTCGAAACGGTTTCCGGTGAAGGCGAAAGGAGAGGTACGGTTACGATCCGTATTGTCCAACAGCAGCTCGGGGATCTGCCCGAAGCCAAGGTGCAAGCCCTTTTTATCGTCCACCTCGATAGCGTCCTCGATAGAGCTATTCTCGAACTTATCCAAGATCTCGCTGATTTGCGTCCCGAGGAAAGTGGAGATGATAGCGGGAGGCGCCTCGTTCGCCCCTAGGCGGTGCGCGTTGGTGGCGGAAGCGATACTCGCTTTTAATAAAGCGTTGTATTTATAAACGGCCAGGATGGTGTTCACCACGAAAGTGATGAAGCGCAAGTTGTCCTCGCGGTCTTTCCCCGGCGAGAATAAGTTGATGCCCTTATCCGTTCCCATCGACCAGTTGCAGTGTTTACCGGAGCCGTTCACGCCGTTAAAAGGCTTCTCGTGTAGCAATACGCGGAAATTATGACGGCCGGAGACACGTTTCATGACCGACATCAGCAACTGGTTATGGTCGTTCGCCAAGTTGCATTCCTCATAAATAGGGGCAAGCTCGAATTGGTTGGGGGCTACCTCGTTATGGCGGGTCTTTACCGGGATGCCTAGCTTGTAGCACTCGGTCTCCAGGTCTTTCATGAATTCTTGTACACGGGACGGGATGGCGCCGAAATAATGATCGTCCAGCTGCTGGTTCTTGGCGCTCTCATGTCCTAGCAACGTACGCTCGGTAAGCGATAGGTCTGGGCGTGCGGAGTACAAATCCTCGTCCACGAGGAAATATTCCTGTTCCCATCCGAGGTAAGTGATTATCTTATTGACATCCTCGTCGAAATATCGGTACACATCCTTGGCGGCTTTTCCTAATGCCTCGATAGAGCGTATCAGGGGAGTCTTGTAATCTAGCGCCTCACCGGTATAAGCGATGAAGACGGTCGGGATACAAAGGGTGTCATCTACGATAAAAGCGGGAGAGGAAGGATCCCAAGCCGAGTAGCCCCGGGCCTCGAAGGTATTGCGAAGGCCTCCGTTCGGGAAGCTGGAAGCGTCCGGCTCTTGCTGGGCGAGCAGCTTGCCGCTAAACTCCTCGATCATGCCACCGTTGCCATCGTGTTCCACGAAAGCGTCGTGCTTTTCGGCGGTACCATCGGTAAGCGGCTGGAACCAGTGGGTGTAATGGGTGACTCCTTTTTCCAGTGCCCACATACGCATGCCGGCCGCCACATGATTGGCGATCTCCCGGTCGATAGGTGTGCCATTGTCAATAGAGTGGGTTAAGGCTTTGTACGTTTCCTTGGAGAGATATTTCTGCATCGCCTTTCGGTTGAAGACATTCTCGCCATAGTACTCAGATACCTTGTGTTCGGGAGCGATAGCTTCCACGGCCTTTCGGTTGGACGCTTTCTCCACAGCGTTAAAGCGTGAGATTGACATTGTTAAATTGTTTTATGTATTTACGGCGCGAAAATACAAAACAGTCTTCAATAGTTGACAGTTGATAGTAAGCAGTTGACAGTTTTTAATAGTTAGTGATTGACAATTGACAATTATATAGTTTTCTCTAACTATTAATTGTCAATTGTCAACTGTCAACTATTAGAACAAGCTCCAAGCCACCGTCAGCCCCGCCATCACGATCGCTACCATGCTCATTAGCTTGATAAGGATATTTAGGCTCGGGCCGGAAGTGTCCTTGAACGGATCGCCAACCGTATCGCCGACAACGGTCGCCTTATGCGCCTCGCTACCCTTGCCGCCGTAGTTTCCTTCCTCTACGAATTTCTTCGCGTTATCCCACGCGCCTCCGGCGTTCGCCATGAATACGGCTAATACGAAGCCCGTGCTTAATCCGCCGATCAATAGCCCGAGGACACCCGTCACGCCAAACAGGAGTCCGGCTAGGATGGGGGCGATAATGGCTAGTACGGAGGGTAGTATCATCTCATGTTGCGCCCCTTTCGTCGAGATCTCCACGCAACGGGCGTAATCCGGCTGTGCCTCTCCGGTAAGGATCCCCTCGATTTCCTTGAACTGACGGCGTACTTCCTCCACCATCTGCCCGGCCGCGCGTCCTACGGCATTCATCGTAAGGCCACAGAACATGAAGGCCATCATGGAGCCGAGGAACATCCCGGCCAGCACCTTCGGATTCATCAAGGTGACATCATAATATACCATAAAGTCCGAGAAAGAGGCCTTGGATATGTCGATGCTCCTGCCGTCGGCGAAGTTCAGGGCGGTCTCTCCCAGGCGGAGCAAACCGATCTTGATCTCTTCTACATAAGAGGCCAATAGGGCCAAGCCGGTTAACGCGGCGGAGCCGATAGCGAAGCCTTTACCCGTAGCGGCGGTCGTATTGCCCAATGAGTCCAGCGCGTCCGTACGCTTGCGCACTTCTTCCCCGAGGTTGCACATCTCGGCGTTGCCCCCGGCGTTATCGGCGATGGGGCCGTAAGCGTCTGTGGCGAGCGTGATGCCTAAGGTGGAAAGCATGCCTACGGCCGCTATTCCGATCCCGTATAATCCCATGCCCACATTGGCGAAATCGAATCCGGAAGCGAACAAGAAAGAGCAAATGATACCAACCACTACGGCGAGTACCGGGATGGCGGTAGAGAGCATCCCCAGTCCGAGACCCGAGATAATAACCGTAGCCGGGCCGGTCAGCCCCGCCTCGGAAACCCGTCGGGTAGGCTTATAGGATTGCGAGGTGTAATATTCCGTGGCCTGCCCGATCACGATGCCTACCAGCAAGCCTACGATAACCGAGCAACTGATCCAGAACCAGTTTTGCAAGCCTAATACATAAAGAATCCCGAAAGTGGATAGGGCGATTAATACGGAGCTGAGATTCGTTCCTATGGCCAACGCTTTCAGTAGTTGCTTGATCGTAGCGTTCTCGTTCGTACGTACGGCGAAGATGCCGATGATGGATAATACGATACCCACGGCCGCGATAAGCATCGGCGCTATTACGGCTTTATACTGTAGCTCCACGTTTCCGGAGGATACGAACGCCGCGGCTCCCAAGGCGGCGGTAGCTAGGATAGAGCCGCAATAAGACTCATAGAGGTCGGCCCCCATACCGGCTACGTCGCCTACATTGTCGCCTACGTTATCGGCGATTGTCGCCGGGTTGCGAGGATCGTCCTCCGGGATCCCGGCCTCGACCTTACCCACCAAATCCGCTCCTACATCGGCGGCCTTCGTATAGATTCCTCCTCCCACGCGTGCGAACAAGGCTTGCGTGGAAGCGCCCATTCCGAAGGTAAGCATGGTTGTCGTGATAATCGTTAGTTTGTGAGTGGGGTTTAATACCTCGTCCGGGATAAAGGCATTTAGCAGGATATACCAGAATGAGATATCCAGCAATCCAAGCCCTACGACCACTAAACCCATGACCGCCCCGCTACGGAAAGCTACTTGTAAGCCTTTGTTCAAGGAGGTGCGGGCCGCGTTCGCCGTACGTGCCGAGGCATAAGTAGCGGTCTTCATGCCCAGGAACCCCGCTAGCCCGGAAAAGAAACCACCCGTAAGGAAGGCGATCGGGACCCATTCGTTTTGCACTTGGAAGCCATAAGCCATAATAGAGAATAAGATTACCAGGACCACAAAAACCGAGGCGACTACTTTGTATTGCTGTTTCAAATACGACATCGCCCCTTCACGCACAAAGGATGCGATCTTTTTCATCGACTCAGTTCCTTCACTCTCTTTCATCATTTGCCTGAAGAAGAACCAGGCGAATGCTAGCGCCAGGACAGACGCTAACGGGATAATCCAGAAAATACTCGTAATCATAACATGGCAGATTTAATGTTATACGTAAGAAAGCAATGTGACAACACCTTTACTTCCCGTGTAAATGTAGCAAAAATAAAAGAGGATGAAACTTTTTCCTTAATAATAATGTTTGTAATCAAAAAAAGAGGCATATTTGTTACCAGATTAAGAGACAAGAAATAAATGACAGAAGAAACAAACCAGAAACCCTATAGGCTGGGCTTGGCGCTTAGCGGAGGCGGAGCGAAGGGTTTTGCGCATATCGGCGTATTTCGAATGATGGAAGAATGTGCGTTGAGACCGGATATCATAGTCGGTACCAGTGCGGGAGCCTTAATGGGTACTTTGTTTGCCGATGGCTATTCGGCGGCGGAGATCCAAGAGCTTTTTACCGGACGTGAGTTCTCCGAATTCGCCCAATTGCAGATCCCAAAGGCGGGTCTGTTCGATAGCAAGCGCTTTCGTTATTTCTTGAGGCGACACTTGCGGACCAAGAACATCGAGGATTTGCAGATCCCGATGGTGATTGTCGCGACTGATTTGGATCATGGCGAAAGCCATGAGTTTAGGAGTGGTCCTATTGTCGAGGCGGTGGCGGCTTCTTGTAGCATCCCGATTATTTTCAGCCCTGTAGTCATCAATGGTGTTCATTATGTGGATGGAGGATTATTTCACAACTTTCCGGTCTCCATCATCCGTGAGGAATGCGAGCGTATTGTAGGGGTGAATGTAAGCCCATTGATCCCGCAAAAATACAAGCAGACCCTATTCCATATCGCCGAGCGCTCTTATCATTATATGTTCCGGGCAAATACGCTGGAGGATCGAGAGATGTGTGATGTCTTAATAGAGGCGGAGGAATTTGGCTTATATAAGACATTCGATCTGGATAATGTAGACGTGATTTGCAATATTGGCTATTCCGCCGCCGCCCGGTGCTTTGAGAAAGTATTGAATGAGAATAAATATGAAACTTTGGTGAAAGCGATCGCGGCAAGAAAGAAAGGTCTGATGCCATGATGGATTGTCTATCTGTGCTTTCACATAAAAACTTTATATACGATGAACGCGATGGAACAAAAAAGCAAGATGGTGATTTATCAAGCATTCCCGCGCTGGTTCGGGAACCTGCGGCCATCTCCAGTGAAGAATGGTAGTTTAGCGGAAAATGGAGTGGGTAAGCTTTCTGCTTTCACGCCATTGGCTTTATCCAAAATCAAGGAATTAGGCATCACCCATGTATGGTATACAGGCGTGATAGAGCATGCCACGAAAACGGATTATACGATGTTCGGCATCCGGAAGGACCATTCTTCGGTAGTGAAAGGTAGGGCCGGATCTCCTTATGCCATCAAAGATTATTATGATATCGACCCGGATCTGGCGGATAATATCCAGAATCGTATGAGCGAGTTTGAGGATTTGGTGGAACGTACGCATGAGGCTGGCATGAAAGTCATCATCGACTTTGTGCCGAACCATGTGGCCCGGCAATATTTCTCGGATGCCCGGGAGCCTTTCGTGGAGGACTTGGGGCAGACGGATAACGTATCAAAGGCTTTTGACGTACATAATAATTTCTATTACCTTCCGGGACAGACATTGACGCTTCACTTTGATCCGCAGCGTGAGGAGGATTTCGCATACAGTGAGTTTCCCGCCAAGGTGACCGGCAATGATCATTTCGACGCTTATCCGAGCCAGAACGACTGGTATGAGACGGTGAAGCTGAATTATGGGGTGGATTATCTGAACGGCGGTGCTTGCCATTTCGATACGATACCCAGTACTTGGGAGAAGATGCTTGAGATATTGATGTTCTGGGCCGGTAAGGGCGTGGATGGTTTCCGTTGCGATATGGCGGAGATGGTCCCGGTAGAGTTTTGGAACTGGGTGATCCCTTTGGTGAAGAAGGCGCACGACGTGATCTTCATCGCAGAGGTGTATAATCCGGATGAGTATAGGAATTTCATTTATACGGGGCACTTCGATTATTTGTATGACAAGGTGGGTCTTTATGATACGGTTCGCGCGGTGATGCGCGGGCAGGCTCCGGCTAGTAATATATCGCATTGCTGGCAATCGCTGGAGGGTATCCAGCGGAATATGTTGAACTTCTTGGAGAATCATGATGAGCAGCGTGTCGCCTCTGATTTCTTCGCGGGGGATGCCCGTCCGGGTATTCCGGGTATGATTGTCTCCGCTGCCATGAATACGAATCCGGTTATGATCTATAGCGGCCAGGAGCTGGGCGAAAGAGGAATGGATGAGGAAGGCTTCAGCGGACGTGATGGACGTACGACCATCTTCGATTATTGGAGCGTCGAAAGTTTGCGTAACTGGAATAATAACGGGTATTTTGACGGGGCTAAATTAACGCCGGCAGAGCGCTCGTTGCGTGAGACCTACGCTAAGTTATTAAACGTGGTACGATCCGAGCCGATCATTGCCGAGGGAACGTTTTATGATTTGATGTACGCTAACTCAGGTAATCCCTATTTCAATCCGAACCGCCAGTATGCGTTCTTGCGTAAATGGAAGAACGAGGTGCTTCTGGTTGTCGTGAATTTCGACCGTGCCGATCAATGTGTATGGGTAAACATCCCGGTCGAGGCATTCAAGGCTCTTGACTTTGAGGATAACAAACCGGCTGAGTTGACCGATTTGCTAATAACAGGCGAGACAACGATCAGTACGTTGACGGACGCTTTCCCTTATCAAGTGAAGCTTCCCGCGTATTCCGGTAGGATGCTAAAGTTCTCTTTCCTCCATAAGTAAGGAGTTCTCCTGAAAAGTTGGATTACCGTATGGATCCATTCGTTGATGAATTTAGGTCGATACGGAGCAGCCTGCTCCATCGGGCAATTCAGTTAACTGAGAGGCTCAATTCACTTAACTGAATAGCCCAAATGAGTTAACTGAATAGCTCAAATGAGTTAACTCATTTGCCCGATGAAGCAGGCTGGTTATTATCTTGGATTTAATTCCTCCCTATCGAAGGGTTATCGCTGTTTCCGTGCTTTTAGTTTTGCCCGTACCCCCTCAATCGCGGCCGGAAGTATGGATATGAATATAATAGCGATGATCAATGTCTTGAGGTTCTGCTGTACGAAAGGCAGATCCCCGAAGAAGTATCCCGCGTAACAAAAGAGCATGATCCAAAAAGCTCCGCCAATCAGGTTGTACATCATGAAATAGTAATAATGCATTTTCCCCATCCCCGCTACAAAGGGGGCAAGCGTACGTACGATAGGTACGAATCGGGCGATGATTATGGTTTTGCCTCCATATCTTTTATAAAACGCGTGCGTCTTATCCAGGTGGCTTTTCTTGAATATCTTGGAGTTTGGATTCTTGAAGAGCTTGCTGCCGAAGAAATGACCGATCGTATAATTGCAGGAGTCTCCTAATACCGCCGCCACGAATAACACGAGAGCCAGGATGTTGATCTCTAAAGACATGCCTGGTAGCGCGGCGATCGCTCCCGCTACGAAAAGCAAGGAATCTCCGGGAAGGAAAGGCGTGACGACCAACCCGGTCTCACAAAAAATGATTATGAACAATATGACGTACGTCCATGTATGGTATTCCTGTACGATATCGATCATGTATTGATCGATATGGAGGATGAAATCTAATAAAAATTCCATATTCTATTGATGATTAAATAAATGTGTTTTTCGTGAGAGTCGGTATCGGTTTGGAGTACGTCGTGTTCGCTTCCTGTATCCTGCGAAAGATACGGGGCGTTGAATCTATTGTATTCTTGTTGGTTATTGGGCTCTGAGCAGAATCCCGATAGCAAGAATACGCTAGACAATATGAAGAAATAGAATAAGTACTTCACCATTACAGTCGCAAATATAGAAAGTTTTCCAAATATAAAGCGGTTATTGAAATAAGTTTTGTACTTTTGCGGCACAATTCAAATCTATTCACTTTAAGATAAATATTCGGAATAATGAGTGCACAAACTCCTTTCTTGGTGTTTTCGGGAACGAACTCCCGGTATCTTGCAGAAAAAATTTGCAAAAGTCTAGGTTGTCCTCTGGGACAGATGAATATCCAGCACTTTGCCGATGGAGAGTTCTCTGTTTCATATGAAGAGTCTATCCGTGGTAAAGATGTATTCTTAGTACAATCCACATTCCCTAATTCAGACAATCTGATGGAATTGCTTCTGATGATTGATGCCGCTAAACGTGCTTCCGCACATTCTATTATCGCTGTAATCCCTTACTTCGGTTGGGCTCGTCAGGACAGAAAGGATAAACCTCGTGTTTCTATTGGCGCTAAACTGATCGCTGATATGTTGAGTACGGCGGGTATCAATCGTCTGATCACGATGGACCTTCACGCGGATCAGATCCAAGGGTTCTTTAACGTGCCGGTAGACCACTTGTATGCTTCTTCCGTATTCTTGGATTATATCAAGTCGTCGTTGCCGATGGATAACTTGTGTATCGCTACTCCTGATGTGGGTGGTACGAAACGTGCCAGCAGCTATTCTAAGTATTTAGGTTTGCCGATGGTTATTTGCCACAAGTCTCGTCTGCGTGCCAATGAGGTAGCCGAGATGCGCATCATCGGTGATGTGACGGGATTGGATGTCCTTTTGGTTGATGACATGGTGGATACGGCCGGAACAATCACGAAAGCCGCCAACTTGATGTTGGAGAATGGAGCGAAGTCGGTTCGTGCTATCGCCAGCCATGCCGTGATGTCCGACCCGGCCTCTACTCGTGTAGATCAGTCCGCTTTAACAGAGATGATCTTTACGGATTCGATTCCTTACGCTAAGAAGTGCGAGAAAGTAAAGGTGTTATCTGTCGCTGAGATGTTTGGAGAGGCAATCCGTCGTGTATGTAGCGGTGAGTCTATCAGCTCTTTGTATGCTATTTGATAGAATAAGATAGAAAAATAAAACGGTCGCTTCCTTTCGAGGCGACCGTTTTTATTTAGAATAAATCAGAATGTGTTCCGGTGTCGGTGAACAAAAGAATAAGCTCCGTGTCATTTTGCTCCCAAATCAACAACCAATCAGTTTGAATATGGCATTCCCATAATCCATTATGCTTTCCTGATAATTTATGAGGATGGTATTCTTCGGGTAGTTCTCCCTTTTCGCATAATAAATCTACTGCCTTTTTTAATAGGCTCATGTTGCAGCCTCTTTTCTTACAACGTTTAAAGTCTTTGTTGAATTTGTGAGTCGTGTTAGGGGCATATCTCATTTCATTAACTCCTCCCACATTTCATCAACGCTAGAGTATGAATGTACTCTTCCTGCCTTAATGTCCTCCAATGCCTCATCCAGCCCACATTTTTTCTTTGGGTGGATTTGAATCTTACCTCCTAAACCTTGGATAAGCTTACGTAAGGAAGAAACGTATTCGGAAGGAATCGTGACCTCTAGTGTTTTCAATGCTGTTGTTTCCATCTTTTCTTGTTTTTGGTTCATCGCGAAGATATGTATAATTATTGAGAATCTATTACTTAGTCTCGTCGATAATCATGCCGCTTCCCAGACATAAATGATGTTCCTTGTCATAAACCACGCTGTATTGACCGGGGGCTATGCCTTGTATCTTATCATCGGATTCTATGCGGTATAGATCCCCGATGCGGCGGATACGTCCGTGTGTGAATTCCGGCGTATGGCGGATCTTGAAGGTGATCTCTTTCTCATCCTCAAACTCTCCCCACGGATCTTCCGTGATAAAGTCGAAGCCTTGCATATTGATTGTCTTGCCATATTGTGTCTCCGGATCGTAACCGTTGGATACGTAGATGATATTTCTTTTAATATCCTTCTTGATCACGAACCAAGGGCCACCGCTTAATCCTAGGCCTTTACGTTGGCCAATGGTGTGAAACCAATATCCATTATGCTTGCCTATCACCGTGCCGGTTTCCATCTCGATGATCTTTCCCGTGCGTTTTCCTAAATAACGCTCGATAAAGTCGTTGTAGTTAATCTTACCTAAGAAGCAGATGCCTTGGCTATCCTTACGTTTGGCGCTCGGCAGTTTCTGGGCCTCGGCGATGGCACGAACCTCGCTCTTCATTAAATGCCCGATCGGGAACATGAGTTTCTGTATCTGTAGGCGGGTGATTTGGCCTAAGAAATCCGTTTGGTCCTTTACCGGGTCCTTGGCGGTAGAAAGCCATGTCTTACCGTTTGTCTCCGTGGTCGTGGCGTAATGACCGGTAGCGATCTTATCGAAATCCTTGCCCCATTTTTCCTCGAAACAACCGAACTTGATATATTTATTACACATCATGTCCGGGTTAGGGGTAAGGCCGCGTTTGACGGATTCGATCGTATAGCTTACCACCCGATCCCAATACTCGTCGTGTAAGGAGACGATCTCGAACCGGCATCCATACTTGCGGGCGATATACGAGGTGATCTCGATATCCTCTTCCGCCGGACAATCGATATAGCCATCCTTGTCTTCCATGCCGATACGGATATAAAAGATGGTAGGGTCGTATCCCGCCTCTTTCAACTGATGCACTACGACCGAGCTGTCTACTCCTCCTGAAACTAATGCCGCTATTTCCATTCTCTCGTTTTTTTGTCTTTGCTATTGAACTTGCAAAAGTAGAGAAAAAATCTCAAACCTTTGATATTGACTGTATATTCTCTATCTTTGCGGTTGGGCTTTATTGGTATATGGGCCCCTCCAGACGATGTACTTTAGATGTAATATATTATAGGAAAAGCAAAACGTAGTTAGTATGAAAAATATAATGTTATCGCTTATGACAGCTATGGCTATGACGGCTTGTACAGGCCAAAAGTCGGATACGGCATCTCAAAATTCCGATAAGGAGTTCAATTATGTAGTGGATCAGTTCGCTGATCTGGAGATTCTTCGTTATAAAGTTCCGGGTTTCGAATCCCTGTCCTTGCGACAAAAGCAACTATTATATCATCTTTCAGAGGCGGCTTTGATGGGGCGTGATATACTCTTCGATCAGAATGGACGCTATAATCTGGCGATCCGCAGGACGCTGGAGGTTATTTACGCTACTTATAAGGGAGATAGGGAAGACCCTCAATTCAAGGCTTTGGAAACCTATTTGAAACGGGTGTGGTTCTCCAGTGGTATCCATCATCATTATGCCTTGGATAAGTTTGCCCCGGGATTTTCACCGGAGTTCTTTATGGATTGTATCCACCAAATCGACGCTAAGAAGTTGCCTCTTCGGGAGAATCAAAACGTGGATCAGTTCATGATCGAGATCGCCCCGGTGATCTTTGATCCGAGCGTTATGCCAAAGCGTAGCGTACAAAGCGGCGACGATGATCTGATCAAGGCTTCTTCTAATAATTATTACGGGGGAGACATCAGCCAGAAAGAGGTAGAGGACTTCTATGCGCAAATGAAAATGGGAAAGGATACGATTTCCCCGGTCTCTTACGGTTTGAATAGCCGTTTGGTAAAAGAGAACGGTACGGTCGTTGAGAAGGTATGGAAAGTAGGAGGACTTTATTCCGCCGCGATAGAGAAAATCGTAGATCAGTTGCGACGGGCCTTGCCTTTCGCCGAGAATGATACGCAGAAAGCGATCATCGGGAAATTGATCGAATATTATCAAACGGGCGATTTGAAGACCTTTGACGCTTACTCGATCCTTTGGGTAGAGGATACGGCCTCGGAGGTGGATTTCGTGAATGGCTTTATCGAGACGTACGGAGATCCGTTAGGAATGAAAGCAAGCTGGGAGTCTACCGTGAATTTCACGAATAAGGAGGCGACAAAGCGTACGAAAATCATCAGTGATAACGCGCAATGGTTTGAGGATCATTCCCCGGTAGATAAGCGTTTCAAGAAAGAGAAGGTGAAAGGGGTCAGCGCTAAGGTAATCACGGTATCTATGCTGGGAGGCGATTGTTATCCGGCTACCCCGATCGGTATCAATTTGCCAAATGCGGATTGGATCCGCAGGGATTATGGATCGAAGTCTGTCACGATAGAGAATATCACGGAGGCTTATGATAAAGCCTCTCAAGGGAATGGCTTTGGCGAGGAGTTCGTTTGGAGCGACGCGGAGCGGAACGGCATGGAGCGGTATGGTTTCTTGACGGATAACTTGCATACGGACTTACATGAGTGCCTGGGGCATGGTTCCGGTAGATTGTTGGAAAATACGGACCCGGATGCCCTGAAAGCCTATAGCTCTACACTGGAGGAAACCCGTGCGGATTTGTTTGGTCTGTATTATTTGGCAGATCCGAAGCTGGTGGAACTGGGATTGCTTCCGGACGGCGAAGCTTATAAGTCGGAATACTATAAATATATAATGAATGGCTTGATGACCCAGTTGGTTCGTATCGAGCTAGGCAAGAATGTAGAGGAGGCGCATATGCGTAACCGTCAGCTGATCGCTAAGTGGGCTTACGAGAAAGGGAAGGAAGCGAATGTGATCGAACTGAAAAAACGGGAGGGAAAGACCTATGTGGTCGTGAATGACTATCCGAGGTTGCGTGAACTGTTTGGAACATTGCTTGCTGAGATTCAACGTATCAAGAGTGAGGGCGACTATGCGGTCGGAAAGAATCTTGTTGAGGGATACGGCGTGAAAGTAGACCCGGAGTTGCATGCGGAAGTCTTGGAGCGCTACGCTAAGTTGAACTTGGCTCCTTATAAAGGTTTTGTCAACCCTGTGATGAAAGAGGTAAAGAACTCCGGTGGTGAGGTTACTGATATTGTCTTAGACTACACGGAAGGTTATACGGATCAGATGCTTCGTTATGGCCGTGATTATTCTTTCTTACCCACTTATAATAATTAATAGATGGAAAGTTTGCAAGACGAGATAAGGGAGATTCGCAAGCAACTCCGTTTGGCGATGAACGGGGTGATTTCTACGAGTATGCGTGAGAAAGGTATCGTATATAAGTTGAATTTCGGGGTTCCATACCCCGAAATAAAGGAAATCGCCCGCAAGCATAAACCGGATGGAGAGCTGGCGGCGGCTCTATGGAAAGAAGATATTCGTGAGTTTAAGATATTGGCTACATTTTTGTGGCCCGCCGATAGATTCCCGGTAGAGGAAGCGAGACGTTGGATTAAGGAGATTCCTTATCAGGAGATAGCCGAACATTGTGCCCGAAACCTGTTTGCCCGTCTGCCTTATCGGGATAATCTAGCCATGGAATTTCTCTTCAATAAGGAGGACTCATTTGCTCGCACGGTAGCTTTCTTGATCTTGACTGATCTTTTCAAGCGAAAGGAGGAGGTGTCAGTTCCGCTTCAGACGGCTTTCTTGGTGGAGTGTATGCGCTCGGTGGCGTGGAAGGAGTTTGATGCGGGTCTGGAGGAACGGTTCTCCGCGCTTCAAGCTATGAAATATTATGGTCGTCTGTCAGAGGCCAAAGTACAGACTCTATTTAAGGAAATAGAGGATTTTAAGGCTGCTTTTGGTGATTCTGCGGAATTACAAGAAATCTATAATGAATTAAAATTCGAGTTTGAATATTACCGGTAAGGCTTTGCGTTTAAAATAAATGCGCTAACTTTGTCGTTTGTGCGGTCTTTAGGAGATGGAAGCGAAAGTTTATACGGAAATACGTGCGTTGTTTACCGAATATCTAACGGAGAAGAAACTGCGGAAAACCGAGGAGAGATGTACTATATTCAAGGAGATATGTGCTTTTCCCGGGCATTTTGATATGTGTATGCTTTCGGATCGGTTAGAGCAACACAACTTCCATGTCAGTAAGGCAACACTCTATAATACGTTGGATGTACTGGTTGATGCCGGTTTGGTGGTGCGTCATCAGATAACCGTCCAGTCGGTGCAATATGAGTTGAGGATTTACGCCGATACGCATTTGCATTTGATCTGCACGAGATGCGGGGCCATTCGGGAGCTGCGAAACAGTACGTTGAATGCGGATATGAGAAACTTGAAAGTCTCTCGTTTTACGCCGGAGTATTATTGTTTGTACATTTATGGCCTGTGCAGTAAATGCAAGTTTAAGTTGCAAAGGCAAGGTAAACAAGAATATTAATAGCCTATAATAAATATAGAAAAGATGAAAGTAGACGTTTTGTTAGGATTGCAATGGGGCGACGAGGGCAAAGGCAAGGTTGTCGATGTGCTGACTCCGAATTACGATGTGGTAACTCGTTTTCAAGGAGGTCCCAATGCCGGACATACATTGGAGTTTAACGGGGAAAAGTATGTGTTACGTTCGATTCCTTCCGGTATTTTCCAAGGTGGAAAGATAAACGTAATCGGTAACGGGGTTGTTCTGGATCCGTTATTGTTCAAGCAGGAAGCGGAATCATTGGCGGCGAGTGGTCACGATATCACCAAGCAGCTTTATATTTCTAAGAAAGCTCACCTGATTTTACCTACTCACCGGATCTTGGATGCCGCTTACGAAGCCTCTAAAGGTTCCGGAAAGATCGGTACGACAGGGAAAGGTATCGGCCCGACTTATACGGATAAGATCAGCCGTAACGGTGTTCGTGTGGGCGATTTATTGCATAACTTCGAAGAGAAATATGCGGCCGCTAAAGCAAAACATGAAGCCATCCTGCGTTCATTGAACTATGAATATGATATTACCGAGATGGAGGCTCAATGGATGGAGGCCTTGAACTACCTCAAGCAATTCAAGTTGATTGATAGCGAGCATGTCATCAATAGCTATTTGAAGGAAGGTAAGTCTGTCTTGGCGGAAGGCGCTCAAGGTACGATGCTGGATATAGACTTCGGTTCTTATCCATTCGTGACTTCCTCGAATACGATCTGTGCCGGATGTTGTACGGGGCTGGGTGTCTCTCCCCGGAATATCGGCGAGGTATATGGTATCTTCAAGGCTTATTGTACACGTGTAGGTAGCGGTCCGTTCCCGACCGAGTTGTTTGATGAGGTAGGAGATCAGATCGGGCAATTAGGCCATGAGTTTGGTGCGGTTACGGGACGTAAACGTCGTTGTGGCTGGATTGATTTGGTAGCCTTGAAATATGCCGTGATGATCAACGGCGTAAGCAAATTGATTATGATGAAGAGTGACGTGTTGGATACCTTCGATTCGATCAAGGCTTGCGTAGCTTATAAGATGAACGGTGTCGAGACGAATGAGTTCCCGTATGAGATCGATGATACGATCGAGCCTGTATATGTGGAATTACCGGGTTGGAAGACGGATATGACGAAAATGCAGAGCGAGGATGAGTTCCCTGAGGAATTCAACGCTTACCTTTCTTTCTTAGAGGAAGAACTGGGCGTGCCTGTGAAGATCGTTTCCGTAGGACCGGATCGTGAGCAAACGATTGTCAGATATACAGAAGACTAAAACGAAATAAGGTAGGAATTTATGAGCATGTATTGGATTATCTTTATTGGATTTGCGCTATTGAGTTGGCTGGTGTCATCCCGTCTAAAGGGCAAGTTCGAGAAGTATTCGAAAATCCCTATGCCGAATGGCATGACAGGAAAAGATGTAGCCGAGAAGATGTTGCGTGACAATGGTATCAATGATGTAAAGGTGATCTCTACACCCGGACATTTGACGGACCATTATAATCCCGCTAACCAGACGGTGAACTTGAGTGAGTCGGTGTATTATAGTAATAGTATCGCCGCCGCCGCGGTTGCCGCCCATGAGTGCGGTCACGCTGTGCAGCATGCTACCGCTTACGCTCCGCTGCGAATGCGTTCGGCCTTGGTTCCGGTAGTTAGTTTCGCCTCTAACATTATGACCTGGGTATTGCTGGGTGGTATGTTATTGTTGCATACGTTTCCTCAGCTATTGTTATTCGGGATAATCTTGTTCGCTACGACTACGCTGTTTAGCTTTATCACGCTTCCGGTCGAGATCAATGCCAGCCAGCGCGCGTTAGCGTGGTTGAGTAATGCCGGTATAACAAATGCTTATACGCATGATAAGGCAGAGGATGCTTTACGTTCCGCCGCTTATACGTATGTGGTCGCCGCGTTAGGTTCGCTCGCTACATTATTATATTATATAATGATATTCTTGGGCGGAAGAAGCAGGGATTGATACGCCTCGGAGGAGGCTTCCCTTGAATGCCCATTCAGAGGATGTTAGAATGCCCATTGTAAGCTGCTTATAACTGCGATTGTAAGCTCCTTACGGTGGGCATTGTTATTTTCTTATTTATTTCGAGCAAAAACATTACCTTTGCGGCCAGAATAATCATTTAAAACATAAGATCATGCAAAAACCTTCCATACCCAAAGGTACCCGGGATTTTTCGCCGGAGGAAATGGCGAAACGTAATTATATATTCAACACGATCCGTGAGGTGTTTCACTTGTACGGCTTCCAGCAAATAGAGACTCCTGCCATGGAGAACCTGTCTACATTGATGGGTAAATATGGCGAGGAAGGGGATAAGCTCCTTTTCAAGATATTGAATTCCGGTGATTGTTTCGCTGGCATCCCAGATGAGGAGTTGATAGAGAAGAACCCGTTGAGATTTGCGGCTAAGGCTTGCGAGAAAGGCTTGCGTTATGATTTGACGGTTCCGTTCGCCCGTTACGTGGTACAACATCGTAATGAGATCAGCTTCCCGTTCAAACGTTATCAGATCCAACCGGTCTGGCGTGCCGATCGTCCGCAAAAGGGACGTTACCGCGAGTTTTATCAATGTGATGGGGATGTCGTAGGCTCCGACTCCTTAATCAACGAAGTGGAACTGATCCAGATCATGGATGAGGTGTTCCATCGTTTTGGCATTCGGGTGTGCATAAAAATGAACAATCGCAAGATCCTTTCCGGTATAGCCGAGATCATTGGCGAGGCGGATAAGATCGTCGACATTACGGTAGCTATCGATAAGCTGGATAAGATTGGCCTGGACAACGTGAATGAGGAGCTTCGTTCCAAAGGCTTGCCCGAGGGGGCGATCGAGCGTTTGCAGCCGATCATTATGTTGCAGGGTTCCAATCAGGAAAAGATCGTTACCTTGAAAGAGGTATTGTCTGCGTCTGAGATCGGTCTGAAAGGTGTTGCCGAATTAGATTTTATCTTGGATCGTATCGCTCATACGCCAATCCGTGCGGAATTAGAGCTTGATTTAACGTTGGCTCGCGGCTTAAACTATTATACCGGAGCGATTTTCGAGGTGAAAGCCTTGGACGTGCAGATCGGTAGCATCACGGGGGGTGGTCGTTATGACAACCTGACAGGGGTGTTTGGCATGGAAGGCGTATCCGGTGTCGGTTTCTCTTTCGGCGCGGATCGTATCTTCGATGTATTGAATCAATTGGATTTGTATCCGGAAGGGTCTTTGAAGACTACGCAGCTTCTATTCGTGAACTTCGGTCAGCAGGAGGAGATTTATTTATTGCCACTGATCGCGAAGGTTCGCCAGGCGGGTATTCGTACGGAGCTATATCCTGAGTCTGCTAAGATGAAAAAGCAAATGGGATATGCGGACGCGAAGAAGATCCCGTTCGTCGCTATAGTCGGCGAGAATGAGATGGCCGAGAATAAAATCAACGTAAAGAATATGCTCACGGGCGAGCAAACCCTTGTGACTATCGAGGAGCTGATAGAACGCTTTTAGGGAATAATGGATTATGGAACACGGGCTACACGGATGACACGGCAACGCACGGACTTGTTAGTGTTTATCCGTGTGTTGCCGTGTCATCCGTGTAGTCCGTGTTTAATGCTTCTAAACTTATAAATTAATGAAACGACCATGAAAATACCTGTTTTTATACTTTCAATCTCTTTATACTTTTCTTCCTGCTCTTTCACCCCTAGGGCCGAGTGGGTAACGACAACCGAGAATACCTTTTGGGCTGAGCAGCCCGATTTGATATCCGCCCTTGCTGATACGATACCTACTATTGATATCACGATTCTGACAAAAAAGCCTCAACAGCAAATCGATGGCTTTGGGGCCTGTTTTAATGAACTGGGGTGGCTTTCCTTGAGTAAGTTGGAGCCGAGTGTGCGCGAGGAAATCATGGAAGAGCTTTTTTTCCCCGGAGTGGGAGCCAACTTCACGATTTGCCGGATGCCCATAGGCGCGAATGATTTCTCTCGTGATTGGTATTCGTATGACGAGGTAGACGGTGATTTCACGATGGAATATTTCACCATCGCCAATGACCAGCAAACCTTGATCCCCTTTATCAAGAACGCTCAGAAGTATCAGCCGCGCCTACGTTTGTGGGCTTCCCCATGGTGTCCTCCCTCTTGGATGAAATATAACAAGCACTATGCTTCTGCCTATACGGGCGAGAATTATGACGAGAAGTATCGGAATGGCTTGCCGGCGGATAAGATCGGTTATGAGGGCACGGATATGTTTATCCAAGACTCCCTTTATCTGAATGCCTATGCCCTCTATTTCTCTAAATTTATCGAGGCCTATAAGGATCAAGACATTCCTATCTTTGCCGTAATGCCTCAGAATGAGTTCAACTCGGCGCAAATATTCCCGAGTTGTTGTTGGACATCGGCTTCTTTGGCTAATTTTATCGGTAATTATCTCGGTCCGGTCTTACAGGATCAAGGAGTGGAAATTATGTTTGGCACGATGGAACGTGCGAATGAGGCGCTTGTCGATACGATATTGACGGACCCCGCTAGTGGTAAGTACGTGAAAGGTGTCGGTTTTCAATGGGCGGGTAAAGACGCTATCGCCGGGATCCACCAACGTTATCCCGGATTGAAGTTTTACCAAACCGAGCAAGAATGTGGAGATGGCAAGAACGATTGGAAGGGTGCTATGTATTCTTGGGGATTGATGCGACATTTCCTGGATAAGGGTGTTTCTGCCTATATGTATTGGAATATCTCTTTGGACAATGGAGGGATCAGTCGTTGGGGATGGGCGCAAAACTCATTGGTTGTCGTAGATCCGCAAACCAAGAGCTATCGATATACTCCGGAATACTACGTGATGAAACATGTCAGCCATTATGTCCAGCCCGGCGCATATAAATTGGAGACGGAAGGGGCCTATACGAACCTGCTTGCGTTCCGCAACCCGGATAACAGCATCGCCTTGATTATCGCCAATGAGACCAGTGAAGACCGTTCTCTTTCCATCCGTGTAGGTGATCGAGTCTATACTCCAACCGTAAAAGCCCATTCCTTGAATACGCTGCTGATCGATTGATTATCCTTTTGAGAGATGTAAAAAGACAAGTTGTCAGTTATCTCTTCGGGTATTTGTCCATTTCGTCCGAAATATTGTCAGTCGAACCTGGGTGAATCCGTTTGGCACACTATTCGCATAGGCTTAGGCGTGAACATAAAGTTCATAATTTAAAAAGTAATATTATTAACATTTAAATACCAAGAAAATGAACATTAGACCATTAGCAGATCGCGTGCTGATTAAGCCGGCCGCTGCGGAAGAAAAGACATTAGGTGGAATTATTATTCCGGACTCAGCGAAGGAAAAACCTTTAAAGGGTGAGATTGTAGCCGTAGGTAACGGAACGAAAGACGAGGAGATGGTTGTAAAGGTTGGTGATAACGTATTGTATGGTAAATATGCAGGTACGGAAATCGAACTAGACGGTGAGAAATACTTGATCATGCGCCAAGCAGACGTTTTAGCTATTATCTAATTCATTTTTATAAACAACAAGATTAAAAAGAGATACAATCATGGCAAAAGAGATTAAATATGATATGGATGCCCGCGACCTTTTGAAAAAAGGCGTGGATGAGTTGGCCAATGCCGTTAAGGTAACATTAGGCCCTAAAGGTCGTAACGTAATTATCGAGAAGAAATTCGGCGCTCCTCACATCACGAAAGATGGTGTAACGGTAGCTAAGGAAGTTGAGTTGACTTGCCCGTTCGAGAACATGGGCGCTCAATTGGTTAAGGAAGTCGCTTCCAAGACCAACGATAACGCCGGTGACGGTACGACTACAGCTACGGTTTTGGCTCAGTCTATCATTGGTGTAGGCTTAAAGAACGTTACTGCCGGAGCGAACCCTATGGATTTGAAACGTGGTATCGATAAGGCTGTTCTTAAAGTCGTAGAGAATATCGCCAACCAAGCTGAGGCTGTAGGTGATAAGTTCGAGAAGATCGAGCATGTAGCGAAGATCTCCGCGAATGGTGACGAGGCTATCGGTAAGTTGATCGCTGAGGCTATGCAACGTGTGAAGACAGAAGGTGTTATCACGGTTGAGGAAGCTAAGGGTACTGAGACTACGGTTGACGTAGTTGAGGGTATGCAGTTCGATCGTGGCTATATCTCTCCGTACTTCGTAACGGATACAGAGAAGATGGAGTGCCAGATGGAGAATCCGTATATCTTGATCTATGACAAGAAGATCTCCGTATTGAAAGACCTTCTTCCTATCCTTGAGCCGGCTGTACAGAGCGGACGTCCTCTTTTGATCATCGCTGAGGATATCGATAGCGAGGCTTTGGCTACATTGGTAGTGAATCGTCTGCGTGGTTCCTTGAAGATCTGTGCTGTTAAGGCTCCGGGCTTCGGCGACCGTCGTAAGGCTATGTTGGAAGATATCGCCGTATTGACAGGCGGTACGGTTATCTCTGAGGAGAAAGGCTTGAAGTTGGAAGGTGCTACGATGGATATGTTGGGTACCGCCGAGAAGATCACGGTAGACAAAGATACCACGATCATCGTAAACGGCGCTGGCGACAAGGAAGCTATCCAAGCTCGTATCGGCCAGATCAAGATCCAGATGGAGAACACGACTTCTGATTACGATAAAGAGAAATTGCAAGAGCGTTTGGCTAAGATGGCCGGCGGTGTGGCTGTTCTTTACGTAGGTGCTCCTTCCGAGATTGAGATGAAAGAGAAGAAAGACCGTGTGGATGACGCTTTGCACGCAACTCGTGCCGCTATCGAAGAAGGTACGGTTCCTGGTGGTGGTGTAGCTTATATCCGTGCTATCGAAGCCTTGGAAGGCTTGAAGGGCGAGAACGAGGACGAGACTACAGGTATCGAGATCGTTAAGCGCGCTATCGAGGAGCCGCTTCGCCAGATCGTAGCTAACGCAGGTAAGGAAGGCGCTGTTATCGTTCAGAAAGTGAAAGAAGGTAAGGGCGACTTCGGTTACAACGCTCGTAAGGACTGCTTCGAGAACTTGTGCGAGTCTGGAGTAATCGACCCGGCTAAGGTAACTCGTGTAGCTTTGGAGAACGCGGCGTCTATCGCAGGCATGTTCTTGACTACTGAGTGCGTGATCGCAGAGAAGAAAGAAGACATTCCCGCTATGCCCCCGATGAATCCGGGAATGGGCGGCGGAATGGGCGGTATGATGTAATCAGACTCCCGTGATTAATGATATGAGCGGCTGTTCCGAAAGGGGCGGCCGCTTTTTTTATTTCCATTTGCTTGCTAATTGGAAAAAACGATTACCTTTGTATGCGCAATGCCGATAGGTTGCGCTTCGTGATGATTTTAAAAAGCCCAGGTGGCGGAATTGGTAGACGCGCTCGTTTCAGGTGCGAGTGGTTTTGCGATCGTGCAGGTTCGAGTCCTGTTCTGGGCACTTCCCAAAATAGAAAAAATGCAATCCTATACAGAAGATGAAATTGTAGCGCAACTTCGGGACTCGGCCCGACAACGTGAGGCCTTCGCCAAGGTCGTGAGCCTGTATGGCGAGAAGTTGTATTGGCACATACGAAAGATGGTACTGGATCATGAGGATGCGAACGACTTGCTCCAAAATACTTTCTTGAAAGCTTGGATGAACATCGAGCTTTTTCGTGGTGAGGCCAAATTATCTACATGGCTTTATAAGATCGCGATCAACGAGTGCATCACTTTCTTGAATAAACAGCGAAACATGAATAACGTATCTATCGACGATACGGATACCTTTTTGCTGGATCGTTTGAAAGGTGACGAATACTTCGACGGCGACGAGATACAGATGAGATTGCAAAACGCTATCCTTACCTTGCCGGAGAAGCAACGCTTGGTCTTCAATATGAAGTATTACGAGGAGATGAAGTACGAGGAGATGTCCGAGATACTGGGTACCTCGGTCGGTGCTTTGAAGGCCTCGTATCATCATGCGGTGAAAAAAGTCGAGGAGTTTTTAACAAAAGGAGTTTAAACCTTTTGCCCGAATCGCTGTCTAAGCAATATAAAAAGAGAAAAGAGTATGAAAAAAGAAGAAAACAACCTAGATCGCTTGAAAGGGACTAACCCTTTTACTGTACCCGAGGGGTATATGGAAGGACTTACGGAGCGGATCATGAGTCAGCTTCCCGAGAAGACGGAGGAGGAGACGAGGCGGATTTCCATGATGGACCGTGTTCGTCCGTGGTTGTACATGGCCGCGGTATTCGCTGGTCTTGGTTTGTTTTTCAAGGCTATCGTGGGAATAGGCGGTCCTGGTGGCGGTACCGTGTCTGATTCTTTACTCGTCCGGACGGAAGTCCCGGCAACGGCTTTGGATATTATCGAAGCGGAAGAAGACGAGGAGTATTTGGAGTATTTGGAAGCTCAATACGCTAATTATCTCTTGGATGAGGAATTTCCCTATTCTGAATAAAGTTTAAAATAGTAAGTTATCGAAGATTATTTGTAATAATACTTGTATGAATAAAATATTTTTCATTACATTTGTAGCGATTTCGGTTTTACTCTCTTTTGATGCTACGGCACAAGAGAAAAAAGAGCAAAGACATTTTGATAGAGAAGCGTTCGAGGCAAGACGAAATGCTTTTATTACGGCTGAAGTCGGTCTTACACCCGAGGAGGCTGCGCAATTTATTCCTCTATGCAATGAGTTGCGGCAGCGGAAATTTGAGTTGGGGCGTGAATGTCGTAAGTTGTCAAAAGAAATTCGACATAAGGAGAATCCGGTGGATGCTGATTATAACCAAGCGATAGACAAATGTCTGGAGGTTGAGATAAAAGAGGCACAGTTGGAAAAAGAGTATTTCGAGAAATTCAAGGAGATACTTTCTCCCGAAAAGGTCTATAAGTACCGAAATGCGGAATATAAGTTTGTCCGGAGTTTCATGAAGAATGGTCGGGGCAATAAGAAGGATGGAGATTGAATAAATAAAATAATTATCATTATTTGTGTTTTTTGTTTAGATTTAGTTTTGGCGTTTAAGTTAAGGGAGGGGTGGCGACGTGATGTCGGTTCCCCTTTTGTTTTGCCCTTATCCTCGCTTTATAGGCCTTTGCCCTTGGCCTCATTCCATAGTTGATCCATTTCCTCCAATGTCATATCTTTCAAGGAACGACCTTCTTGGATCGTATGCTCCTCCAGATAATTAAAACGGCGGATAAACTTCTGGTTCGTGCGCTCCAACGCGTTGTCCGGATTTATCTTGTATAGGCGGGCGGCGTTGATCAGGCTAAAGAAGAGATCTCCGAACTCGGCTTCCATCTTGTCCGCGTCCATCTTATCGATCTCGGTTTTCAACTCGTTAAATTCCTCCTGTACCTTATCCCATACTTGGTCACGTTCTTCCCAGTCGAAGCCTACGTTGCGGGCCTTATCTTGGATACGATGCGCTTTTACTACGGATGGGAGAGAGGCGGGAACACCTTCCAGCACGGTCTTATTGCCTCCTTTTTCTTTCAGTTTGAGCTGCTCCCAGCTTTGCTCTACCTTTTGGGCGGTATCGGCGGAGGCATCTCCGAATACGTGTGGATGGCGGTAGATCAGTTTCTGGCAGAGGCTATCGCAAACGTCCTTGATATCGAAAGCTTCTTTTTCCTCGCCGATCTTGGAGTAAAAGACGATGTGCAATAACAAGTCTCCTAATTCTTTTTTTATGTTTATGTCATCCTCACGCATCAAGGCCTCGCATAGCTCATAGGTTTCCTCGATCGTATTCGTGCGGAGGCTCTCGTTTGTCTGTTTACGATCCCAAGGACATTTTACCCGTAATTCGTCTAAGATATCGAGTAACTGCCCGAAGGCTTCCATCTTCTCTTCTCTAGTTGCCATTTATTTGATGTTTGATTTATGATTTATAATTTATGATTTACGCGTCGATGAGAAATCATAAATCATAAATCATAAATCATGAATGTTTTACTTTTCTTTCTTGAACTCTTTCAATCCGTTTTGAAGGAACTGGATGTATTTGGATACATCCTCGTCGAAAGCGTATGAAGGTCCGAGCGGCTGTCCCTCGTCATTCAGTAAGATGTAGAATGGCTGGGCGTTAGAGCCGAACTTGCTTCGTTGCAGGTAGCTCCATTTATCGCCAATCGTCTTCAGCTTGCGGGTCTTACCGTTTTCCTGTATCTCGATGGGTCGCGGAAGCTTTGTCTTGTCATCTACCATCAGCGTGATCAATACGTAGTCGTTCTCCAAGTGTTGCTTCACTTTCGGATCCGTCCAAACGGAAGCCTCCATCTTACGGCAGTTTACGCAACCGAAGCCGGAGAAGTCGATCATGACGGGTTTGTTTACCTTCTTGGCATAAGCCATGCCGGACTCATAATCGTCGAACGCGGCGTGTACCTCGTTTTTGTATAGATTGAAATCTTGTGTGTACAACGGGGGAGCGAACGCGCTGATCGCCTTTAACGGCGCGCCCCAAAGCCCGGGAACCATGTAAACGGCGAAAGCGAAAGAGATAATCGCCATAAACAGCCGCGGTACAGATACATATTTCACTTCGCTATCATGGCTGAACTTGATCTTTCCTAATAGATAAGCGCCTAATAAGATGAAGATCACGATCCAAAGCACGACAAACACCTCACGGTCTAGCAAGCGCCAGCCATACGCTAAGTCCGCTACGGAAAGGAACTTCAACGCCAACGCCAACTCCAGGAAGCCCAATACGACCTTCACGGAATTTAGCCATCCGCCGGATTTCGGCATACTTTGCAGCATATTCGGGAAGATGGCGAAGACGCTGAACGGGATGGACAGCGCCAAGGCGAAACCGAACATACCGATAGCCGGCCCTACCGCCGTACCCATGGATGCGGCCTGTACCAACAAGGTCCCGATAATCGGTCCCGTACACGAGAATGATACCAATACCAACGTGAACGACATAAAGAAGATGCTCAATATACCGGTCGTAGAATCGGCCTTGCTATCCAACTTACTGGTCCACGACGCGGGCAATACCAGCTCGAAGGCTCCGAGGAAGGAGACCGCGAATACTACCAGCAACAAGAAGAATATGATATTGAAGATGGCGTTCGTCGATAAATCATTCAATGCGCTCGCCCCGAAGATACCGGTGATCAGCAAGCCCATCACCAGATAGATCACGATAATGGATAATCCATAGGTAACGGCGTCGCGAATCGCCTTCTTACGATCTTTCGTACGTTTCAGGAAGAAGCTAACCGTCATAGGGATCATCGGCCAAACGCAAGGAGTCAATAAGGCGATCAAACCACCCAAGAAACCCGCGAAGAAGATGAACAACCAGGATGTATCGGCGGCGGATACCGTAGCGTCGCCAAACGATTTCAATGAGTCGATCACCGGAGACCATAAGTCTGGGCTATCGGTCAAGCTACCGGGCGCTTTAGGGGATGTCGTGGCCGATGTCTCTTTGGCCGCTAGGACTGGGCTCTCTGCCTCTTCACTCCCTTCTGCTCCGGCCTGCCCATTAGGCTGTTCGGCCGTAATCTCCTTTGTGTCTGCTTCCGTGGACGAAGACGCGCTGGCCGCCATAGCCGGGTCTACATGGATGCTTTTCTTATCGAAAGCGAAAGGTATTTGATCAGGGGGAAGGCACGTCTCATCATTGCAAGCCATAAATTCCACCTCGCCCTCAGCCTTGAACTTGGCGGGATCGGTCACTTTTAGTTTTTGGATGAACGATACCGTGCCCGGATACCAGCGAAGGTTCATGGCGAATTGCTCGTCGTAAACCGTGGTCGGCTTTACCGAAGGAACCGGTTGCCCAACCAGTTCAGCTCCATTCAATGTCTCGAATTTGAAAGATGTAGATACGGGACCTCCCTCGGGCAGGTTCATGTCATATAGGTGCCAGCCTTTGTCCGCCGTGGCGGTAAAGACGATCTCTTTCTCGGGCGCGCCGCCTTTGTCGTCTAGCTTGATTTTCCACTTGACAGGCGTGAGTATTTGCGCCTGCGCTACCAGCGCTATGAGCGCCAGCATGATCGAACTGATGAGCTTCTTCATTTTTTCCTTTATTGATAGATTACTTTGCTGTAGATGTGAACTTCTCCGGGATCCGTGTCTCGAAGCGCATCTCCTCGCCCGTTACCGGATGGATGAAACAGAGCCTGCGGGCATGGAGCATCAAGCGTCCGGCGGGATTTGTCTCCGCGCCATATTTGGTGTCTCCGGCTATCGGATGGCCGATGGATTGCATCTGCGCGCGGATCTGGTTCTTGCGTCCCGTCTCCAGGTCCAGCTCCAGCAGCGAGTAGCGTTCGTTCGTGTTCAGCAGGCGGTAGCGGGTGATCGCCTCCTTGCCGTCGCCTTCTTGTGTCACGTACACTTGCATATGCCTGTTCTCCACAAGGTTGGATACGATCAAGTCCGTGTCTTTCTCTGGGCGGCCCTCCACCACGGCCACGTAGGAGCGCTGCGTGATGACCTCGCTCCAGTTGGATTGCATTTGCTCCTTCACCCGCTGGTTCTTGGCGAACATCATGATGCCGGATGTATCGCGGTCCAGGCGGTGCAAGACGAATATCTTGTTGTTCGGGTCGCATTCTTTCAAGTAATCGCTCAGTATCCGGTAGGCCGTGCGCTCCTTGATGCGATCGGTCGATACGGATAGCAAGCCTTCCCGCTTGTTGATCACGATGAGGTCTTCGTCTTCCCATACGATTCTAAGTAGCGGATTGCTAAATTCCACCTTCCCTCTTCCATAGTTCACCCCTACCGTATCGTTCGGGTTCAGCGGGGCGTCGAATTGCCGGGTGACTTTCCCGTTTACCGAGATCTGCCCCCTGCTCAATAAACCCTTCACGGATGAACGGCTTTGCTCTTTTAATAACTCGAACAGGAAAGGTAACAAAGTGTTACTCTCGGCCACTGTTACCTGTCGTTCTTTAGAGGGTTTACGTCTATTATCCCCTCCTTTATACTCGGATCGCTTTCTCATATCTATTTTTTATAGTTCGCGAAGATACAGGCATTTAGGCGAAACTGCAATAGCGCGGAATAGAAAACCGCTATAAATAGTTCGCATGTGATAGGAATAAACCTTTAAATCCCCGGATGCAAAGATAATCGCCATTAGATCTATATTCAAAACCATGGCGTGGTCTGTACAAACCACGTCGTGATCTGTATAAACCACGCCATGATCTGTACAGACCACGTCGTGGTTTGTAGAATACTGCCGTGTCCGAGAGGGAATACCTATTGCTGCGGGCGACTATAGTTATGGTTGTATGGAAGTTTACAGCCTGAATTATGATGCTTGGAACCTTATCTTACTACCACTAAAGATTTCCCGAAAAAAGTAGAAAGCATACTTAGTGTACGGATGGTAAAGTTATGTTGTCCACTCAACCATTTGGTTACTTCGCTCGGCCGTTTGCCAATAGCCTGGGCTAATTCTTTCTTAGATAAGCCTTTTTCTTTCATCAAGGCATCCAGTTTATCTGCTATGGCGAAAGACAAGTCAACCTCATCCTTTACATTTGCCGGAACTTGGGCAGCCATATCCTTGAATTTGTTCTGAATCGTTCTCATAGATCAAATGTATTATCGGTTTCTATTGTATTTTCTGAAATGGCTACAGTGCCATCTTTCACACATTCCTTTATCAGTTTCTCAAACTTTTGAAGGGTAAGCACATAACCTTTAAGCTTATCATTCTCATTATAAGTTTTAGTGTTTTTTACCCCACCATTGCCAAGTATAAGTATTTGATCGGATAATCGAAGACAGTATAAACGCAGTTTCGATTGAACGACAGGTAGCGCGCAAACGCCATCATTGTATTTACCTTCTGGACGGAAGAAACGTTCCAAAGCACCTCTATCCGCAATTTTATCAATAAATGACACAATACGCATCAAGTCGGGATTGTATGTTGCATCATCCTTGAACTTGTTATAGAAACGTTCAAACTCACTATCTGTTTCCGATAAAAACCGAATAGTATAAATGGTGCAGCTGTTGGTTTCGTTGACCAGTAAAAGTTCTACTTCGCTCATACTTAACTTTCTTATTTAAGAGACAAAAATACGAATTATATTTCACTTAAAAGTAAAATAGAGAAAAACATTCTCTTTCCCTTTTGATGATCCTGGAATCGTGCTGGGATGCGTCTTCCTTTTTTCCTATCGAATGGCGAACGATAATCCGATCCGTTATATCAAGGTAGAGTAGTTCTTTTGTCCATATTTTTTGTACTTTCGCGCATCGAGAAAGATGTAAAGACTAATTAGTTATAAAAATATGGAAATCGCTAGTAAGTACAATCCCGCTGAAGTAGAGGGGAAGTGGTATCAGTATTGGTTGGATAACGGCTTCTTTAAGTCAAAGCCAGACGGCCGTGAGCCGTACACGATCGTAATCCCGCCCCCCAACGTCACCGGCGTATTGCACATGGGACATATGCTTAACAATACGATCCAAGATATCTTGGTTCGCCGTGCCCGTATGATGGGCAAGAACGCTTGCTGGGTGCCGGGTACGGACCATGCCTCGATCGCTACGGAGGCGAAAGTGGTGAATCGCCTGGCCGGGCAAGGTATCAAGAAGACGGATCTGACTCGCGACGAGTTCTTGCGGCATGCCTGGGAATGGAAAGAGGAGCATGGCGGTATCATCTTGAAGCAACTTCGTAAGTTGGGCGCTTCCTGCGATTGGGATCGTACGGCGTTCACGATGGACGAGAAGCGTTCGGAGAGCGTGATCAAGGTCTTCGTCGATCTATACGAGAAAGGCTTGATCTACCGCGGCGTGCGTATGGTAAACTGGGACCCGAAGGCGCTGACGGCCCTGTCCGACGAGGAGGTTATCTATAAGGAAGAGCATAGTAAGCTGTATTACCTTCGCTATAAGATCGTAGGCGAGGAGGGATATGCCGTCGTGGCCACTACCCGTCCGGAGACGATCATGGGAGATACGGCGATGTGTATCAACCCGAACGACCCGAAGAACCAACATCTGAAAGGAAAGAAAGTGATCGTTCCGCTGGTAGGTCGCGAGATCCCGGTGATCGAGGATGATTACGTGGATATAGAGTTCGGTACGGGCTGCTTGAAAGTGACCCCGGCGCACGACGTGAACGACTATATGCTGGGCGAGAAATATAACTTGCCTTCCATCGATATATTCAACGATAACGGTACGCTGAGCGAGGCCGCCGGCCTGTACGTGGGCATGGATCGCTTCGATGTACGCGAGCAAATAGAGGAAGACTTGCGTAACGCCGACCTTTTGGAGAAGGTAGAGGCCTACGAGAACAAGGTGGGCTTCTCGGAACGTACGAACGTGCCTATCGAGCCGAAATTGTCTATGCAATGGTTCTTGAAGATGGAGCATCTCGCCCAGATCGCCTTGGAGCCGGTCATGGAGGACGAGATCAAGTTCTATCCGCCGAAGTTCAAGAACACCTATCGCCATTGGATGGAGAATATCAAGGACTGGTGTATCAGCCGCCAGCTTTGGTGGGGACACCGTATCCCGGCTTACTTCTTGCCGGAGGGCGGTTACGTGGTAGCCGAGACGGCAGAGAAAGCCTTGGAACGGGCGAAAGAGAAATGCGGCAACCCGAATCTGACAATGGCCGACTTGCGCCAGGATGAGGACGTGTTGGATACTTGGTTCTCCTCTTGGTTGTGGCCGATCTCCCTGTTCGACGGTATCAATAACCCGGATAACGAGGAAATCAATTATTACTACCCGACCAGCGACTTGGTGACCGGGCCGGATATCATCTTCTTCTGGGTAGCCCGTATGATTATGGCAGGCTATGAGTACAGGGGGAAGATGCCGTTCAAGAGCGTTTACTTTACGGGTATCGTTCGCGATAAGCAGGGACGTAAGATGTCTAAATCCTTGGGAAACTCTCCCGATCCGTTGCGCTTGATCGAGCAATACGGCGCGGACGGCGTGCGTATGGGCTTGATGCTAGCGGCTCCCGCCGGGAATGATATTCCTTTCGATGACGCGTTGTGCGAGCAAGGACGTAACTTCAATAATAAGATATGGAACGCTTTCCGCTTGGTGAAGGGCTGGACGGTAGACGATACGATCGCCCAGCCGGAGGCTTCCGCCATCGCCGTGAAGTGGTTCAAGACGCAGTTGGACAAGACGATCGCCGAGGTAGACGACTCTTTCAGCAAATATCGGCTGAGCGAGGCGATGATGGCGGTGTATAAGTTGTTCTGGGATGAGTTCTCCTCCTGGTATCTGGAGATGGCGAAACCGGGTTATCAGCAGCCCATCGACAAGGCTACTTACGAGGCTACGTTAGGCTTCTTCGACGCTTTGCTTCGCTTGCTGCATCCGTTCATGCCGTTTATTACCGAGGAATTATGGCAAGCCCTCGAGCCTCGTAAGGAAGGCGAGAGCTTGATGGTCGCCCAAATGCCGGAGGTAGCGGTTGCCGATAACGCTTATCTGGACGCTTTCGAGATCGTGAAAGAGATCGTGGGCGATGTCCGTACGATCCGTCTGCAGAAGAATATACCGAACAAGGACGCATTGGAATTACAGATCGTAGGCGAGCACAACGAGGCGTTCAACGCCGTGATCGCTAAGATGTGCAACCTCTCTTCCATCTCCCAGGTAGAGGAGAAAGCCGCCGGCGCCGTATCGTTCTTGGTTCGCACGACCGAGTACGCGGTTCCTCTGGGCAATATGATCAATGTGGAAGAGGAGTTGGCCAAGCTTCAAGAAGAGTTGAAATACCAAAAAGGTTTCTTGACCTCTGTCCTGAAGAAATTAGGCAATGAGAACTTCGTAAGCAAGGCCCCGGCGAAAGTGATCGAGATGGAGAAGAAAAAGCAAGCCGATGCCGAGTCGAAGATTAAGTCTATCGAGGAAAGTATCGCCGCCTTGACAAAATAAGGGCAAAAGAGGAATTGAACGGGCAATGAACGTATGCAGGAAGCCCGTATTCACCGGACGTAGATGACACGCACTCTGTGTCATCCGCGTCCGGTTTCTTAATTAGACACATCCTTTGGATCGTATAAATTGAGAAAAGTGACATTAAACTTGTATATATTGTTTTTTCGTATTTAAATTTTTATTAACTTGCCGAGCCTAAACAGATGGATTGGATTCCTGGAAACTTTAAATGCGAAAGATACTATTTGTTATATATTTATCCCTTTTACCAATGCTTGCTGGCTCGGTGTCTGCGGTTACAGTGGTAGATAGTTTGGAGCGAATCGTTGCCAATTTGCCATCCGACAGCAAGCTCGTGAGGCTGGATGAATTGGCTGGCGGCAAAGAGCAAGGGCTGAATTATAAGTTTTTCGCGGATCGATTGCTTGAGGAAGCCGAGCGGCAAAAGAATGATACGTACAAAGGAAACGCCTTGTTTCAGATAATCAATTATTACTATTCCCGGAATATCGATAGCATGTCTTTTTTCATGCGGAGAGCCGAGCCCATCTTCCTGCGGTATAAACGCTATGAGGATTTATTCCGGATGAAAGCCTGGTATATTTATGCTTTGTCGAAGAATGGAGAGAGCGACAGCGTGATTCCTGCTGTCGAGGCCCTAAAGGCGTTGTCTGTAAAGTTGGATTTCCCGGATGGCATTGATATGGCGAATCAGGCGTTGGCGAATTTTTATTTTACGACGGGGCTTACCCAGGAAGGCATCGCGCTATACGAGGAGGTCTTTCGGAATATGGAGGAGAGGAACGCCCCCTTGGCTAAAAGAATCGCGATCATCCGGCAATTGCAAAATAAAAACATCGATGAGACGAAGAGGCTTTTTTATTTAGAGAAATTGAAAGGTTATATAGACAAATGCGAGGAAGAAGGAATAGAGCTATTAACTATCGAAACCCCGTTGAGCTACGTTAAATACTTGTATCATCGAAGCTACGCGCTATTGGGCATTGATAAGAATGATCTGGCAATGGCCGCTAAACATTTGGCGCAGGCGGAGAAGTTAGTGAAAGATTATAAAATAAGGAATGCGGATTTTGTGATCTCTAATATACGTCTACTCTATTATCGGACCGCGAAAGATTACGAGAGAGGAGTCGCTTTGGCTGATAATCTGATTGATAACTGCCTGCGCAGGAAGCGGGTAGTTGACGCGTTGGAGATAATGAGAAATAAAGCGATCATTTGCTATGACGCGGGTCATGGCATGGAAGCGGCCGAGATCTATAGGGAATACATCTCGATGAAGGATTCGGTTTCCAACGCTAAGTTCTACAAGGATCTGGCGGATTTGCGTACACGGCATGATATTGACAAGCTGGAGCTGGCGAATAAGAAAATGGAATTGGAGGCCGCCCATACGAGCGCTAAATTATTGGTCATGGGAGGTAGCCTCCTTTTGCTACTCTTGGTTTGCTGTACATTGGGGTATATCTCATATTCTCGTCATAAATATGGCCTGCAATTGGAGAAGGCGAAAGAAAAAGCGGAGGAGGCCGATCGTTTGAAATCAGCGTTCCTGGCGAATATGAACCATGAGATACGTACCCCGCTAAATGCCATCGTGGGCTTCTCGCAAGTGTTGGTAGACGAGGAAGACAAGGAGGTCAAGCAAGAACTTGCCGATATCATACAGAGCAATAATGAATTGCTCCAACGCCTGATTGGGGATGTGCTGGATCTCTCGAAGATAGAGTCCAATACGATGTCTCTTATCTATAAAGAACAGAATATCCCTTCTCTGATGAAAGAGATTTACAATGTGATCCTCTTGCGTATGCCCGATGGGGTGGAGCTTCTGTTGGAAGATTGCGAGGAGCTGGTGATGGAAACGGACCGGAATCGCTTGACGCAGATCTTGACGAATCTGTTGACCAACGCGATCAAGCATACGCAGAAAGGATTTATTCGTTTCGGGTATAAAAAGATAAATAGATCGGTTGAGTTTTTCATACAAGATACCGGTGAGGGAATACCTCCGGATAAAGTGGATGCTATATTCAGCCGTTTCGTGAAGCTGGACGATTGGAGCAAAGGAGTAGGGCTGGGACTCGCTATCTGCAGGGGACTGGTTGAGCAAATGAATGGGGAGATAGGGGTTAGCTCGAAGCTTGGGGAAGGATCTGTCTTTTTCGTGAGGCTGCCTTTGGCTCATTTTTGTTGACGAATACTATCAAGCATACGAAAAAAGATTATATTTGCTTCGGATATGACGTGGCAGAGCCGTAAGTCCGTTCTTACGCGACGGATACAGGCGAGGGGTAGGCACTACCTATGGCGTTATTTCCGCGAGATAAACAGTATACATTATATATAATATAGTAATAGACCATGAAACACTCAAGACGTGCATTTTTCAAACAAGGATTGGCGGGAGCCCTTTTACTAGGTGCCTCCACGATCGCCCGGGCCGCTTTGCCGGATCCCGTAAAGCCAAAGGCCCCGAAGGCCGTAAACCCGTTTCATCTGGGTATGGCGGGATATACTTTCGTTAATTTTGATTTAGATACGACGTTGAAGACGTTGGAACGATTAGATATCCATTATCTTTGCATCAAGGATTTCCATTTGCCGCTGAATAGTACGGACGAGCAGATCAGGGCTTTTCATGATAAATGCGCGGCCCATAAAGTGACGGGATATGCCGTAGGCCCTATTTATATGAAGAGCGAGGAAGAGATAGACCGCGCGTTTGATTACGCGAAGCGGGTAGGCGTGAAGGTGATCGTCGGTGTCCCGAATTACGAGCTTTTACCCTACGTGGATAAGAAAGTGAAGGAATATGATTTCCATTACGCCATCCACTTGCACGGTCCCGATATCAAGACGTATCCCGATGCTACGGATGTTTGGGAGCATACGAAGGATTTAGATGCCCGTATCGGTATGTGCCTGGATGTAGGGCACGACTTGCGAAACGGCTGTGATCCTGTGGCCGACTTGAAGAAATACCATACCCGTGTGTTTGATATGCATATCAAGGACGTGACGGATGCTTCGAAGGCGGGAGTCGGGATCGAGATCGGCCGTGGAAAGATCGACTTCCCCGCGCTGATCCGTATGATGCGGGAAGTAAATTACACGGGAATGTGCAGCTTGGAATACGAGAAAGACATGAAAGACCCCTTCTTGGGGATCGCGGAGTCTATCGGCTATTTCAAGGCTGTGAGTGATTTGACATAATGCGGGGGGCGTAAATCGCCCCTCCCTTTAAATAGATGAAGATGAGAAGCTTTCTTTTTATAGGCATAGCGGGCTTGTTGTCCGCTTGTAGCACGATTAATTATGTGGGTATCGAGACGTATAATCCCGCGGAGGTGACGTTTCCCGGAAATGTCGCCAAGGTACTTATCGTGAACAATGCCGCCCCCCAGCCGGAGGACGCGGGTTACGAATATACCTTGCGGGGAGAAAAGCAGGATACTTGCAAGGCGAAAGCGGATAGTGCGCTGTTCGACGCTTGCCGTACTTTAGGGGAGGCTATCGTGGAGGCTTCTTATTTTAACGATGTATTGTTTTACCATGACGCGGTTCGAAAAGATGATCAGGCGTTTCTGGATACGAAACTAACCCAGGGGCAAGTAGCGTCGCTATGCGATGAGACCGGGGCGGATGCGGTTATCTCTATCGACCGCTTGCTGTTCGATATGAAGAAAAACGTAGGTACCTTGGGCGAAGGGTATGTGATGGGGATGATCGATGTGCGGATGGCTGGCGTGATACGCGGTTACATACCCGATCGTGAGGCTCCACTGGCGACGGTACATATGAACGATAGCATCTATTGGGCGGAAAGCGCGGACTTTGTGCCGATCTTGGATAAGATATTGCCCTCTCCGGAAAACGCTTTGCGTGGGGCGGGTAAATATTTCGGGGCGAAGGTCTACGCTAATTTTGTCCCTCATTGGGAGAAGGAGACCCGTTGGTACTTTACCGGAATGGGAGCGCGTTGGAAAGAGGCTTCCGTTTATGCGGCCAACGAGAAATGGGATCTGGCGGAAGATCGTTGGTCCGGGCTTTACCGGGGTACGGAAAGCTGGAAAAGCCGGGCGAAGGCGGCCTCTAATCTGGCCCTATGCCATGAGATGAAAGGAGATTTAAAAGAGGCCTATGAGTGGGCTCATAAATCTTACGATTTGTTCAAGCGTAATAGCGGCGATAATGATAAGAGTACCAAATTATTGGAACTCTATGTGCAGGCGCTGGCCGAGCGGATTCGTTCCGATAAGAAACTAAATGTGCAATTTGGCGAGGATTAACGGCGTTATTCGCTGAATTATTATTACTTTTGACGCATATTCGAATAAAGGAGAATAAATATATGAACGCAAATATAGCAAAGGTTCAATCCCTCATCGAGAACGCTTTTACGTCGGCTATCGAAAAGCTGACCAAGGATGAGTCCGGTAATTTTATAAGCGACTTATACGTGCAGGTCGATGCGGAAAGCGGAGAGCTGCAAATCTATGATGACGAGGAAAAGCTGATCGAAAAGATCATTATCTTCGATTGGGTGAACTCGAACGAGGAGGAAGATGTATTCAATAAGCGGGTTGCCGCTTCGGTTAAGGCGGTTCTTACGATCTTATCCACCAAGAATGTTTTTGACGCTCCCCGGTTTATGAAACCTCTTTCCGTTAGCTTGACTGACGAGGATTTCGTTGTTATAGAAGAGCTTATCTTTATAGACGATGATATGCTTCGTTTGGACGATCCTCTATTGAATGATTTAGATGCAGATTTAGATGATTTTTTAGCGAATCTTCTTGCAGATGTCAAATAAACCCTGTATCTTTGCGCCCGAAATAAAGGAACAAATGTTGCCGAAATAGCTCAGTTGGTAGAGCAACGCATTCGTAATGCGTAGGTCGCCGGTTCAAGTCCGGCTTTCGGCTCACGATAAAAGGCAGTTATCTAAAAGGTAGCTGCCTTTTTTGTTATTCTCCCAGCCCGAACGTATTCTAAACAAATAAAAAGTTCTTATTACTTGCACGATATACATATGTGTATTATATTTGTAGTGTCAGTTAAACAATGATGAACCAAGAACAAGAGCTAAAGGCTCAGATAAAACAAGTGGACAGAAATCTATTGTTTTATTCTTCTTATTGGAATCTTTTGCAAGAACAGGGGATACGGAAAGAAGAACTCTTCAGAAGGTTAGATGTTTTGTTAGACAAGCGTTTATCTTTGACAAAAGAGTTGAAAGGTTAATCAAGCTCCCCCTTAGTGGGGGAGCAAACTGACTAATTTTCATCAAAAAGGAGGTAATATGGCTGATTATGAGGAGTTGAAAAAAGAGTTTCTTTCACAACGGACAGAGTTTCGTCAATCTGAAGAGATTGACGAAAGTGCTTTCCAGGAACGTATAAGGCAATATTTGGCCACGAAAACGCCGGAAGAAGCTCAGATGTTAGCTGATATCATGCTGGAGTGCGTGAATGAAGATATTGAAAAGACAGACGATTTAATCCATGAGGCTCGGTTAAGAAAGGTATTGTCAAAAGTTTATGATGCGGTTTCATGGTCTTATATTGCTAAGGCTTATTTTGGAAAAAGCCGTTCCTGGCTGAATCAGCGTTTGAATAGTTTTATTGTAAATGGGAAAGAGGCTCAATTTACTCAGGAGGAATTAAAGCAGTTACAAAGAGCTCTGCTGGACCTTAGTGGAGATATAAAGAATACCGCTCTTGAATTGGGCGTTCATTGATAACTGACATTATCAAATCGGGGAAGGCTTGGCTGTTTGTCAAGCCTTTTCTTTGTACGATATAGGCGGCTGACATTTCCAGTGATTTTATATCTATAAGGAAGCCGGACGGGGCCAAGGTGGTTTCCGACCCGGATTGATATGCTATAAAATAACATAGGCGGCAACCCTTGCGGATTGTCGCCTAATTGTTTATTGTTGTTAATTCGTGGAGCATATCGGACTCGAACCGATCACCTACAGACTGCCAGTCTGTCGCTCTAGCCAGATGAGCTAATGCCCCTTTTGTTAATTCAAGTGCAAATATAAGGCTTTTCTTGATATATGCGTTATCTTTGTGTAAGAATTTTGAAGTAAAAGAAGATGATTATTTATAATACGACTTTTCATATCCATAAGGATATCGTGGATGAATGCCTGGAATATCTGAAGAATAGTTATATACCGAAAGCCTCCGAGAGCGGTATCCTGTATAGCCCTTATTTGAGACGTATCTTGGATTCGCGGAATGAGGAAGGTGAAAGCTTCTCCGTGCAGTTCCATACGAGAGATATCGACTCGCTGAACGAGTGGGTGCGCAAGGAGGGTGGAGCCTTGCAGCAAGATTTGGTAGGACGTTATAAAGAGAAGATCGCCGGATTCTCTACCCTGTTGGAAGATATAGAATTGCCTAAATGATAAAGGATCGCATTATATTAGGCATAGACCCCGGTACGATCGTGATGGGATACGGAATCTTGAGGATCGAGGGGAATAAGCCGAAGCTGGAGGCTATGGGCATCCTGCAATTGAATAAATATGAGGATCATTACCTGCGTCTGCGTAAGATATTCGAACGGGTCTTGGCCTTGATCGATCAATACCATCCGGACGAGTTGGCTATCGAGGCGCCTTTCTTCGGGAAAAACGTACAGAGTATGTTGAAACTCGGTAGGGCGCAAGGGGTAGCGATGGCGGCGGCCTTGGAGCGGGATATCCCGATCTTCGAGTACGCCCCGCTAAAGATCAAGCTCTCGATCACCGGGAATGGAAATGCGGCGAAAGAGCAAGTGGCCGGTATGCTGCAACGCTATCTGAAGATACCGGAAGAGTCCATGCTCCCGCAACTAGACGCTACGGATGGGTTGGCGGCGGCTGTTTGTCATTATTTCCAAACCAATAACCCAATCTCGGAAAAGAAGTATACGGGATGGAAGGATTTCATCGCGAAGAATCCGGGGAAAGTGAGATGATTTGAGATTTATGATTTATGAATTATGATTTATGATTTATAAGGATGGGAAAACATAGACATACCCTCAAAATAAATCATAAATCATAAATGTAAGATTTTAACTTTAAAATCTTACACGATTCCTTGTGCCATCATAGCTTTCGCTACTTTCATGAAGCCGGCGATATTCGCGCCTTTTACATAATTGATGTATTTGCCATCGTTGCCGTGAGTTACGCATTGTTCGTGGATCGCGCTCATGATCTGATGTAATTTAGCGTCTACCTCGGCGGCGGTCCATGAGATATGCATAGCGTTCTGGGTCATCTCCAATCCGGAAGTAGCCACGCCACCCGCGTTGACAGCCTTACCCGGAGCGAATAATTGCTTATGCTCGATGAATACGTCCACAGCCTCTGCCGTACAACCCATGTTAGAAACCTCCGCTACGCACAAGGTCTTATTCTCGATCAACTTACGAGCGTCAGCCTCGTTCAGCTCATTCTGGGTAGCGCATGGCAATGCTATATCTACTTTCTGCTCCCAAGGTTTCTTGCCAGGATAGAAGGTAGAGCCCGGGAATTTATCAGCGTAAGGAGCCGCTATATCATTTCCTGAGTTACGCAATTCCAACATATAATCGATCTTCTCGCCGGAGATACCCGCCGGATCATAGATATAACCGTCAGGACCGGAGATCGTAACCACCTTCGCGCCTAACTCGGTTGCCTTTGTAGCGGCACCCCAAGCCACGTTGCCGAAGCCGGAGATAGCGACCGTCTTATCCTTTATATCGATTCCGTGAGTCTCCAACATTTGATGTACGAAGTAAAGGGCGCCGAAGCCGGTAGCTTCCGGACGAAGGATAGAACCTCCGAACTCCATACCCTTACCCGTGAACGTACCCGTGTTTTCGCGAGCCAATTTCTTGTACATACCGTACATATAACCTACCTCACGGCCACCTACGCCTATATCGCCTGCCGGAACGTCTCTGTCCGGACCTAAGTTACGCCATAATTCAAGAATAAACGCTTGGCAGAAACGCATGATCTCGGCATCGCTCTTTCCTCTCGGGGCGAAATCGGAACCACCTTTGCCACCACCCATCGGAAGGGTTGTCAAGGCGTTTTTAAATGTTTGCTCGAATCCTAAGAATTTCAAGATAGACAGGTTAACGGACGGGTGGAAACGAATACCTCCCTTGTACGGGCCGATTGCGTTGTTGAACTGAACTCGGTATCCCAAGTTAACTTGTATCTCTCCTTTATCATCCACCCAAGGCACACGGAAAGTGAAAATACGTTCCGGTTCAACTAGGCGTTCAATGATTTTCGCTTTCTCAAATTCCGGATGTTGGTTGTACACTTCCTCGATTGATAAAAGCACTTCTTTTACTGCTTGCAAATACTCCTTTTCACCCGGATGTTTTGCCTCTAGCGCTGATAAGATAACTTCAGTCTTCATAGCATTTATTTTCTTTAAAAGGATAACATTGTGTTGGCAAATGTAGGTAATTCTTTGAAATGACCAAGAGTTTTGCTTACTTTTTATCAGTGAAAACGTAAAAATCTTCAGTTAGAGTCAGAATGCGCATTTTCGTGTTTCAATAGTTATTATTTTTCCTTACATTTGACTCGTATAATTCTATCAGAATCTATTATGAGCGGTATACCGAACTTGAAAGACTTGGTGTTTAGAGACACCCCGTTTGCCAACCTAATGAATAAGCGTATATATAATGTATTGCTTATCGCGACGAAATATGATTCCTTCATGCTGGAAGATGACGGGCGTGTGGACGAGCAGATATTTAACGAATATACCTCCTTAAGCCTCCGTTATCCACCCCGGTTCATGCAGGTGACTACCGAGGAGGAGGCTTTGAATGAGTTGAAGAACCGGAACTTCGAATTGATCATTTGCATGCCGAATATGGATAACCGGGATATATTCGCGGCGGCGAGCGAGATCAAGGTGCATTATCCGAATATCCCGATCGTCGTATTGACCCCTTTCTCGAAAGAGGTGTCTAAGCGGATCGAGGGCGAGGATCTGAGCGCTATCGATTACGTGTTCAGCTGGTTGGGTAACTCGGAGTTGTTGCTGGCGATTATCAAACTGATCGAGGATAAGATGAACGCTCCGGACGATACGGCCAGCGTGGGCGTACAGATCATCCTGTTGGTGGAGGATTCCATCCGTTTTTATTCGTCCGCTTTGCCGCATCTGTATAAGTTCGTCTTGGAGCAAAGCCAGATGTTCGCGAAGGAGGCGTTAAACGATCACCAGCGTACGTTGCGTATGCGGGGCCGTCCAAAGATCAAGTTGGCTCGGAACTATGAGGAGGCGGTGCGTATCTTTAATCAGTATCGGGATAATATGTTGGGCATTATCTCGGATATGAGTTTTATGCACGATGGTGTGAAAGATCCGTATGCCGGTTATAAGTTCGGGCAGTATGTGCGGAAAACGGGTTTGATCATTCCTTTCGTGCTGGAATCCTCGGAGGCCAGCAATCATGTGTACGCGAAGGAGCTGCACGCCTCGTTTATCGATAAGAATTCCAAGAGCTACCCGCAGGATTTGAAAAAGAAGATCATGCAGCGTTTCGGCTTTGGCGATTTCGTGATCTTGAATCCGCATACGAAGGAGGAGATCATGCGTATCAAGAATTTGAAAGATCTTCAAAAGAAAGTCTTCCAGATTCCCGACGATTCGTTGGTTTACCATCTCTCCCGGAACCATTTCTCCCGTTTCTTTTATTCGCGTGCCATGTTTCCGCCTGCCGAGGTGTTGAAGCATGTAGACGTGAGTGACTATAAGGATATGGATGAGGCCCGGAAATTGATTTTCGACTTGATCGTGCAATATCGCCGGATGAAGAACACCGGTGTCGTGGCGGTTTATCAGAAGGATCGTTTTGATGAGTATAGTAATTTCGCCCGTATCGGCGACGGCTCGCTGGGAGGTAAGGGACGGGGTCTTGCCTTTATCGGCGCGATGGTGAAGCGATACCCTAAGCTGGAGAGTGATAATTTTGCCGTGAATATCCCGAAGACGGTCGTGATCTGTACCGATATCTTCGACGAGTTTATGGAGACGAACGAGTTGTATCCCGTAGCGCTGGGCGATGCGGACGACGAGACGATCCTCCGCTATTTCTTGCGGGCCAGTCTGCCCGCCCGGCTCATCGAGGACTTGATGGCTTTCTTCGATGTGGTGAAAAGCCCGGTAGCCGTGCGTTCTTCCAGCTTGCTGGAAGATTCGCATTACCAGCCTTTCGCCGGGATCTATTCTACGTATATGGTGCCTAAGATCGAGGAGAAATACGATATGCTCCGTACGGTGAGCGACGCTATCAAGGCGGTGTATGCCTCTGTGTTTTACAAGGATAGTAAGGCGTATATGACGGCTACTTCCAACTTGATCGACCAAGAGAAGATGGCTGTCGTCTTGCAGGAGGTGGTGGGCTCCCGTTATAAGGATCATTTTTATCCGACGATGTCGGGCGTGGCTCGTTCCTTGAATTTCTATCCGATCGGTAACGAGAAGGCGGAGGATGGGATCGCGAATATCGCCTTGGGATTGGGTAAATATATCGTCGATGGCGGGCAAACCTTGCGTTTCTCTCCCCGGCATCCCCATAGCATCTTGCAGATGAGTACGATGGATTTCGCCCTCAGGGAGACGCAGACTCGTTTCTATGCCTTGGATTTGAAGAATATGGCGGAGGCTTTCTCGGTAAATGATGCCTTCAACTTGGTGAAACTGGGCTTGAAGGAGGCGGATGCCGAGGGTTCCTTGAAATATATTGTCTCTACCTACGATCCGTACGATCAGATTATCCGTGACGGTTATTATCCGGGGGGTCGTAAGATCCTCTCTTTCGTGAATATCTTGCAGCACGACGTGTTCCCGCTGGCGGATACGCTGGATCAGATCTTACGGATCGGGCAGCAGGAGATGGGGCGTCCGGTCGAGATTGAGTTCGCGGTCAATATGGATCCGTCGGATCATACGCGGGCTACTTTCTATCTGTTGCAAATCCGTCCGATCGTGGATAATAAGGAGATCATGGACGAGGATCTGACCTTGGTGAGGAACGAGGAGACGATGCTTTCTTCTACCAGCGTCTTGGGGCATGGTATCATTGGCGACGTGCAGGATATTATATATGTAAAGACGGGCGCGTTTAATTCGTCCAATAATCAGTTGATCGCTTATGAGATCGAGAAGATGAACCGCTCGTTTACCGACCAGGAGAAAGGATACGTATTGGTGGGTCCCGGCCGGTGGGGGAGTAGCGACTCTTGGTTAGGTATCCCGGTGAAATGGCCGCATATCAGTAACGCGCGGGTGATCGTGGAATGTGGCTTGGAGAGCTATCGGATAGACCCGAGCCAAGGTACGCATTTCTTCCAGAACCTGACCTCCTTCGGCGTGGGCTATTTTACGATCAATCCCTTCAAGGGGGATGGTTGGTTCGATGAGGCGTTCCTCAATGCGCTACCTGCTATGGAAGAGACGGAATACCTTCGCCATGTGCATTTTGATGCTCCGATCACCATCAAGATGGACGGGAAGCGAAGTCTGGGTGTGGTGCTGAAGCCTTGATCGAACACACAGACGGACCTCTGCGTCCGTCTGCGTGCTCTGCGTCATCTGCGTCCCATTATATTCTTATAAAGTGTGCACCCATTCCTCGGCCAGTGCCAGTGTCTCCGGTTTGCCGATATCCAATAGCTTTAGGTTATCTGCCATATAAGCCCGGATATCGGTCTTGGCGCAAATGGCCAGGTAGAAGTTGATGATAGAGAACTTTCCGGTCCATTCTTCCATCAACTCCAATATTCTGGGCGAGAGCACGTGGATTCCGCTAAAGGCGTACTCGTTGTATTGGTCCGGGTCGAAATAGGGATAATACGATTTCACCTCGCCGGTCTCATGATTTCGCCAACCGCACAGTCTGTTCTCCTTATCAAATAATAGATAACGCGAGGTGTTACGCTGGCTGACGAGCAGGGTAGCCAACGGGTTCGTTTGTACATGGGTATCGTATAGTTTCTTCAGGTCCACGTTCGATAAGATATCGACATTATGGATCAAGAAAGGTTCGTCTCCGCATAATAGAGAAGAGGCCTTCTTGATTCCTCCTCCCGTATCCAGCAGATAGTCGCTCTCGTCCGAGATCTCGATCTGGACACCGAAGTGGTTGTTCGCCTCCAGAAAATCCACGATCTGGTTGCTTAAATGATGGATATTGATCACGATCTGGTCGAAACCGGCGGATTTCAGTTTCAGTATGACGTGTTCTAGCATCGGTTTACCCCCGATAGGTATAAGCGCTTTTGGCGTGTGATCGGTTAACGGCTTCAGTCTGGATCCAGTACCGGCCGCGAAAATCATAGCTTTCATAATGTAGGGTTAAAGAGTTGTTCTATATTTTGTTCTCTATGTACTAAGTGCACTTTTACTCCGAATTTGGTGTTCAGATGTTCCGCTAGATGCTGCGCGGAGTAGACCGAACGGTGCTGCCCTCCCGTACATCCGAAACAAATCATCAAATTGGTGAATCCTCGATCCATATATCGTTTTACCGAGGCGTCTACGATATGATAGACATGCTCAAGGAAGTTCGTGATCTCCCCGTCATCCTCCAAGAACTGGATGACCGGCTCATCCAAACCGGTGAAATGATTGTAACGCTCGTATTTACCGGGATTGTTTATCGCGCGGCAATCGAATACGAATCCGCCTCCGTTTCCGCTGGGATCGTTCGGGATTCCTTTTTTGTAGGCGAAGCTCATGACCTTTACTTCCAGCATATGTTTCTGGATATCGTCCGTGAATTGTTTCAGCCCGGTCAGCTCGCGAAGTACGGAGCATAGATAGGGGTATTCCGGATAGTCATTCTTCAATAACTGCCGCAGGTTCTCTATCGCGAACGGGACGCTTTGGATGAAGTGGGGTTTTTTCTCGAAATATCCCCGGAAACCATAAGCCCCCAATACCTGCAAGGTCCTAAACAGGACGAAATGGCGCAGTTGGCTATGGAAATAGGCCTCGTCTACCGGGATATACTTACGTAGGGCCGTGATATAATCCGATAGTAACTCGTTTCGCAAGTCCTCCGGATATTTCGCTTTCGCCTGCCAAAGGAAGGAAGCCACGTCGTAGTAGACCGGCCCTTTCCGTCCTCCCTGGAAATCGATAAACCAAGGCTCCCCGTCCTTTATCATAACGTTTCTCGACTGGAAATCGCGGTACAGGAACGTGGCGGAAGAGCTACGCAACAATACGTCGCTCATCTTCAAGAAATCATCCTCCAGGCGGTTTTCCTGAAACTCCATCCCGGTAGCCTTCAGGAAACAGTACTTGAAATAATTCAAGTCCCAAAGGATAGACCGTTGGTTGAACTCGGCTTGCGGATGGCAATACGAGAAATCGAAACCGTCGGATCCCAAGAACTGGATGTCGGGGAGCCGGGTGATCGTCTTGTGTAACAAACGGCGTTCCTCCTCGTCGAATACGCTGCTTCTACGGCCTTTCTCGATGGCGTCGAAAAGAAGCGTATCTCCTAAATCCTCTTGGATATAAAAAGAATGGTCGTTCGAGCTGGCATACACCTGCGGTACGGGCAAGCCTTTCTCCCGGAAATGTTTTGACATATAGATAAAAGCCTCGTTCTCCTCGGTAGAAGTGCCACTCACTCCAATCAATGTCTCCGGGCCTTTTATCCTGAAATACCGGCGGTTAGAGCCGGACGAAGGTAGCTCCGTTATTTCCTCTGCCGGTGATTCGGTGTATGATTGGTATAGCCTCCTTAGTTCTTCTGTTATCATATTTCTTGATTTACGGCACTAAGATACGAATAAGTTGACAGTTGACAAATGAGAGTTGATAGTTTAATTGTGCCGGTAAGCAAAAAGAGGCATAACTCTTTATCGAATTATACCTCCTTTTTATGTGATCATTAATCTTTCTTCCTAACTGTCACCTGTCATCTGTCAACTTATTAAAGGATTCCTTGTGCCATCATCGCCTTCGCCACCTTCATGAAGCCGGCTACGTTAGCGCCTTTCACGTAGTTTACGTAGCCATCTTCTTGCTTTCCGTATTTTACGCATTGCTCGTGGATGCTTTTCATGATGCTTTGAAGTTTCTGGTCTACTTCCTCGCTGCTCCAGCTCAACTTCTGTGCGTTCTGGGTCATCTCAAGGCCGGAAACGGATACACCGCCAGCGTTTGCCGCCTTACCCGGGGCGTAAAGGATCTTGGAGGCTAGGAAGATATCGATAGCTTCCGGCGTAGAAGGCATGTTCGCGCCCTCGGATACGGCGAAGCAACCGTTTGCCAATAAAGCCTTGGCATCGTCTCCATTCAACTCATTTTGGGTTGCGCTAGGCATGGCGATGTCGCATTTCTCTCCCCAAGGGCGAGCGCCTTGTACGTATTTACATCCGTATTGCTCCGCGTATTCACGGATACGGCCACGATACAAGTTCTTCAACTCCATGATATAATCCAGTTTCTCACGGTCGATGCCCTCCGGATCATAGATATAACCGTCGGAATCAGACATCGTGACAACTTTCGCGCCCAGGCTGATCAATTTCTCTACCGTATATTGAGCCACGTTTCCGGAACCGGATACGCAAACTACCTTATCCTTGATATCAATGTTACGAGTCTTCAGCATCTGCAACAAGAAATATACGTTTCCGTAACCCGTAGCTTCCGGACGGATCAAGGAGCCACCGAACTCGATACCCTTACCCGTGAACGTACCCGTATTCTCGCGAGCCAATTTCTTGTACATTCCATACATATAAGCTACCTCACGTCCGCCTACACCGATATCGCCTGCCGGAACATCCGTGTCCGGACCGATATGGCGCCATAACTCAAGGATGAAGGCTTGGCAGAAACGCATGATCTCGGCGTTCGACTTACCTCGGGGGCTGAAGTCGGAACCTCCTTTGCCACCACCCATCGGCAATGTAGTCAGTGAATTTTTAAACGTTTGCTCAAAAGCCAAGAACTTAAGGATCGATTGGTTTACGGAAGCGTGGAAACGGATACCGCCTTTGTACGGGCCGATGGCGTTGTTGTGCTGGATACGGTAACCCATGTTCGTCAGGATTTGTCCCTTGTCGTCCATCCACGTAATGCGGAAAGAGAAAATGCGATCGGGGATACAAAGGCGTTCGATCAAGTTGCTTTTCTCAAATTCCGGATGCTCGTTGTAAGCTTCCTCGATAGTTCCTAAAACCTCTGATACTGCTTGATGATATTCCGGTTCGTTCGGAAATCTTCTTTTCAAGTTGTCTAAAACTTCACTTGCCTTCATGACTGAATTTTATATTTAGAATGTTATACCATTTTGTTATCCCTACGTCGTTTGCTTAACGACATGGCAAAGGTAAGCTAATTTTTGGCACCAGCAAATAATTGAAAGAAGAAATGCTTTAAAAATATCATTTAGATATATTAAGTATGAAAAAGCGACGAAATGTTATTCGTCTCGATGCCTGTAATTCTTATATATCGGGACGAACACAATGATAGCGGAGGCTACAAGGGCAAATATGACGTCAAAATTGATTGTTTCGCTGTAAGCAAGCAGCATGTAGCATAAGGCACCCCATAGTAAGGTGATACATACGGCTTGACTATTTGTTATCTTTCTGCGTGCCATTGATTACATTTGTTTAGTTTGAAGATATGAGTGATCCGAAATAAATCACCAAGGCGAGGAAGATGGCCACGATGACGAAAAGGATCATGATTTGTTTTTCCAGTGAATATTTTCGTAAGAAAGGGATATGGCGTGCGAATCCGGCCACTTGCTCGATGGGGTCCGCTTGCTCGTCTTCCTCGGGTAGGGCATATCCTCCCTCTTTCATGATTTCCATGGCTCGGGGGACTTCGCTTTCCCGTATCTCGACCCGGGCGCCTCCTACGTCTACATATCCGGCCATGATCTGGCTGCTTAGCTCATTGCGGAGATAACATTCTATCCCTTCCGACCTCAATAGGGCCATCAGCGGCTGGGCATCCGCCGGATAGGTGAACCGGGCTATTTCTACGATCTTGTCCATGGTATTTGTTTTTCTGCAAATGTAAGTAGACAATTGTGAATTAACCGTGTTTTTTATAGTAATTTACTTTTTTTATGCGTGAAAATATGAAACAATATGATTTCGTGAAGGGCATGCGAAGATATATAGCCCGGTTGAGAGAGCAAGGACGTTATTCGTCCGCCAAGAGTTATCAAGATGCCTTGAATTCGTTCCGGCGCTTTTGTGGGCGGGAGGTGATTCCTTATACCTGTATGGATAAGGAGATGCTTTTGGGGTATCAAGATTATTTGCTGGATAGGGAGTACTCGTGGAATACGGTATCTACTTATATGCGTAGGATTCGCCGTGTGTATGGGGTGGCGATGGAGAATGGGGAGGCTCCTTTTTCCCGCTATCTGTTCAAGGGGATTTTCATGGGGGTGAAAAGCAAGCAGAAGAAGGCGTTGCCCGAGGAGTCCTTGCGTTTGCTGATGACCGCCCCGGTGGAGGATGCGGGGTTGCGCGATACACAGCGGGCGTTGTGTTTGATGTTCTTGTTTTGCGGCATGGCGTTTGTCGATTTCGCTCATCTGAAAAAGAGTGATATCCAGGGAGATGTCTTGAAGTATAACCGCCAGAAGACGGGTACGCCGATGCTGGTCGAGGTACAGCTCGTGGCCAAGGAGTTGATGGCGGTATTGATGGCCGGCACGCGTCAGGACTCTCCCTATCTATTCGCTTTCTTGAGCGGGACGGAAACGGGTGAAGGGGCTTTTCGGGAATATACCTCTGCCTTGGCCTGTTTCAACAGGTCCTTGAAGGAACTGGCGAAAGCCTGTGGTGTGGCCGAGACGGTTACCTCGTATTCGATCCGCCACTCTTTCGCCACGACATTGAAGGAGCAGGGCGTACCGATCGAGATGATCAGCGAGTTGCTGGGGCACCAATCGATCAAGACCACGCAAATCTATTTGAAGAGCTTCTCTGTCGATAAAATGTCTGCGGTGAATAAGGCTTGCTTCGAGAGCATATATAATAATGTATCAAAGGTAGGATAGGGGATAGGCTACTTGGGAAGTAGCGTA
>JAQVCX010000092.1 GCA_028689545.1 Parabacteroides sp.
ATAATAATCTAGATCATTGGTTAAGCCCTCGATCGTAGCCTCATATTTTACTTTACGCTTGGATACGGCTTTTTTATTTTTCTCTATCCATGTAAAGGTAGATGCCGTACTCCAACAAAACCCGGCCTCTATCACGGGAGCGCCGTTTTCTTGCAAGACTTCCCCCGATACTGTCACGGAACTAGCCGTGGACTTTAAGATCTCGTCAGTCTTAACAGAAGGTTTTTTAGCGTTCCGAATGCCACCATCTATATCCGGATCATTCACGCATCCGGCTATTAATAAAGACGCAAATAGAATAGATAAGAGTGAGTATATATGTTTCATAAATAATCAAAATTAAAAGAATACACCTAAGCCCGCGTTTAGATCCAAGTATTTAAAATTAATCGTATTGCATCCAACGCTGATAAATACAAAGTTCGTTATTTTCATCATCAAGTCCACCTCGGCCGCGACCCCTTTGTAGGAAGAATCGATATTCCGGCACCATATCTCTCGTGTACTATCGTAGTTCTCATAGGAATGGGTCGTAAACGAATGCAGTAAAGCTCTTTCGCCATATCCCAAACCAACGGAGGCATATAACCACGGAACGCATTTTACGATTAAACCGGCTGTTCCGGCTACACTATTTGTCTTCGAGGACTTACCGGTATTAAGCTCATAGGATTCCCCTTCTGAATTAGAGAACTTGATAATCTGCCCTTGGTTATTATATTCGTCCGTATAATTCATAAAAGACATATTCGTCTTGAAACGGACATACCAACCGAGACGTTGCCCCACACCTCCTATCGTGATTCCATAAGGAGACTCGATCGAATAGGAATATCCCGCGAAAAACTTCATCCGCCTCTTAGGTGATACCGCCACGGAATCTACCGCTTGAACTTCCGCTTCCGCCGGCTTTAGCAACATCTCTTGGTGCTCTTTCCAATAGATCGCTAACTCCTCACTTTTAGGGGTGCCGATACCTTCCGAATAATAAACGATTAATTTAGAGATGGCTTCCGGATCATCTTCCGTAGCCTTGACCGTCAAGCAATTTAAGCATTTATTCATCAAGCTACGCATGGAAGGCCGCATTCGCGCGTTGGAAAGCCAAATCGTAGTCAGTTGATTAATACTGTACGCGTCGCATTGCGATACGCCTTCCTCGTACCACATTTTAGCGTCACTATAATCAAGACGTTTCATCGCTTCATCTCCCTTACGGTTATATTCCGTACGCTGTTGCGCTATCAGTCCTAGGGGAAATATCGCACATATCATCAATATCCAAAGTCTTTTCATATAATTGATAAATACCTGTTTAGTTGTTCATAATACTACATTCAATAATAAGTAAGGCCTTCGCTAATCAATGATCCGTCAGAATTATAAATATCAAACAAATTGTCTTCCCGTTCGAACGCCCGACCGTTATCCGCGATACCCACACTTAGGTATTTGCAAGGAATACGTTCCTCGGCTTTTGAATCGACCGCCCCGTATCTGTTGTTCGACTTCTTACGTACGATCTTATATCGTCCGAAAGCCATTTTTTCCTCATACTGGGCCTTTTTGTCCGCTATACGTTTCTCCTCGGCTTTCTCGTCGCAAGCGATAATCAACCGGACTACCTCTTCCGTAAGTTTCGTATCCTTTGCCTCTGACAAATCCTTCTTAGCTCCCGAATAATCAGCTTTGCCCATTTTTTCCTTACCGGAGGTGATTAACGAGTTATATTTCTCATTCATCTCTTTATCCGATGGCTGATCCAGAGCAATATTCGCTTCTATCGCATGCTCTGCTTCCGTAGATTGTTTCTCTTCCACTTTAGGCTCTTGTTTCTCCGTTTCCTTTATCTCAGAGACAAGAGGTTGCGTATGTAGAACTGGATTATCTGGCATTTCTACTTCTTTTGTGACATTGCTATCCGGTTCCACCGCTGAAGGCAAATCGATACTCTCTACAATCTCTTTTGTGGGCCTATTGCTATGCACTAAAAGAGCCGTAGCGGATCCTATGACGACAAATATAGCGATTCCGATAGGAATTATTTTCTTTCTGGAACTATTTTTTTCTGTTACTGGCTCCACGACAGGCGGATTTACCACATTGACAACCGTCTCTTCATCATCCAATCCTATCAACTTAGAATCTACGGGAGATGAATAGACCACCGTCGTTTCCTCATTCACAATCTCGGGAGATGGATTTGGAGCGACCTGAACTTCTTTTTCCGCTTGGGTAAAATCTAAAGATGCCAACATCTCACCCACCGTCTTAAAACGATCCGCGGGTATGATTTGCATCGCTTTTATAATAACGGCCTCTGTTTTAGGACTAATCGCCGCATTGATTTCCGAGGGGTTTTGCAAAGGACGTGCGGCACGCAGTATAGATTCCGTAGGGATTTTTCCCGTTAACAGATTATACATCGTGGCTCCTAATGAATAAATATCGGGACGGGGCGAGAACACTTGTGTCCCTTCGTTATCGTATTGCTCTATGGACGCGAATCCTTTGGAAAGAGTCAACATCGTAGTGCTGGTCTCCTCCTGCTCGATATCGTAACGTTTGCTGACTCCGAAATCGATCAAGCGGGCGTTCCCGTTCTTATCGATCAAGATATTGCTAGGCTTGATATCCAGGTGCAAGATACTCTTATCGTGAACGAATTGTAACGCCTCGCCAATTTGCCGCACATATTTAAGAACCGTAGCCTCGGGCAATATCCCGTTTTTCTCAAGCATATATTTTAGCGAGAAGCCGGAAATATACTCCATGGCTATATAAGCCGTATTGTTTTCCTCGAAAACCTCGAGCACGTTTACGATATAGGGATGGTGAACTTCCGATAGGATCTTTGCCTCTTTGATCAGTTTTTCCTTGAACTTGTTGAATAAGACCTTTCCCGTCTCCGAATGTACTTTTACGGCTTGGGAACCAGGTTCTCTATAACAATAATCCTTGAAGAAATATTCCTTGACACAGATAGGAACCTCAGTCTTTACGGTACCTAAAGATCCTTTAACCTCTGTGTACCAAACACCTCTGTAGGTTATGCCAAAACCACCTTGACCAACCACATGAGTAAGCCTGTATTTTCCGTTTTGAAGAAGATGTCCATCTGGCAGATTCATAACCTTGCATAATTCCATTTATCTGCCAAAAGTACATTATTTATACAAAAGAATAAAGAAAAGAAAGAATATTTTGCTTAAAACTCATGCTATCTTGCACTTTTTGAATAGGTATGATATAAAAAGAAAAGTTATCCCGGGTCTTGCCGTTACAGGCTTCCATGAGAGCGTCTTTTATTTCCGCAACAGATAAACGGCCGTTAAAGATCTCGGCGATCTTTTCGTCCTTTAGCCTTTCAAGAACCCCGTCCGTACAAAGAAAGATGAAATCGTCCGGTTGGATATCATTCAAGGTGATAACATCCGCCTCCGTTGGCGTACGAGTACCTTGCACCGCTCGGATAATCACATTCCGCTGAGGGTGGGTTAAGGCCTCTTCCGGAGTGATCTTACCTAGCTTAACCAACGAATTCACCAACGAATGGTCTTCTGTTTGATATAGAATCGTCCCCTTCCTCAGATAATAGATCCGGCTATCTCCAATATGGGCCAATACGATTCCGGAAGAAGCGACATAAGCCATAGTAAGCGTAGTAGCCATACCCATCGCTTCTGGATGCTCTTGCACATAGGAGTCGAAACAGACTTCCGCATAATGTACGGCTTTATGGATAAATTCCGGCGTGGGATCATCCTTAAGGAACGTAGAAAAGAAAGTTTGTATGGACTCGCAAGCTAAAGAGCTGGCTACCTCCCCTTTCTCGGCCCCCCCTACACCATCACAAACCATAAATAATTTTTGGTCAAGGGGCACTTGTTCAAGAAGCGGGTAAATGGAATCCTCGTTATTCGATCTGCCTCCTTTTTCCGTAATAGCACATGGCTTACCGATCGTTATAATCATAACAAATGAGTTTTATTCATTAAAGCGCAAGACGGTGCGGCCAATAATAATCTCGTCATTATCATTGAGCACGACCACCTCGCCGTTCTCTAGGTAATTGTTATTATATAACGTATGGTTTTTACTATTATTGTCGGTAAGGTAATGTTTATATCCACCTTTTGAATCTTTTTTCACCTCAATGCAAATATGCTCGCGGCTCATTGAGCGATCGGCCGTGATAATTGGCATTGTGGCTTTCGAGGCGTTCGACTTCCGGCCAATGACAACCTTCCCTTCGTGAAAAGGAAACGCTTGTTCAGGTGTATCGGCATCTGGAAGAACCGTCAGTCTGCCGATTCCGGTCTTGACAGGTGTCACTAAAATCGTGTCGGAATCGACTTCCTGATGATTACTTTTCTCGGATAATAAGGACAAAGGAATAGGTTCTTTGCATTTCGGACACTTAAAGGAGGTAATGCCGAGGGGAATCTTCCCCTCGTCTACCTTCAATCCTACATGGCAATGTGGACATTTAACCGCAATCATACGATAAATGAAATATCCGCGCCATCCATATCCGTAGAGTACAGATCCATCATATCTGTATCGGAAAGCATGACCGTATCGTCCGCCAATGTTATAAAGTCTGAATGATCGAAAGACTCGACATCACTATCGTCTATAACTATAGTGTCGCCTAGGTCGACACCTCCTCCTTCCACGTCTATTATGACAGCGTCCGCTGGCATGACGTCATTACCGTCTAAAGTTACGAATGTATATTCCTCTTCTTGCATAACCTTTGTTCCTTATATATTAATATTCCGGAAACAAAAGTACAAAAAGCAATGGATTAACAAACTGTTATTCTCTCTTATAATCAAACATTTGGGTTTCATGTACGAAAGAGGCCGTTTTACTATACGAAAAGGAAAGACTCATTCTCTCACCCACTTAGCCTTACAGGAGGAAATAGGGCATTGCTTTCGGTTTTTCAATGATTCCCAAGGGATCTCACCCAAGAATGTTCCACATTTCGGACAAACATAGTCTATCTTGAATTGATTAGCGATATCCTGCAATTGCTGGGGGATCTTGGCCGACTGCTTGGCTCCTAGATAGATTCCTATCGTAGGAGCGCAAATCGTTATCAGGAGGCTGATGCCAAATAGCTCCGGGCTACCTTTCCCCAAGAAGCCTATCATGACACCCACTATTCCGGGCAAAGCAAAGGGTAAAGATTGGAATAGCCTGGTCTTAAATTGATTAGAGGATTGAATCTTAACTTTCGCTTGAATGTAATCATCGTAGACCTTTTTCAATGCGGCAAATTCACCGCTATAATCATTATTGTATTTAAGCACCTCGGAAAGATTCAAGACATAGCTATCCCCCAACCGGATATGATCCGTAGGAGTAACACGTTTCTTTACGACCTGGGCTCCATTCACGAACGTTCCGTTAGTAGATTCCATATCCTCCAATAGAAAGTAACCACCCTCCTCTCGTATCAAACAGGCATGATGCCGACTTACGTGAGGATCGTTAGCGATAAAATCGTTGTCTTCCGCTTTTCCTATCTTTATAATCATGATCTTATTCTTTTTCCTTGTCCTCTAGAGGCTTTCCCATCTCCTTCTCCAGATTATCTTTCAGTACTTTCAACGGATCCTTGGATATCACCAATTCCTTAGGCTTACCCTCTTCCGTCAGCAACAACAGACGCTGTTTAGGGAGATTTATTTGTAAGATATGATTTTTATTTATGATATGACTTTTCCCAACACGCATTAATATCTTGTTACAGCCAGCGACCTGTTTCTCTAAGATCTCTTCTATTTTTCCGATATTTATAGCAAAAGTAAATTGGATGCCATTTGATAACAATAGTTTCGTATAGTTCCTGTCTGCTTCAAAATAAAGGATCTGACCAATCTTAATGCGCAACAACTCATCCCTTGTTTTTATAATTAAATACCGCTCCATACGTAGAAATTGTTTTTTTGTTTCTCTTTAAAAAACAAATATACGGTATTTTCTTTATTTAATTGATATCTTTTCGGGGAAAGATTGGTAAAGTGCACCAAAAACAAGAGCCTTTTCCCTGCTCTGAAGAGACACCGATACGTCCTCCTAGCCTTTCTATTATATTTTGGCTGATGGAAAGTCCAAGCCCCGTGCCCTGCTTTTGATTCCGTCCTTTATAAAAACGATCGAACACATGGCGTTTTACGTCCTCCGACATTCCCTCCCCCGTATCAGTCACGGATAAAAGCACCTCGTTCTCCCTGGTCTCATATGACAGGATGATACTACCGGCATAAGTGTACTTAAACGCGTTTGTTATGAAATTGCCAAGAACTTGTTTCAAGCGGATACGGTCGGAGCGTAATAAAAAGGAATCCAAAGATTCCGGATAGATCAGGGTTACCCCTTCCGGTACTTTGATCTGGAAAGAGGATACCGTTTCTACGATCAGCTGCTTCAGGTCAAATTCCATGATATTAAACTCCATGGCATCCGACTCGATCTTAGCCAGATCCAATACATCATTAACGATGCCCAACAACAACTCATTATTGGATTGAATGAGATTGATATACTCTTGCCTTATCTTATCATCCTCTTCATCCCCTAAAAGAGAGGAGAATCCGACAATTGCGTTTAATGGCATGCGGATCTCATGGCTGATGTTTGCCAAGAAGTTGGATTTAAGATGCTCTTGCTTCTCGGCATTCAGCATTCGTTCTTCCATCGCCTTCAGTTCAGATATATCATAATTCATCAGCCATAGGATTTGATTTGAGTCCTCCAAAGTCGCCTCCAGACGAATCCACTTCCAGCTCTCGCCATCCTTGACCCGGGCTTCCCCTCGATCATGATCTATTTCTCCACGAACAATCCGGTTCCAGGAAGTTCGCAGGCATTCACGGTCTTCTGGCTTGACATTGGAGTATATGCCTATTATCTGATTCAATGGAGTGTCCGGAACTTCACCTATATTCAGGTACCATTGCTCCATCGCCACTCCTTCTCCAGTGGATAAATCATATTTCGCATAGCCGATTTTCGCACGATGACTTATCTTAGAAAAAAAAGGCTCGAACTCTATACCTAATGTCGTTTTCATATATATCCGTTCTCATTATATTTATGTAGAAAGAAGGTTTAGCCGTAAAAAACGAATGAATTAATCGTTCGTTTTAATTAGTCGTTTATCGCACTCATTTTGCAGGGTTACATTATAGGTTTAGTGGAATACCCTAAAAACCGCATCAGAATTACATTCTAAAGCCTTTTTGACTTTCATAAGTAAATGTTTTTTGCGATCTTTGCAAACGACTAATTAAAACGAACGATTAAACTAGTCGTTTTGTCGCCTTCCCCATCGCTACAATATCTTGATATATAAGATTATACTATATGCTATTAAAAAACAGAGGGTAGATTGATCACTCAATCCACCCTCCCGTCTATCGTGTGTTTAAACTATTATAAATCAACCTTTTGAAATCATCCATAGTACATATCACCATTTTTAGATGCCTCGTAATATGCTAAAAAAATTCCACATGTTTCCCTCGTTCGTACATTATATATATATATAGCAATATGGACAATACTCAAAAATACATATCCGAAGAGCTACGGATAGACAAGGAAACAATAAACTCCTTAGTCTTGTTCGAAGCGAAAAAATCATGAAATATTTGCTCGTATATGAATTATAAGCTACTTTTGCGATACAATATAATACATAAGTAATATGGAAGCAGTAATAAGAAAGCAAACCTCGTTCCGTTTACGTGAGGACTTGTTGCAGATCTTACAGGAGCAAGCCAAGAAAGCGAACAGGAGCTTAAATAATTTCGTCGAGAGCACCTTGATGGACGCTATATACTCCGAGCCAAACGAGGAAACGATAGCGGCCATAAACGAGGCACGATCGGGCAAATTCGCCGGTACGATAGACGCTAGCAGTTTTGAAGCCTTCATGAAATCATTGAACGAGATAGATTGAACGATATGGAATGAAAACGATCCATTACAGTACGAAGGCTAAGAAAGACTTGAAGAAGTACCGCGGCAATATCAAGCTGATGGAAGCCTTGTTTGATGTCTTGGACAAGCTGAAGACAGGAGAAGCCATTCCAAGCAAGTACAAACCCCATGAACTGATAGGCAATTACAAGAACTGCATGGAGTGTCATGTCGGCAACGACTTTCTTCTGATTTGGATAGATGCAGTGTCGGACATGGTGGAGATTGTCAGGATCGGGAGCCATTCCGAGTTGTTCGGGAAAAAGAAATGACATGATACAGATTTACTTCACACGTAATGTTTTTATATAAGAGGATTTCCGGTTATGGGTCACCTTGATGTAAACATGGTGTAAACGCCATGTGCGAATATAGCAAACAAAGTGTAAACATCGAACATCATTCAGCCCATTTTGCGCGAATAATAATATAAAAATATAAGGCAGATAAACAGGATTAATCCCGTCTATCTGCCTTATCTATTGATATTTAAAATCTTTAGATTTTAAAAGTCTAGTCTTCCAATGCTGCCTGCGCCGCCGCGATACGGGCGATGGGCACTCTGAAAGGTGAGCATGAGACGTAATTCAAGCCTACTTTATGGCAGAACTTAACGGAAGAAGGCTCACCACCATGCTCGCCGCAAATACCACATTTCAAGTCCGGACGGATGGCGCGGCCTTTCTCCGTTGCCATGCGAACCAACTGTCCTACGCCTTTTTGATCTAGTACTTGGAACGGATCGACCTTCAAGATCTTCTTCTCTAAGTAAATCGGCAAGAAGGAGGCGATATCGTCGCGAGAGTAACCAAATGTCATCTGGGTCAAGTCGTTCGTTCCGAATGAGAAGAATTCAGCGCTGGAAGCGATACGGTCCGCTGTCAATGCCGCGCGAGGAATCTCGATCATCGTACCTACCTTGAATTCGATACGATCGCCAACCTCCTTAAATAACTCTTCGGCCGTATTGCGAATCACCTTCTCTTGTTCCTTGAATTCATATAAGATACCGGTCAGCGGCACCATGATTTCCGGTTTAGTCTCAATGCCTTCTTTCTTCAATTCCAAGGCGGCACCTAAAATGGCCCGCGTCTGCATTTCCGTGATTTCCGGATACGTATTACCTAGACGGCAACCACGGTGGCCCAGCATCGGGTTATGCTCGCAAAGAGATTCTACGCGCTTTTGGATCTCCTTGACGGATACGCCCATCGTCTTGGCCAGTTCCTCTTGACCGTTCAAATCGTGAGGGACGAACTCATGCAAAGGAGGATCGAGCAGACGGACGGTAACAGGACATCCGGCCATAGCCTTGAAGATACCCTTGAAGTCCTCTTTCTGATAAGGAAGGATCTTTGCCAACGCTTTCTTGCGACCTTCGGCGTCCTCGGCCAAGATCATCTCGCGCATAGCCTTGATCTTCTCTCCCTCGAAGAACATATGCTCCGTACGGCAAAGACCGATACCCACGGCACCGAAGCTACGAGCGATCGAGGCGTCGTGAGGCGTATCGGCGTTCGTACGGACTTGCAATCGGGTATATTTATCGGCCAGAGCCATCAACTCGGCGAAATCGCCTGACAACTCGGCGGCTTTCGTCTCGACCTTTCCGACATAGACTTCTCCGGTCGTACCATTGATTGAGAGATAATCACCCTCTTTCAAGGTTACGCCATCCACGTCTACGATCTTGTTTTTATAATCGATATTCAAGGCACCAGCTCCGGATACGCAGCATTTACCCATACCACGAGCCACGACAGCGGCGTGGGAAGTCATACCTCCACGAGCGGTAAGGATACCTTCGGCGACAGCCATACCGGCCAAGTCTTCCGGGGAAGTCTCGATACGGACCATGACTACCTTTTTGCCATCGGCATGCCATTTAGCGGCATCATCGGCGAAGAATACGATTTGTCCGGTAGCGGCACCCGGTGAAGCCGGTAAACCTTTCACCCATACTTTCGCCTGTTTCTCGGCTTTTTTATCGAATACGGGGTGAAGTAACTCATCCAATTTATTCGGCTCTACGCGGTTCAGCGCCGTTTTCTCGTCGATCATACCTTGATGCAACAAGTCGATGGCGATTTTCACCATGGCCGCACCGGTACGTTTGCCGTTACGGGTTTGCAAGAACCAGAGTTTACCCTCTTGTACGGTAAATTCCATATCTTGCATATCCCGATAATGATCTTCCAATTTCTCTTGGATAGCGTCTAATTGTTTATAGATTTCCGGCATGGCTTCTTCCATGGACGGATATTTGGCGATACGTTCATCCTCGGGGATACCGGCACGCTCTGCCCAACGTCGCGAGCCGATCTTCGTGATCTGTTGCGGGGTACGGATACCGGCTACGACATCCTCTCCTTGCGCGTTAATCAAGTACTCGCCATTGAACAAGTCCTCGCCATTGCCCGCGTCGCGAGAGAAACAAACACCTGTAGCGGAAGTATCGCCCATATTACCGAATACCATGGCTTGTACGCTAACCGCTGTTCCCCACTCGTCTGGAATGCCTTCCATCTTACGATATAGGATAGCACGCTCGTTCATCCAGCTATTAAACACGGCGCAGATAGCGCCCCACAATTGCTCATAAGCGCAAGTCGGGAAATCCTGTCCGGTCTGGGCCTTGACGGCGGCCTTAAATTTAGAGACCAATGTCTTCAAGTCCTCAACGTCAAGCTCGTTATCCAGCTTAACGCCTCTCGCTTTCTTCACTTCCTCGATGATCGCCTCAAACGGGTCGATATCCTCTTTGCTTGTCGGCTTCATGCCTAATACGACATCCCCGTACATTTGGACGAAACGGCGATAGGAGTCCCAAGCGAAACGAGCGTTGCCCGTCTTGCGAGACAAGCCTTCCACTACCTCGTCGTTCAAGCCCAGGTTCAAGATCGTGTCCATCATACCCGGCATAGACGCGCGGGCACCGGAGCGAACCGAGACTAACAACGGATTGGCTACATCACCGAACTTGGAGTTCATCAACGTCTCGATATTGGCGATCGCTTTCTCGACATCCGCTTTCAGCAACTCTACGACTTTATCTTTGCCTAGCTCGTAATACTCAATACAAACTTCTGTTGTAATCGTGAATCCCGGAGGAACCGGTACACCAATCAGATTCATCTCGGCAAGGTTAGCGCCTTTACCACCCAGCAGATTTCTCATATCCGCCTTACCTTCGGCTTTTCCATTTCCGAACGTGTAAACTCTTTTTCTTTCCATAATTCGACAGTATTGAATTTAGATTCTAGTTTTGTTGATCTCAATTATTCTCATTGCTATCTCAATGTTGCAATGCTGCAAATATATGCTATTTCTACTTTGCAAGTACGAATAGTGTTAAAGTTTTTTACATGTTTTACAACTATTCTTTACTATTCTATCCAGTAAATGCTTACATTTGCGTGCGGAAGTTTGCTAAAGCTTCCGTTTCTTATAAAGGACACATGCGTTTCTTAGCTAAGACACCGCAGTTTCCTATAGAAGACACCGCGGTGTCTTAGCTAAGAAACTACAGTGTCCTATATAGGAAATTCCAAGAAACCACAATAGACTGATCTGTAGATGTATATTAGATATTCCTATCCGGCTATAATCCCTTCTTCATCAACCTTGATAGAATAACGAGAATAACACCGAAGCTCTTTGTTCTTAGCGGAATTGTAAGTATTTTCGCGAGGCGAATTTAAAACTGAACGACATTGGCAAGAAAGAAGAAACAGTTGCCTATATTAGAAAAGGTAACCATTACGGACGTAGCCGCCGAGGGCAAGGCTATCGCGAGAGTGAACGACATGGTGGTATTTGTACCCTTCGTAGCTCCGGGAGACGTGGTTGATATTCAACTGACCCGTAAGAAGAATAGTTATGCGGAGGGGAAACCTGTATATTTCCATGAGTACTCGGCCAAACGCGTGGAGCCGTTTTGCGAGCACTTCGGTGTATGCGGAGGCTGCAAGTGGCAACATCTTCCCTACGAGGAGCAACTTTATTATAAGCAAAAGCAGGTCTACGATAATCTTACCCGCATCGGGAAGGTGGAGATAGAGGAGAAACTTCCGATCTTAGGCTCCGAGCGCACGACCTTCTACCGGAACAAACTTGAGTTTACTTTCTCAAACAAGAAATGGCTTACGGAGAAAGAGATCCAATCCGGCGCTTCTTTCGACCAAATGAACGGCGTGGGGTTTCATATACCGGGGATGTTCGATAAGGTATTGGACATCCATAAATGTTGGTTGCAAGATGATATCTCGAACAAGATCCGCCTTTGCGTCAAGGAATATTGCCTATCTCATGAGGGGTATCCTTTCTTCGATTTACGGAACCAAGAGGGATTCGTTCGTACGTTGATGATCCGTACGGCATCCACGGGAGACTTGATGGTCGTATTGGTGCTCTTCCACGAGGACGCGGAGCGCAGGGAAGCGCTGTTGTCTCATCTGGCGGAACGATTCCCGGAAATCACGTCGTTGATGTACGTGATCAACGGCAAGTGCAATGACACGATCACCGACCAAGAGGTTCTCGTATTCAAGGGGAAAGATCATATCATCGAGGAGATGGAGGGGCTTCAATTCAAGGTAGGTCCTAAATCTTTCTATCAGACCAACAGCGAGCAGGCTTATAACCTATATAAGGTGGCCAGAGAATTCGCGGGTCTTACCGGAAACGAGATGGTGTACGATTTATATACCGGGACAGGTACGATCGCTAATTTCGTATCCCGCCAAGCCCGGAAGGTAATCGGTATCGAATACGTACCGGAGGCTATCGAGGACGCGAAAGTGAACTCCGCCTTGAACCATATAGAGAACACGCTTTTCTATGCCGGTGACATGAAAGACATCCTTACACAGGATTTCATAAACCAACACGGGCACCCGGATGTTATCATCACCGATCCGCCACGTGCCGGCATGCATGACGACGTGATCAATACCATTCTCTTCGCCGAGCCGGAGCGTATCGTCTACGTTAGCTGTAATCCGGCTACGCAAGCCCGAGACTTGAGTTTGTTGAGCGTGAAATACGCTGTCAAGAAAGTCCGTCCGGTCGATATGTTTCCTCATACGCATCATGTGGAGAACGTGGTTTTGCTTGAGAAAAAATAAACATATATATAATGTATAGGAAATACGTCCCCATTCTGCTCTTTTTGTTCTTCTTGTATGGTTGCGGCGGTAACAAGCAAGAGGAGAAAGAGGACGTTTCCGTCTTCGTGGATTTACCGCGACTGAAAGCGGAAGGCGAGATCACGGCGGTTACTTTATACAGCTCTACCTCCTACTTCCAATATAAGATGCAACCCATGGGCTACGAATACGATCTGATAAACGATTTCGCCAAGAGCCAGGGTTTGAAATTAAACATCAAGGTAGCCGAGAACCCTGCCCGGCTGATCGAGATGCTAGAGGCAGGCGAGGCCGATGTCATCGCCTACCCCATTCCTATCAATAACAAGCTGAGGCAGGAAGTACTTTATTGCGGCCGGGAGGATATCTCCAGCCAAGTATTGATACAACGGGCTAATAAGGGCGATCAACTTCTTACCGACGTCACCCAACTGATCGATAAGCAGGTTTACGTAAAGCCCAACACCAAATACTCCGAACGGTTGAAGAACTTGGACGAGGAGCTCGGCGGAGGAATCCATATCCAAAAAGTGGAGAACGACTCCATCGCTACCGAAGATCTTATCGAGATGGTCTCCTTGGGCAAGATTCCCTATACGATCAGCGATGACAACACCGCCCGCCTAAACAAGACTTATTATTGGAATATCAATGTAGAGCTGAAGGTCAGCTTTCCGCAACGTTCCTCATGGGTGGTAAGGAAAAGCAGCCCGGACTTGGCCAAGGCAATCGATGAGTGGGCTTCCGATAAGACGGGTAAACATTCTTTCAAAGCGATTACGAAGCGTTACTTCGAGTTGAGCAAACGACCTTTTACGGCAACTATTCCGGAGGTGAAGAATGGACATATTTCCCCCTATGATCCTTTATTCAAGAAGCATGCGAAGAATATCGGATGGGATTGGCGGCTACTGGCGTCTATCTCCTATCAAGAGTCTCATTTCAATCCTACGGTCGTATCGTGGGCCGGTGCCGAGGGGCTTATGGGAATCATGCCCAATACGGCGAAGGCATTAGGTGTCACCCCGCATGAGTTGAAAGATCCGGATACGGGAATCCGCACGGGCGTAGATTGCTTACGGCGCTTCCACCAGGGTTTTTCCGAGATCTCGGATCCTGAGGAAAAAGTAAAGTTTACCCTTGCGGCCTACAACGCCGGGATCGGGCATGTTTACGACGCGCAGCGATTGGCCCGGAAATATGGGAAAGACCCCAATGAATGGGATAATAACGTAGCGGAATATATCCGCCTGAAAAATGATCCGGAATATTATAATGATCCCGTATGCAAGCATGGATACTTGCGTGGCTCAGAAACGTATAACTACGTGCGGGAAGTGCTGGAACGCTATCATTACTACAAGAAGAAGTCCTAGCGAGGAGCGATGCCTCGGTACGTTTTCGCCGGAGCATCGTGAGCCACCTTTCTACGTCAGTATAGGCATGGCCACACACGTATATCGGCGTAGCCTTACGGCACTGTTGGTGTAGGGCCACACCTATATACGTGTGAGGCTACGCCGATATACGTGTTTCTCCTCCTTAGAATTGGAAGTAAATAAACGGCTGTACCCCCGCGCTCCTGAACTGGACGACGATGAAGATCGCTATCGCTAAGATGGCGGCTTGTATCAATAACGGGGAACGGGTTACGACTCCCCTCAATACATCCTCCGCGCGTTTAGGCATGAAGTGCAGCACATAACCGATCACCATCAACGCAAACACGCCTTTGTATCCTGAGACGAATTGCGTGAACACCTCCGGATGAAAATTCGTGAAGATCTGGCCCAGCATCTCTCCCACGGCTTTCATAGAGGTGGCCCGGAACAAGATCCATCCGAAACAAACCACATGGAAAGTAATCAGCACACCCACTACCCGCCGCCAAGGTCTCATCTCGCGTCCCGCCGACTTAAAGCTACCGAAATGCCCCATAATGAACTTATGCACCGCCAAGGATAACCCATGCACCGCTCCCCAAAGGACGAAGCTGATGGATGCCCCATGCCACAATCCACCGAGCAACATGGTTATCAGCAAATTGATATAAGTACGCGCCTTCCCTTTCCGGTTTCCGCCTAAAGAGATATATAGGTAATCCTTCAGCCAAGAGGAAAGGGAGATATGCCAACGCCGCCAGAACTCGGTAATCGTAGCCGATTGGTAAGGGGAGTCGAAGTTGATATTAAAACGGAATCCCAACAACAAGGCGATACCGATCGCCATATCCGAATAACCCGAGAAGTCGCAGTAAATCTGTAGCGCATACCCATAGACACCCAACAAATTCTCCACGCCCGTATAAAGCAACGGAGCGTCAAAAATACGATCCACGAAGTTCATGCTGATATAATCCGAGATCACCGTCTTCTTGAAAAGACCGCATAAGATAAGGAACAACCCCTCGCCAAACTCAGCGTGCGTCACCGTAGGATTCTTATACATTTGAGGGATAAAATCACGGGCACGAACGATCGGACCGGCAACCAATTGAGGGAAGAACGATACATAGAAAACATAATCGATCCAACGAGTGAGGGGTTGGATGCGTCCCCGATGAACGTCAATCACGTAGCTGATGCTCTGG
>JAQVCX010000008.1 GCA_028689545.1 Parabacteroides sp.
AATGCTAAAATCAAAGCTTTTCGAAGCCAGTTAAGAGGGGTGTCTGATGTGAAATTCTTCATGTTTAGGCTGGCTATGCTATACGCTTAAAAGAAAGCTTGCCAACCGGGAAAATCCGCTGACCCATAACTCGGGGGGATAACCTTGCGAGTCGCCTTTCTATCTACACTTTATTTATTTATCGCACGTATCACGTCAGTCCATTTGCGTTATATCAGCGATATGCCGTGAGAGCCGTGAAGGGGAGCTAGGAAGACGCTTTCCTAAGTGTTTGTTACGGTAGATGCCGTCGCATTAGCTAGAAGTGTTATAGGTAGTAGCTCGTCTGTCCGTATTCTTTCTTGTCCGCCTATATACATACAGATCGTTTCACAGAGGTGAAGAGATCGTATCACCTAGGTGAAACGATCGTATCACGGAGGTGAAAAGATCTCTTCACCTAGGTGAAACGATTAGATTGTGCTGTGCTTGACTATACTTTGCCCAATACTTGACTGTACTTTGCCTGGAGCTTGGCGATACTTATCAAGTAGATTTTCCTATTGGGGCTTCTTGTTTGCTGTCAGTAAATGGCTTGGGATAAATTCCATGCCTGTACGTGCTTTATCCCTTCTTTGGAAGGAAGGGGCAGATCATCAAGAGAGACAACTATCTTCTCATAATTATCCTCAATAGCCTCTAATGAGGCGTATTCCCGTTTGATGGTTTCTTTGTCGATTAATAAATAAGTAGATTGGAGATAGATAACCCTCTCTCCTTTGATCGCTACAAAATCTACCTCTTTGTTCTTTATGCTACCCACGTATATTTGATAGCCCGCCCTTAATAAATCTAGATAAATGAGATTTTCTAGTTTATATCCAATGCCGTAGCCGAAGCCTTGATACAAGTAATTGTTGAAACCTAGGTCATTGATGTAATATTTACAATTCCCGGCGATAGTCTCCTTGCCCTTGATTTGGTATTTCTCGACTTTATGTACCAAAAAAGTGTGCTCTATATAACTAATGTAGGAGACGATCGTATCATAGCTGGTCTTCCTACCCGAACTCTTGAAATAATTGGTGATATTTCGGATTGATATCAAATTGGATGCGTTATTTACCAGGTAGACGAAAATGTCCTCAAGCAGTTTAGCGTCTTTGATGTTTTGTCTTTGTATGATATCGCGTAGTAATACGGTATCTTTTAATGCGGATATATAATTTCGTTGAACTTCCGGTTGAGATAGATGGTATAATTCCGGCATGCCACTACTTTGCATATACTCTAGGTAGTGTGTTTTGTTATTCTCCTTTTGGGTGATCCCAAGGAACTCGGTGTACGAGAAAGGATAGATGGCGAATTCCACATAACGTCCGGCCAATAACGTGGCGAGTTCTCCGGATAGCATTTTTGAGTTGGAGCCACTGATGAATAACTCATATTCTGCGGTATAGTCCTGTGAGTATGAGTTGGCGAAGCGTTCCCATCCCTCTACATTTTGGATTTCGTCAATGAACAGATAAATACGACCTTGAGGATTTATTTGTTTTAAGTAGAGATTAAACAGGGAATCAAGATCTTCGTGAGTCTTCAAGAATTTGAAGGAGGACAGCTCGCAGTTGATAAAGAATATATTCTGGGGATTTACTCCGCTATTGGCGAGATGGCTAGCTAACTGGCGAAGGATATAACTTTTCCCCACACGTCGTTGTCCTACCAAGACTTTGATCAATCTGTTTCCGGTGTAAGATAATATCCGATCTAGATAATCTTGCCGGTTATAGCCGGTTGGAAAATCGTTTCCACTCCATAGGTTATATTTCTCTAATGTCATCAATCTATCGTCCATACTCGAAACTTTTGCGTAAAAATACAAAAGTTTCGAATGAACTCGAAACTTTTGGCCTCTTGAATGAGATATATCCATGAAAAAAGTAACGGCAACCGCTTTCCGCTGAAAGCCGGGTTGCCGTTCAAAGTTAGGAATAAGGTTTGGTTTGTTCCTTTGTAATGATTCTAAAGTCAATATGTAATGAGAGTTTACTATATTTATCGATACAAAAGTAAATGTAGCTTGTTACGATTCGATTACGGGAGCGTTACATTGTTAGTAAAGACCTCGCCAAACCGGTTGGTAACCTTGATCTGTACGTCTTTGACTCCGCTAGAAGGGCGGCAACGGAATAAATGCGAGGTATGGTATCCGGAAGGTTTCCCGTGCATGTCGATATAGTCTTGATCCTCATCGTCGAATTGCTCTAGGCTACCTTTCCCTAGGCCGTTTTCGCTCCAGGTAACTTGGTAGGTTGGGTCCCAATCCCATACGTTCACCACGAGGTAATCGGCTTGCGACTTGAACTCACTAGGCTTATAAACCCTGAATTGATAATCCGGCTCATGGCCGGTCGCCTTATAATGCCAAGTAGCCGCATTGCCTTTCACCTCTACGACCAGATAACCGTTAGGGGCGCCGCACCGGTTTACATGGCCGGCCCACCAAGCCCCGCAAGCGGCTCCGATATTGTGCTCGTACAGATTCGGCGTGACTTGGTTGTTCTCGAAGAAATGCGTATGTCCGGCGAAGATATGGACGTTATAAGGACTGACGATCTCTTTCAGGCTCTCGGCGTCCTCGGCGTTTCCTCCCCCTTTATCCGTCTGGTTGAATACGGGGGCATGTACGTTGATGAATACGAGCGTACCGGGCTTAACGTAACTCAGGTCGTTTTTCAGCCATTCCAGTTGTTCCTTTCCGAAGCGTTCGTCATATTTCTTGTCTTTGTAATAATCGATATCTTTTAAGGTGATGATATGTACATCCCCTATATTGAACGAATAATTGTAAGGGCCGAAATGATCCTCGTAGATACGCTCGGCGTAGCTCGTCTGGGTTACCTTTTGGTTGGATAAGGCGGGGTAGCGTAGGTCGTGGTCGTGATTGCCTATCACGGAGAACATCGGGATGCCTAAGGCCGAGACCGCTTCCTTATAAGGCGTGAATAAATCCATGCGATCCCAAGTAATATCCCCTAGCGCCATACCGTAGACCTCTTTCCCTGGGTAACGCTCTATGGTCTGTCTCAAGTCGGGGATGGTCTCTTCGCTGAAACGTTTCATCTGCTGTTCGTCGATGGTCTGAGGATCGGAAATCGCCAAGTAGGCAAACTCATCGCTCGCCTGTTTCCTTGGGGTGAGCGTGAAATCATGTTCATGGATGTCCTTGCTTTTATCAAGCTGCTGATAGAAAAGATCCGGTATGCCTTTGGTCTGCGTGATCTCATGGTCGCCCGGTACGGAGAGGTAGACAAAGCGGCTTTTGTCCAGATTCGAGTCGAGGCTATATGCTCCCCGCTCATTGGTTTGCGTGAAATTATAACCATCCGTAACGACTACGCCTCGCAGCGGTTTGCCTGCCGTATCGGATACGGTGCCTCTTACGGTAGCGGCTTGCGCCATCCAAGTGGATAGCGCGAGTAAAAGTGTGAATGATAAGAATTGTCTCTTCATCGTAATTCTTTTTTCTGATTTGAATATGGAATATCTGTTTGTTAGAACTTATAACGTACACCGATTTGAATCTGCCAAGGGTTTCCGTTCATGTTGGATACGCCCGTGTTCTTGTTTACGTTATATACGTATTGCTTCTTTTCTGCGTCAAAACTCTTGATCGAGTAGAGGTTCTGTTTGCCTAGGTTATGCCCCGCTCCCCAATCCTTGTTGAGCATATTCAAGAAATTGAAGAAGTCTACCGAGGCCTCGATGGAATGAGTCTTATAGATCTTGAAGTTCTTGTTGAGGCGCAGATCGAAGGTACCGTAGAAGCCATTTACGCCACCGTTACGCTCGGCGACCTTCCCGTAGTTCTTGCGGATATAATCTTTTACGCTCTTCTCGGCATCCGAGTTGTCCAAGATCGCTTGGATACCCTCCCGAAGATATTGAGGCGTATTACTATCGTTCGGGTCATAGATATAAGCCAAGTCGTTGGATGACACGAAATCACCGTTCATGTTACCACTAACGGCTAGCGAGTAGCGGGTTCCACCGATCCCCGAGAAACGCAGGCCTACGCTGATCCCCCAGAAAGAGGGAGCCGTACCGTAGAATACGACCTTGTGGCGGAATTGGTTGTCCGAGTAAGTCATGGTGCTCAAATCCCGAGGATCATCTTTTACCATCAAGGCCAGGGTCGCCGTATTGGCTACGTTTCCGTTGTAAGAGGTGTTATCCTTGGAATCGTTCCACGTATAGCTGAAAGAAAGCTCTCCATCCTTGAAATAACGCCAAGTCCCATCTACGACGAACGCGTATTGGTTGATCTTTCCATCGCTGATCAGTTCCAGCACACGGCCTACCTGATCGCTCTTGCGTCCTTGCATCCAGTCGGTCGCCCCGTTCTTGGTATTGATACTCTCGGCGGGGACGAACACGCCACGATCTCCCTCGGCGGCGATACGGAAGTAAGGCTCATCCACCATATTACGGTCTACGTACATATAATTATGGCGTGCCCAGCTGGCGTAAGCGCTTACGCCCACCCGTAGGCGGTCGGAGAAGAAGTGCGTGTAGCTGGCGTTCAGTTTATATACGACCGGAACACGGGCATCCTTGCTGTTCATATTGATCGTGCTGATCTTTTGGATGTCGGGGTTGTTGAATAGATCCACGCCCGGCGCGGTAGAGGGATCTTGGCGGTAAGCCTGGAAATCGGGAGTCGGAACCAGATCGCCTTGTACATCTACGGAAGCTACCTTCGTGCCGTCGAACAGCATATTGTTGATCATGGAATAGTTGTTTAAATCCGATCCGAAGATACCGGAGCCAAGGCGGATGATATCTTGATGCTTGTCGTTCACATCCCACGTGAATTGAACACGGGGTTGCAATTGGAAGGTGGAGATCACGTTGTCTGTACGTAAGCCCAACTCGTCATACACGGTCTGGTTGAAGTTCGCGTGGTCGAAATAACGGGTATAATCCGCGCGTATACCGGCCATGACCTCGAATCCTGTGAACAGCTTTGTCTGTAATTGTCCGTAGATAGCGGAGTTCAAGGTATTCATCTTTACGGTAGGATCATCTACCAAGGCGATTTCACGGGCATAGCGGTAGGGGGTCATATTCTCGAAATTATCCAGTCCCGTGAAATAAAACCGTCCGTTCATCTCGCTGCCATAGAGTGATGCCATATGGGTGTACATGAAGTCCGCGCCGAATGTGTAGTTGATACGATCCGTATTGTAATATAGGTTGTCTACCAACTGAAGTACATTATCCTTGAAATGCTCGGGTGCGTAGCGTTGACCTCCGAGCTGGATGGAGGTGTACATGCTCTTGTCGCCAGATATGGATTCCACGTTCTCAACGATTGCCCTAGGGATATTAGAGCTTGGCAATTGCTTGTTCGGGGTCGTGGCCTCGTAAACCAAGAAATGTTGAAGCTTCAGCTCGTTGGTCAACTTCGGGCTTAATACCGAGCGTAAGGTAGCGAGTAGGCTGTTGTTATGCGATTTGCGATCGATCCAGACCTCGTACAGATTGATGCTGGAGTTATCGCTCTCGCTCTGTTTATTATCCTCGTTGATGAAATTATCGCGAATGGTTAGTAAGTTGGTCGCGTTCAACTGCCAGTCGATACGTGCGAAGACGGCGTTCGTCTGCTTCTTCTTGCCGAACTCCCCGAACTGAGGGTCATTGGATACTCCGTATTTAGTACGGGCGATATCCAGATAACGGTCTAGCGTAGATTGAGTGACATTGTAACGAGACTCGTCCGCCGCCGTCTTGATATCCGCTATATAAATCGGGCGGGAATCCTGTTGATGATCCCATACGACATAGAAGTGCGCACGGTCTTTCACGATCGGGCCTCCCAAAGAGAAACCATATTGATAGGTGGAGAAGTCGGAAGTCGATTTGCTTCCTCGTATATCGTAAGAGCTGGATAGCCAATCGGCACGACCGAACCCGAATACGCTTCCGGTGAAGGTGTTGGTTCCGGATTTCGTGACGGCGCTCACGGTACCGCCTCCGGAACGTCCGTTGGTCACGTCATATTGGTTGGTTACCACCTCAAACTCGCGAACCGCTTCCATGGAGATCGTATAAGCGCCGGAAGTCGTTCCGCTCGCTACGGTACCTTTCGCCGTCATACCGTCGATGGTGTAATTCGTAGAGGATGATAATTGTCCGGCGATGTTTCCTCCGCTACTCAATGGCGAGAGATCCATCAAGGAGGTGAAGTTACGGCCGTTTACCGGAAGCTTCGTGATATTTTGAGCGGAGATAGACGTTGCCGCACCGATCTTCGGAACCATGTTCTTTAGGGAATTAGCGACCACCTCGACGGCTTGGATCTCCACCGACTCCTCCGCTAGCTTGAAATCCACCCGAAGCATATCCCCTTGGTTCAATGCGTATCCAGTCTTTTTCTGTTCTCCATAACCAATAAAAGACGCGGTAACGGTATAAGGAGAACCTAGCGGAAGCTGCTTAATGGTGTATTCTCCTTTATCGTTAGTGATAGAGCCCGTGAAGAATCCGGTAGATTCATTCTTTACTTGGATAGTGGCCCCGATCACCGATTCTCCTTTATTATCCACGACCATGCCCGTGATAATGGCTTGCGTTCCTTGCGCGAATAGGAGAGCCGGTAAGCAATTGAAAAATAACAAACAGGCAAGTAACCTGCAAGTAATGCGTTTGTTAAACATCCTCATGATAATCTTTTTAAAATTAAACCTAAATATCTTTTCCGGCGCAAAAGTAAGTGCCCCGTTTTGCAAAGAGATTACATCCGTGTGTAGGTTTAAATAAAGAAAAAAGCCTAATGAAGGATATCCATTAGGCTCAACGAGAAAATTATAAATGTGTCTATAAAGAAGAAGGTTAGTCCTCGTCCAAAGTCTTGATAATGCTAGATGCTATCTTGGATGAGCTCTTGCGGCTGCTCTTTCTGAGCTTATCCGGATTCTCAAGATTCATGCAGGTAAAGAAGTTGTTGCCCCGATATACCTCGTTTTTGTCTTTGTCGAATAGGGTATAGCTGACGATGTGGAAAAGCGTGCGCAACGGTTGGTCTTGCCATTTAAGATAATGCTGGTTTAATACCAACAGATAATCAGCGTCGGCATTATCCAATACCTTTTGTAGTTCGTCGGTCGGCACGGCTGAAAGATCGGAATAGCAATCTTCGCTCTCTCCGTTGACCTTGATCTCATTTAGCACCTGTCCGGTCACTTGTGTAGCGTTTGCCGGGATAAACTTGCAATCTCCGTTTTTGACGGATGCGGCGATATTCTCGGCGATGATCGTATTATACGTTTGGTCGATACTATCCGCTTTCATGCCGGTCTCTTCGGCGATCATCCCATTGTAGAAATAGTTTGATTTCACGTTATCGTGTAAACCTACGATGAGAATTTGCTTTGCGTGATAGTTGTCACCTTCCTTCTTACTCTCTTTAGCGTTCGCCGCTATAGAGGCTACGGCTACAAAGAACATTACCGTAAAGATTCTGATTTTAAATAACCTTTCCATGCTTCTCTTATTAAATTCTATGTCGATTAATATTGAGGGCAAAGGTATCGGTAGGATATTGCAGGGGTGTTACAGAGATGTAAAATGCTGGTGACGCGGTGTTGAATCCAACCGACATCACCAGCAGGATATTTGTTGTCGATATATTGCTGTGCGTATGTTTATAAATCCCTACGTATTTAGAATCTCCAACCAATGTTCGCCTGGAACACTCCGTTGCGGACGGTGGATTCGTCGGCCATAAGGGGGAAGTGGTTGGTTTCGCCCTCTATTTGGATGTCTTTGTATTTTAATACATCCGTTAAACCGAAATTGTAGTTCACGGTCAAGAAGAGGCCGTTCTCGAATTGATAGCCACCACCTACGCATAGCGAGAAGTCGAAGGGATAGAATAGCTCGTCTATGCTGACGGCCGCATACTCTTTCTTCTTTGCCTCCAGGCTGAATTTGTTATGTATGTTGAAGCCGAACTGAGGACCGGCGAATACGTTCAATCCTTTATAGACATAAACTTTCGCGTAGATCGGGATGTTAATGTAATCGTTGTTGAGATTGGCGGAGATGTATTCCCCCCCGTAATTATGTTTCTTCGTGGCTCCCTGCATGGCATAATAAACGCCGGCCTCCACCGCGAATACATCTTCGGGGAAAACATATTCACCGCTAACGCCTACGTTCACGCCGGAACGGGTGCTACCATCCAGACCCATAATGCTGGCTAAACTAAAACCTACCTTAGGCATGAAATGAAACTCCTGCGCTTGGGCTCTCGTTGTGGAGAAAATGGCGATAGCCGCCAATAGGAGCATACAGATGTAGTTCTTCTTCATAAGTCGATATATATATTATTAATGTATAGAAAAAGGGGTTGTTTGTAAGGTTCAATGAACTTTAAAAACAACCCCCGTTATTTTTATTTATTATTCTCGATCCACTTGCGAGCGTTCACGAACGCCTCGATCCAGGGAGTGACCTCGTCGTTCTCCTTTCGGTCGGCGGGATAGTAACCGCATTGCCAAGGGAACATCGCACGTTCGGGGTGAGGCATCATGGCTAAGTGGCGGCCGTCCTTTGAGCAAACACCGGCAACGGACCAAGGAGAGCCGTTCGGGTTGGCGGGATAACCGTCGTAATTGTATTTAGCGATGATGTTGTATTCCTTCTCCTCGTACGGGAACTCGAACTTACCTTCGCCATGAGCTACCCATACACCCAACTTCGTGCCGCTCAAGGAACCGAACATGACAGAGTTGTTCTTCGGGATCTCCAAGCTAACGAAGTTAGACTCGAACTTATGGGAGTCATTGTGAAGCATCTTATGCTTCTTCTCGTGCTCCGGATAAACCAAGCCTAACTCGGCCATCAATTGGCAACCGTTACAGATACCCATACTCAACGTATCCTTACGTGCGTAATAGTTGTCGATCGCTTTCTTGGCCTTCTCGTTATACAAGAAACCGCCGGCCCAACCTTTGGCGGAACCTAATACATCGGAGTTGGAGAAACCACCGCAGAACACGATGAAGTTTACATCCTCCAAAGTCTCGCGTCCGCTAGCCAAGTCGGTCATATGAACATCCTTCACGTCGAAACCTGCCAGATACAAGGCGTAAGCGGTCTCACGCTCGCATTGCGTACCTTTCTCACGGATCACGGCGGCCTTGATGCCATTCGGCGTACGGCGTTCCGCTGAGAGTCCGTAAGAAGAAAGCTTTCCGGTAAAGTCCTTATGGAACTTGTACTGTACGGGCTGCATCTTATAGTTCTCGAAACGGTTTCCGGCACAAACGCTACCGCTCTGTCTTACGTCCAGCTTATAAGAAGACTCGTACCATACGTCGCGCATATAGTCGATGCCGAAGTGATATTGGATACCATCTTTCGATACCAACACATGGCGCTCGTCGGTCGGTTTGGCGATGATAGCGAAACCTACGCCGGCCTCTTCCATCAACTTCTCGAATGCCTTCTTTTCCTTTACCTGAACCAAGATACCCGGGTTCTCGGCAAATAGGATCTTCACGATGTCGCTCTCGGAGATCTTATCCAAGTTGACATCCAATCCACCCTCTACGTTGGCGAAGCACATCTCTAACAAGGTGGTGATCATACCACCCGCCGAGATATCGTGTCCGGCAAGGATGAGTTTCTTTCCGATAGCGTCTTGTACGGCGTTGAAAGCGTCACGGAAGTATTCCGGATCTTTCACCGTCGGAACCTCGTTACCCAGCTTGTTCAACGCTTGAGCGAAAGCGGAACCACCCAGCTTTAAGGTATCGAAAGAGAAGTCTATATAATAAATGTATGTATTCTTGTCTTGGGCCACTACCGGAGAGACGATTTTCTTGATATCGCTAACCTCGGCACCAGCGGAGATAATCACTGTACCCGGGGCGATCACCTTATTGTCGCCGTATTTCTGCGTCATAGATAAGGAGTCCTTACCGGTCGGGATATTAACACCTAAGCTGCAAGCGAAATCGGAAGCTGCTTGTACGGCTGTGTACAGACGGGCATCCTCACCTTCGTTGCGGCACGGCCACATCCAGTTGGCGCTTAAGGATACGCTCTCCAACTTATCGGTCAGCGGAGCGAATACGATATTGGTCAAAGACTCGGCGATTGCCATAACGGAACCGGCGGCCGGATCAACCATGGCTACCTGGGGAGCGTGACCGATAGAAGTAGCGATACCTGCCTTCCCACGGTAATCCAACGCTACGGCACCTAAGTCGCTCAACGGTAATTGTAATTCACCTTGACATTGCTGGCGGGCGATCTTACCGCTTACGGAACGGTCTACCTTGTTTGTTAACCAATCCTTGCAGGCTACGGCCTCCAATTGAAGTACGTTCTCCAAATAATGGTGAAGTTCGGATTCTTTGTAAACAACCGGTTGATAAGATTCAGTGACCGTATGGTCTGTCATAACCGTTCTAGGCGGTTTACCGAACATATATTCCAACTTGATATCGATAGGTTTCACGCCGTCCGCTTGTTCGAAGACAAACTTCATGTCGTTGGTCGTCTCGCCTACCACATACATCGGGGCACGCTCGCGATCCGCGATTCGTTTTATACGGGCTACATCCTCTTCTTTCATCAATAAGCCCATGCGCTCTTGGCTCTCGTTTCCTACGATCTCCTTGGCTGAAAGAGTCGGGTCGCCGATGGGCAATTTGCTCATATCGATGTGTCCGCCGGTAGCCTCCACCAACTCAGACAAGCAGTTGAGATGTCCACCCGCTCCATGGTCGTGAATAGAGACGATCGGGTTCTCATCAGATTCCGCGATCGCACGGATCACGTTAGCCGCACGTTTCTGCATTTCCGGGTTGGCACGCTGTACGGCGTTCAACTCGATACCGCTTGTGTATTGTCCCGTGTTTACGGAAGATACGGCTCCACCACCCATACCGATACGGTAGTTATCACCACCGACTACGACCACTTTCTCGCCCGGTTCCGGATTACCCTTCAAGGCATCGCGCATATTTGCGAAACCTACACCGCCGGCAAGCATGATTACTTTGTCGTAAGCGTATTTCTTATCGTTCTCCGTGTGCTCGAATGTCAATAAGGAACCACAGATAAGCGGTTGCCCGAATTTGTTACCGAAGTCGGAAGCTCCGTTGGAAGCCTTGATCAAGATCTGCTCCGGAGTCTGGTACAACCAAGGACGAGGATCGAGGACCTTCTCCCATTCGCGAGCCCCTTCCGTACGAGGGTAAGAAGTCATATAGACCGCGGTTCCGGCGATTGGCAAGGATGCCTTACCACCGCCCAGGCGGTCACGGATCTCGCCACCTGTTCCGGTAGCGGCACCGTTGAACGGCTCAACGGTTGTCGGGAAGTTATGTGTCTCGGCTTTCAAGGAGATAACCGTCTTGATATCTTTTACGGCGAAGAAATCAGGTTTGTCACCGGATAGGGGAGCGAATTGCTCTACCGTCGGTCCTTCATTGAACGCCACGTTATCTTTATAAGCGGAAACCAGTTTATTGGGGTTCTCGGCGGAAGTCTTCTTGATCAAGTTGAACAAAGAGCTTTCTTTCTCCTCGCCGTCGATGATGAATACGCCTCCGAATATTTTATGGCGGCAGTGTTCGGAGTTTACTTGAGAGAAACCGAACACCTCGCTATCCGTCAACTTACGTCCCAACTTCTGGCTTACCTCGTTTAAGTAAGCGATCTCCTCTTGGCTCAGGGCCAAGCCCTCTTGTTGGTTATACACTTCCAAATCCTCAATATAGACAATAGGATCCGGTTTTTTACTGATCGTGAAGATCTCCTGATTCAAGCCATTGTAGATACGTTGCAACATCGGATCGTGATCCGCGTCGCCGGAAGAGACCGGGAAATATTCCTCAATACGGGAAATACCGGTCAAGCCCATGTTCTGGGTGATTTCAACGGCGTTCGTACTCCACGGGGTAATCATTTCCCGGCGTGGCCCTACGTACCAGCCTTCCAATGTCTCTGATTGAACAGGAGTTGCCTCGCTAAACAACCAAACCAGTTTTTGAGTGTCTTCAGGAGAGAAAGCGTGCGCGGCCTCTACAGCCAGCACCGTCTTTGTTGAAGATTGAAAGAATAGAATCATATCGTTGATTTATTAGTATTTATCACGAAATAACGAATAAGCCTCTTTAAGAGAGTACAAAGATAACGATTTCCCGTGAATTATTATGTGCTAATTGATATCTATCTCATCCACGAACAAGAAAGCCGGGCTTCCCGCTCCGCCGTGCCATTGAGGTAATTTACTGCTATGGATGATTACTTCCACGTAGCGGGCTTTTACCGGATCGAAAGCTATTTCTTGCGGGTAAATGCCATCTTTATCATTTGGGGCTAATTCCGGAATTGTCTTAGAGGCTATTTCCCTGAAGTCTTTTCCATCGTCGGACACCTTTACGGTTACGGCGGAGGCTCCCATGATCCAGTCTCCTTTCACCACGTTGGTGTTGAAAGATACCTTTTGGATCTCGGTAGGTTCCTTTAGGTCGATTGTAGCGTCGAGGTCTTTTCCTTGGAAACCTAGCCAGTGGCCTGTCTTATAGTTCTCGCCGCCACGCAAGCCGTCTACCAAGACCTGTGCGCCCTTGAAGACGTATCCTTTGCTTGGCTCTTCTTTCAACGTGATAGGCTTCATGGTCGCCCGGTTGAAAAAGATCTTCTCGGAGAAGATGCGGCTTTTCCCGGTCGGGCGGATCACCACGGCTTTAAAGTCGCAATTCTCCTTGATTTGCACGGGACTTTCGTATCTCGGGCTGGCGGTTGTTGGCTCGCTGCCGTCTGTCGTATAATAAATATCCCCTTCTCCCAGCCTTGTCAAGGCGATATCAAGTGTGCCGTTTTCCGTATTGGTTGTCAAGGAGGCGTTGATATCGAAGATGTGTTTCGCATAATTATAACCTAGGCGATCGTACAATTCAGTCATACGTGCTACCCGGGGTAAGAAAGTCTGGTAATCTTTCTTGGACGGGTCGCTCCATTGAATGTCAGCGACAGCGTCGATACGGGGAAGGATCATATATTCCACCTGCGAGAATGTCGGGATGTATTCCGTCCATAAGTTTGCCTGAGCGCCGATCACGTACTTCTGATCCTCGGGAGCGATACCGGCCGTAGGCTCAAAAGAATATACCTTTTCCATCGGCAAGTAACCACCAATGGCAAAAGGCTCCAGTTCGATGTCGGATGATTGGTAATAATCAAGGTACACGTACGTGTTAGGAGACATGACCACGTTATGTTTCTGCCGGGCCGCTTCTTGTCCTCCAGCCATACCTCGCCAGCTCATCACCGTGGCGTTCGGGGCTAACCCGCCTTCCAATATCTCGTCCCAACCGATGATATGTCGGCCTTTGCTTTCCACGAACTTCTCCATGCGGGAGATCACGTAGCTTTGCAAATATTCCTCGGCGGAATGTCGCTTGTCTCCCTTGATCCCTTCCGCCTTGATACGGGCTTGGCATTTCGGGCATTTCTCCCAACGTACCTTCGGGCACTCATCGCCGCCCACGTGGATATATTTGGAAGGGAACAGGTCGATAACCTCGCTCAATACGTCTTCTAGGAATTGCATGGATTTCTCGTTTCCGGCGCAGATCACGTCGTCGGCCACTCCCCATTGGCCCCATACCTCATACGGGCCACCCGTACAACCAAGCTCCGGGTAAGTAGCCAACGCCGCCAGTTGATGCCCCGGTATATCGATTTCCGGTATGATCGTGACATGACGTTGCGCGGCGTATTCGATCACGTCGCGTATCTGGTCTTGCGTGTAGAAACCGCCATATTCCTTCCCGTCATACTTTCCGGAGTTACGGCCGATCACGGTCTCCTTGCGCTTGGAGCCAATCTGGGTCAGCTCCGGATATTTCTTGATCTCGATACGCCAACCTTGGTCGTCGGATAGATGCCAATGAAACGTATTCTGGTTGTGCAAGGCCAGGATGTCTATATAGGTCTTCACCGAGTCTACCGGGAAGAAGTGGCGGCTGACATCCAGCATCATGCCTCTATAAGCGAAACGGGGATAGTCCTGGATCGTAACCGCCGGTAGCTCTACGTTCATCCCTTGGGCGGTAGCCGGGATTGATTTGCGTAGGGTCTGGATTCCGTAAAATACGCCGGCATCCGTGCTTCCCGCGATCCGTATTCCCTCCTTCGTGACCGTCAGTTGATACCCTTCCGTATTCTGGATGCTTTGGTCGATAACGAGGCTGATCCCCTTTCCTGATTGCCCGGTTGCTATCCCCAATTCATATCCTGTGATTTCCTTGATATAAGAGGAGAGGAACTGGGCATTTTCCTTCATTTTCTCATTTCCCTCCGGGTAAACGATGTTAGTGGATGGAGTTAAGACAAAAGGGCTTTCGCTTGTCAATGTTACTTCTTGTGGCAAAGGAACGATTCCGTAATCTCCTTTTACGGCCTTACCACCGGAGCAAGCGATCATTCCCGCACAGAATGCCAGGGCGAGCGCTAGTTTGCTTAAGTTGTTCATGTGTTTAGAATTTAGTAAGTAAAACAATAATTGATTCAGTATCACCGCCCAAAGATAAAGAGAATTAGTCGTTTTATCTAATTCTTTTACATTTTTGATACGGTGGCCTTATGGATTTAGCCTATATTTCCTTGTCTTTTTTGTAGTACCTATTTACTTTTTTTACCGTGGAGCAACGCGTGTAGGCATCGTGGCAATAAATGATAGCCTGTTCTTCCCTGACAGCCTCTTCCAGCATACGGATTTTCGCCTCGTAGGAGGTGAGTGGGCAGGTGTCGTAAGCCGAGATCCATTCAGGAGACACGCTGGCTACAAGTGGGATAACATCGCCGGCAAAGACAAAAGTCCGTTCCTCTGTATGGATATAGGGAGCGATCTGACCCGGAGTGTGCCCATCGTATAAGCGCAGCTCTATAGAGGGGCAAATCGATGTGTCGGTATCTAGCAGCCGCAATAAGCCCGCGTCCGCTACGGCTTGCATGTTCTCCTTGAAATAGGAATCTTTCTCCAAGGCGTTCGGGTGGAGGAAATTCTCCCATTGCTTGCGGCTCACCCAATGCGTGGCGTTAGGGAAAGAAAGGGATAAATCTCCGGTAGCGTCATCTCTTCGCGTGGTATAACCGCAATGATCGAAATGGAGGTGGGTGAGGACTACATCCGTGATTTCCTCCGGCTGTATTCCTCGGTTTCGTAATTCCGCGCCAAGGTCTGTCAAGTTGAAGAAGCGGTAATAGCTTAGTCGCTTTAGGTGTTTATCTCCCGCTCCGTTATCTATTAGGACGATACGTCCGTCGTCTGTCTTTATGACAAGGCTACGCATGGCAAGTACGCAACCATTGGTCTCATCGCTCGGATAGCGACGGCTCCAGGCGGTTTTAGGAATGGCTCCGAACATGGCACCTCCATCGGCGTAGAAGTATCCGGTATCTATTATCTGTATAGTCATAATCGCATGATTGATATTTCAGCTCAAAAGTAAAGAAAAAAGAGGAGGAAATGTTTAAGGTCATTCGTTTTTGAGTGATAAAAGGGATAGATATAGATATAGATATAGATGTCTTGCCTCATACTAATAGGCGCATTGCCGTTTATATATAGAGGTAAAAGCATTTACCACTACATGTAAAGGCCTTTACATGCAATGGTAAATGTGTTTACAATATCATGTAAAAGCTTTTACATAATATTGTAATTGGTTGGTAAATGTAATGTTCTGATAATTAGACTACATACTCTTGTTTATTCATGTTAGGTAAGTGCTGCTTGAAATCATACATACTTATCTTGTTCCGGTAAAAAGGAATATCTATCTTTGTTCATCATTTTTTATCTAAACGATCATTGTTGTGAACCAGACAATTTATCCTATCGGCATACAGAACTTCGAGAAGATCCGTAAAGACGGTTATCTTTATATTGATAAGACGGCTTTGATCTATCAGTTGGCTAAGACCGGAAGTTACTATCTCTTGAGTCGTCCGCGGCGTTTCGGCAAGAGTCTTTTGCTATCTACGCTGGAGGCCTATTTCCAAGGGAAGAGGGAGTTGTTCGAGGGTTTGGCTATGGAACGGTTGGAGAAAGACTGGGAGGTATATCCGGTCTTGCATCTGGATTTGAATACTCGTTATTATAAAGACACTGCCGCGCTGGTCAGTATCTTGAATGAATTTCTGGAGAAGTGGGAGGCTCTGTATGGAACGGCGAAACAGGGACGTGCCTTGGAGGAGCGTTTCAGCTATGTGATAGAGCAGGCTTACCGCCAGACCGGGCATCGTGTGGTGATATTGATCGACGAGTATGACAAGCCCTTGTTGCAGAATCTGCACGATGAGGATATGCAGAATCAGTTGCGGAACATGTTGAAACCTTTTTACGGCGTGTTGAAGACGATGGATAGAGCCATCCGTCTCGCCTTGCTGACGGGGGTGACGAAGTTTGGAAAGGTAAGCGTGTTTAGCGATTTGAATAACCTCATGGACATATCGATGGACAATCGTTACGTGGAGCTATGTGGCATCACGGAGAAAGAGATACATACTTGTCTGGAAGATGAGGTGAGGGAACTGGCCGGGGCGCAAGATATGACCTACGAGGAGACCTGCCTGCGACTCAAGGAATGCTATGATGGCTACCATTTCGTGGAGAATTCCATCGGGCTGTATAACCCCTTCAGCCTGCTGAATACTTTCGCTCGCCGGAAATTCGGCGACTATTGGTTCGAGACTGGTACGCCCTCTTACCTCGTGGAATTACTCAAGCATACCCATTACGACCTTTACGAGATGGCGAACACGGAAACCGATGCGGATGTGTTGAATAGTATAGACTCCGCTTCTAAAAATCCCGTCCCCGTGATCTACCAGAGTGGTTACTTGACGATCAAGGATTACGATCCTCGTTTTGGTATCTATAAACTAGGGTTTCCCAATTTGGAGGTAGAGGAAGGCTTCGTGAAATACCTCCTTCCTTTCTATTCAAGAGTAAGTGCCTCTAAGACACCTTTTGAGATCGGTCGTTTTGTTCAAGAGGTGGAAACCGGTGATTACGACGCGTTCTTCCGCCGTTTGCAAAGCCTCTTCGCTGATACACCCTATGAGGTGATAGCCGGTCAGAAGCCGGAGCGTGATACGGAGTTGCATTACCGAAACGTGCTCTTTATTATATTTAAGCTGGTCGGGCTTTATACGCAGGTGGAATATCATACCTCACAAGGGCGTATTGATCTCGTTTTAAAGACCGATCGCTATATCTACGTGATGGAATTCAAGCTGAACGGCACCGCCGAGGAGGCGTTGCGCCAGATCGAGGAGAGACAGTATGCGCTTCCCTTCGCGAGTGATCCGCGACAAGTTATCAAGATCGGCGTGAACTTCTCCTCAGTGACCCGTAACATCGAGCGATGGTTGGTGGAATAATAATCTATTAAGTATATGAATTGGAAACAAACACTTTTCTGGTCTCTTTCGGCAGCCGCTATCTTCTATTATTTCCTGCTTTTTGGCGTGTTTGTGTTTGTAGGTCAGGAGGAGATGCAATTGTTTATACCTGAGTGGTGGTATATCCGGGAGTTTCTTTTTCAGCCGGGAGGGTTTTGCGCTGTCGCCGGGCAATGGATCATTCAATACTACCGGCAACCTATGTCGGCGGTAGTTCTTCATACAGTTTTACTCGTTAGTTGCGGGCTCATGATCTATAGGCTCTTGCGTCGTTTTTCTGACAAGGCCTACCTGCTGTTCTTTTCTTTATTGCCGGTCCTGTATCTGCTGAAGATGAGCATTCATGGGGAGTATTTGGTGGACGGGACGGTTGGCGTGGTTTTGATGCTTTTAGCTTTGTCGGTATCGTTAAAGATTCGGCGAGCGGGTTCTATCGTCGGATACGGAATTGCCTCTACGCTTTTTTTATGTGGGTTGACCGGGCTTCTCTCGGTCTGTTACGCTTTCCTGTATACGCTATTTGCCTTATTATGCTACAAAACGTCGCGGCAAAGATGGGCCGCCGCTACCTGCTTGATCCCTGCGCTTTTTATCTATTTGTTTAGCGGATGGTTGGGGATTCCTGTGCCTTTGTCTGATGGATGGATGGCGGAAGCCTATCTGGAGATACAGCGATTACCTCATTATTATATCTATCGTGTATGGACTTTCTTTACCCTTTCGATCGTCGGTGTTGCTTTATTCGCTCGCTTTGTTGCAGGGATTGGGAGGAAGAATAAATGGATGGATCGGATAACCCTTGTAGCTTGTCTGATCACGACGCTGGTATCTATCCGGTTTTGCCTGCCGGAACCTTGGCATGCGCAACGCATGATGCTTGACGAGCTCGCTTTCTTGGCCCGGGAGAGGCAATGGGACGCTATTATTGATAAGTACCGGGGAAAGCAGATCCAGAACAATGTTAGCTTAAACTATTTAAATATGTCGTTGGCTCATAAGGGAGAACTGGCCGACCGGATGTTTGCATTCGATCAGAAAGGAACGAAAAGCTTATGTGCCGATTGGAATCAGACCTTTTATATGGATCGCTTATTGAGCGATGTTCATTACCTTGTTGGCGATGTCTCCTTGTCTGAAAGTTTTGCGATGGATGGATGTACGCAAGCCAAACGTAAAGGAAGTGCCCGCATGATGCAACGTCTCGTGCAAGTTTGTCTGATTAGAGGTGAGATGGGGCTGGCTAAGAAATACTTGGACTTGCTTGCCGCTATGCCATTCTATAAAGATTGGGCTTGCCGCTATACTACCTATCTGGTACATCCGGAATTAATGGATAAAGATCCGGAGTTGAGTGACAAATATATGCCTGTTGAGAAAAGAGATCGACTGAGTTTGTCTGTACCCGTCGATTCTTTATGGAGTGGATACAACCTTCCGGATCACCGGATCGGTTGGGAATATCGGGGATGTTATTATTTGTTGGATAAGAAGCTGGATGCATTTGGACGGTTTTTGGAAGAGACACCTTTCAGAAAGGATGCACCGATGCCCCGGCACTTCCAAGAAGCCGGATTGTTGTTGGCGGAGAAAGACAGTATATCGCTTTCCTCCTATTCCATACAGCCGGAGGTCGTAGATCGATACCGGGAATTCAAGCAGGTTTTGAGGCGATCTGCCAACCAGATGGATGTGCCCTCGGTTTATCGTCAATTTGGAGATACCTATTGGTTTTATTACTATTTCAAGATCTTTAAAGGAGAAGAACAATGAAGCGATTATCTATCTGTTGGATTATAGGTTGTCTTTTGGGACTTATTGCTTGTAAACCGGAAGTTCCCTCGCAAGCGGAACTAGGAGAAACGGACGTGCTTCCGGATTACAGGGAAGTTACTGTACCGGTCAATATGGCGCCCCCCAATTTCAAGTTGGTCGATCGACAGCTACAGGGGATAACTCGGTTGAAAACTATGAATAGGGAGTTGATAATCGCAGCCGATCATGGTGCTTTCAACCTGCCGGAAACAGATTGGAAGGCTTTATCACAGGACGCACGAGGAAAACAAATAGATGTGACAGTTTATTTTCGGGAATCTCAAAGTGATTGGAAACAAATGAGTTTCCCGATCTATGTGTCAAGAGATTCTGTTGACGCTTATTTGGCGTATCGCCGTATTTTCCCCGGATATCGGATGTGGAACGAGATGGGAATCTATCAACGATGTGTTGAAAACTATGTTGAAAAGTCTGTTCTTGATAACCAATCGACCAATAATAGTTGTATGAACTGCCATGCCTTTTGTGAGCGACAAGGGGAACGGATGCTTTTCCATCAACGAGGCTCTCATAATGGGACTTACCTCATTGACCATCGGCAGGTAAAGAAGATCGCGTTTGAACGAGACGGTAAGCCGGCTTCGTTCGTTTATCCGTATTGGCATCCATCGGGCCGGTATGTCGCTTTCTCTACCAACGAGACCCACCAAGATTTCCATCTTTCCGATAAGAATCGGATTGAGGTATATGATGTGGAATCGGACGTGCTGATCTATGACACGGAGAAAGAGAGGGTATTGAGTTCGCCTTTGTTGGCTTCCATGGCGTGTTACGAGACTTTTCCCGCTTTTACTCCGGATGGTAGCTATCTACTGTTTTGTTCGGCGGATTCTGTTTGTATGCCCGAAAACTATCGGGAGGTTCGGTATAACCTGTTGCGGGTCGCTTTTGATCCGGAAGACGGTTCGATCGGAACCCAAGTGGATACCTTGTATAATGCGAGGGAAGCGGGTCGAAGTGTCAAGTTCCCGAGAGTCTCCCCAGATGGAAAACGGTTACTTTATACGGTGTCCGATTATGGCAATTTCTCTATTTGGCATAAGGATGCGGATTTGCATATGTTGGATTTATCTACCGGGGCAATCGATTCTTTACCGGGAGTGAATAGTCCGGATGTAGAGAGCTATCACTCTTGGAGCAGCAATAGCCGTTGGTTTGTCTTTTCTAGCAGGCGGGGAGACGGGCTTTTTACACGCCCGTATTTAGTTCATGTGGACGAGCGGGGGCAGTGTGGTAAACCCTTCTTGTTACCACAAGCGTCTTCGGATTATTATGAACGTTCCCTGTTCTCGTTTAATGTTCCGGAATTTATACAGACTTCGGTTACAATCTCGAAGGAAAGGCTGATCGAGGCTTCACGAAAAGGAAACATTACGACCATTAAACAGATCGAGGGTATCTAATTTTTCGATTCTTTGTGCCGAAGGTATTTATAAAAGTAGTACTTTTGCGCTAAAATCAAAACGATGCGAAAAGTTCATTTGATCTCCGTAACCGAACCTTTGGTTTTAGATCTAGCCCTAGCACTTCGAGAAAAAGGATATGAGGTAAGCGCTTCAGGTTGTGGTCTGACCGAAGAGATGATAGGAAGACTTCATAACGCGGGCTGTACCTGTTATGGGGATGGGTGGTTTCCGGAGAAATTAATAAAAGATATTCACTCGGTGGTTTTGGGGGCTCAAGTAAAGCGAGAGAACCCGGAATTATTGCGTGCGAAGGAATTGGGGGTGTTAATCCAATCCATTCCGGAATTTATATTTCAACGGACTCGGTCGAAAACTCGGGTTGTTGTGGCGGGCAGTCGTGGAAAGAAGACTATTATTTCCATGATGGTTTGTGCGTTGCGTCGGCAAAAGTTGGCTTTCGACTATGCGCTGACTAGCAAGGTGGACTCGCTTCCGAATCGGGTGCATCTGAGCTATGAGGCTCGTATCGCTTTGATTGAGGGAGATGAGCATATCAACTCTGCCTTGGATAAGCGTTTCCTCTTGGATTTTTATCGTCCGCATATCGCCATTCTCACGAATTTGTCTTGGTCTACCGAGACGGATCATGCGACACCGGAGTCTTATTTATCCACTTATCAATCTTTCTCCGTTTCTATCGAGCGGGAAGGAAAATTGATTTATTTTGGAGGTGATGATACGGTCAGCCAGCTGGCCAGGGAAGTCCGGAGCGATATCACCGCTATCCCTTTTGAGGAACATCCGGTCGTGGAGAAAGATGGGCAGACTTTTCTGCATACCCGTTACGGAGACTATCCGGTGCGGATACCCAATCGCTATTTCTTGATTAATCTGAACGCTGCACGTTTGGCTTGCCGGCAGTTAGGCGTTAAAGACGCGGATTTTTATCAAGCGTTATCGGAATATAGCTTATCTTTGCCGATATGATAATAGCTAGACAAAAAAGAAAAGAGAATATCGCTGAATATCTGCTTTATATGTGGCAGGTTGAGGACTTGATCCGGGCGAATAGGTTCGATATGGACTCGATCAGCCGCACGGTGATCGCCCATTACGACCAGCCCGAGGAGGTGAAGAAGGAGATCGCCCAATGGTACGAGGAATTGATCGAAATGATGCGTAGCGAGGGGGTGATGGAGAAAGGTCATATCCAGTTGAACAAGAATGTGATTATCACTTTGACCGATCTACATCTCCGTCTTTTGAAATCTCCGAAAGAGATGGTGTATAGCGCGGCTTATTATAAGACGCTTCCTTATATCGTACAGCTCCGGGCTAAATCAGGTGGAGAGGACTTGCCAGAGCTGGAGACTTGTTTCTCTGCCGTATATGGCTACCTGCTCTTGCGTATGCAAGGGAAAGAGGTGAGTGCGGAGACGTTGGAGGGTATTAAACAAATCAGTTCCTTCTTGGCGTTGCTCGCCGAGAGATATCGGGAGGATATGAAAGGGGAGCTTAAACTAGAAGATTAATAATATATATAATAAACATGAAGACAGTTTTGGTAACCGGAGCGAACGGTCAATTGGGAAATTCCATCCACGCTCGTATCGGCCAGTATCCCGGCTATAATTTCCTTTTTACGGATATAGATACGTTGGATATTTGCGATAAGGAGGCCGTCCGGAAATATGTCTTGGAAAATGATGTTCAATATATCCTGAATTGCGCGGCTTATACGGCGGTGGATAAAGCGGAGGAAAATGAGGATCTGTGTATGCGTATCAACCGGGATGCGGTACGGAACTTGGGTGAGGCCGCTTATGCCGTGGGTGCGAAGGTGATTCATGTTTCTACCGATTATGTGTTCGATGGAACGAGTTGTCGCCCTTATCTGGAAAGCGACGCTACTTGTCCTGTTTCCGCATATGGACGTACGAAACTGGCGGGAGAGCAGGCCTTGATGGAGGTGTGCCCGGATCCTGTGATTATCCGTACGGCTTGGTTGTATTCCGAGTATGGAAACAATTTTATGAAGACGGTACTGCGTTTGGGAAAGGAGCGAGAAGAGTTGCGTTTCATCTTTGACCAAGTGGGTACGCCTACTTATGCGGGAGATTTGGCGATCGCCATGCTTACCGTAGTGGAGCGTGCCGAGGTGGGTGATTTTATACCGGGTATCTATCATTTCTCGGACGAGGGCGTGTGTAGCTGGTATGATTTTACGGTAAAGATCTTGCAAATGGCGGGTATGAATAACCGGGTGATACCTATAGAGACTAAGGAGTATCCGACACCGGCCAGTCGGCCGCATTACAGCGTATTGAATAAAGGTAAGATAAAAAGCACGTACGGGCTAACGATACCCCATTGGGAGACCAGCTTGTCTTACTGTATGAATAACAAAGTGTAACTGATAACAATATATATAAAATAGAATGAGCCAGTATTCAGAAGAGATTGAAAGAAGAAGAACATTTGCCATAATCAGCCACCCGGATGCCGGTAAGACTACGCTTACCGAGAAATTGTTGTTATTTGGTGGCGCTATCCATGTAGCGGGAGCGGTGAAGTCTAATAAAATTAAGAAGACAGCCACGTCCGACTGGATGGAGATCGAGAAGCAACGCGGTATCTCCGTAGCTACCTCCGTAATGGCTTTTGATTATTCCGATCATAAGATTAATATCTTGGATACGCCGGGTCACCAAGATTTTGCCGAGGATACGTTCCGTACCTTGACGGCGGTCGATAGCGTTATTATCGTGATCGATATCGCTAAGGGTGTCGAGGCGCAGACGCGTAAGTTGATGGAGGTTTGCCGTATGCGTAAGACTCCGGTGATCGTGTTTGTAAACAAGATGGATCGTGACGGTAAAGATCCTTTCGATTTGCTGGACGAGATAGAGGAAGAATTACAGATAAAGGTACGCCCCTTGAGTTGGCCGATCGATATGGGACAACGTTTCCGGGGCGTTTACAATATTTTCGAGCAGAAACTGAACCTATATACCCCGAGCAAGCAATATGTGACAGAGAATGTGGAACTCAAGGATATCACTAGCCCGGATCTAGAGACTTATATTGAGCCTGCGCAAGCAGCGAAGCTTCGTGAGGATATTGAGTTGATAGAGGGAGTCTATCCTGAATTTGATGTGAATACGTATCTGGATGGGGATATCGCTCCGGTATTCTTTGGCTCCGCCCTGAATAACTTCGGTGTGAAAGAGCTGTTGGATTGCTTTATCCGTATCGCTCCATCGCCACGTCCGATTCATGCGGTAGAGCGTGTGGTAGATCCGAATGAGGATAATTTCACTGGCTTCATTTTTAAGATCCACGCGAATATGGACCCGAACCATCGCAGTTGTATCGCTTTCGTAAAGATTTGTTCCGGTCGTTTCGAGCGTAACGCGAACTATAAGCATGTACGCTTCGGCAAGATGATGCGTTTCAGTAGTCCGACGGCTTTCATGGCCCAGAAGAAAGAAGTGGTGGATGAGGCGTTTGCCGGTGATATTATCGGTTTGCCGGATACCGGAAACTTTAAGATCGGGGATACGTTGACTTCCGGAGAGGAATTGCATTTCAAGGGACTGCCAAGCTTCTCGCCCGAGATGTTCAAATATATAGAGAACGCCGATCCGATGAAGGCAAAGCAACTGAACAAAGGTATCGAGCAATTGATGGACGAGGGTGTCGCCCAGTTGTTTACCAATCAATTCAATGGCCGGAAGATTATCGGTACGGTGGGACAATTGCAGTTTGAGGTCATTCAATACCGCCTATTACATGAGTATGCCGCCCAATGTAAATGGGAGCCGATCAGTCTGCACAAGGCTTGCTGGATCGAGAGCGATAACCAACAGGCATTAGAGAACTTCAAGAAACGTAAGGCGCAATATATGGCGTTGGATAAGGAAGGCCGTGATGTTTACTTAGCGGATTCTAGCTATGTATTGATGATGGCCCAACAGGATTTCCCGGATATTAAGTTCCATTTTACATCAGAGTTCTAATATGAAAAGTCGATTTTCCATCCTTTGTTTACTTGTTAACATCTTGTTGATAAGTTGTGAACAGGCTCCTCAATACTATGAGGTATCCGGAAGGCTTCATACACCTTATCATATTAAGTTTGAACATACTAAGCCTTTGGATAAGGAGATTGACGAGCAGTTGAAATATTTCTACCAGCTGTTTAATGCTTTTGATTCCACCTCGGTAATCAGTCAGGTAAACCAGAACCGTGACGTACGGGTGGATACGCTCTTCCAGAAAGTATTTAAGAAGGCACTGGAAGTATCTGCTAAGACAAATGGAGCCTACGACGTGACTTGCGCCCCGTTGATCAACCTTTGGGGGTTTGGCTTTAGCCGGAAGGATAGCGTAACCCCTGCCCATATCGACAGTGTCCGTCAGTTTATCGGTTTCCGCAAAGTTCGTCTAGAAGGGGATCGGATCGTGAAGGATGATCCTCGCTTACTGATGAATTTTTCTTCTTTGGCGGATGGGACGGTCTGTGATATAATCGCCCAAATGCTGGAAAAGAAAGGGGTCCGGAATTATCTGGTGGAGTTTGGTGGCGAGATGCGTGTGAAAGGCGTGAATCCCTCAGGTATGGATTGGCGCTTGGGCATCACGAAGCCTACAGATGATGCTGCCGGCATGAATCAAGAACTTGAGCAGGTTGTTAGTTTTCCAAGACCGTTAGGAATGGCTACTTCCGGTAATTACCGTAATTTCTATATTAAGGATGGACGTAAATACGCTCATACGATCGACCCCCGTGAAGGTCGCCCTGTACAGCGGGATATCCTTAGTGCTACGATCGTCGCCCCGGATGCCATGACCGCTGACGCGTATGCTACGGCGTTTATGGTCTTAGGTTCAGAGGAGGCTAGATCCTTATGCGCTAAAGTGCCTGGTCTTGACTATTTTATTATTTGCTCCGATTCGATAGGAGATGGGTATCATACGGAATACTCCGAGGGCTTTCGCCGATATCTGGTGACTGCCGATAAGTAATCGATTAATTTATAGTCTATTAAGATGTGGTTCTTAGCATAGGCATTGTAAGGTCTTTACGATGCCCATTCTAAGGAACTTATAATGCCCATCGTAAGCACGCTATAATGGGCATTGTAAGAAAGGTCTGTCTATAGGATGGATTTGATCTCTTCCAAGGAGCGGACTGTATGGGTTGGGATGAAGCCTACGGCAGGTAATCCTTCCGGGTTCAACCATATCTGGTCTATCTTGGATTGGTAAGCCCCAATGATGTCAGCCTCCCAGCTATCCCCGATCATTAAGCTCTCGGATCGGCGTGAGTTCGTGTTCTTTAAGGCGAAGTCGAAAATGCCTTTATGGGGTTTCTGTATATTAGCGTCCTCGGACAGGATCATCCGTTCGAAATAAGGAGCCAAGCCCGCGTTGCTAAGTTTCTTGAATTGCACCTCACGGAATCCATTGGACAAAATAAACAACCGGTAGGAAGGGCGGAGATATTCCAGTAACTCGATGGCTCCGGTTATTAAACGGGTTTTGGTGGTCGTACGTCGTAAGAAATCATCATTTACCGACAGGATGGTTTTCTTATCCTCTATTCCTAACGGGCGAAGTACATAGAGGAATCGATCCAATATCAGCGTTTGCCGGTCTATCTCTCCCGAACGATACTTGGCCCATAAGTCTAGATTATGGGGCATATAAATAGCGAAGAAAGCCTCGAAGGAGGCATAATACCGATTAAAGTGGTAATCGGTATATAGCTCTTCAAGGCATTCTTTATTGTTATGGTACGTATCCCAAAGGGTATCGTCCAAATCTATAAATATACTTTTATAAATCATTATCCAACTTCGATCACTAAGAACTTGCCTAGGCTCCAGAATGCCTTCTCGTCTTTTATCTTCAAGGTCAAGTTTCCGTCTTCATCCTCTACGAGTTCATAAGACCCTTCCGGATGATTGGATTTTAGTTTAGCCTTACCCGAGAACAAAGGAATCTCTTTTACCTCACGGATATCGATAGAGATGAAATAATCCTTGTTGAAACCATTCTGCAATACTTTAGATTTAGAGAACAGGCCGCCGCCGGATAAGATCTTCTGTTCCTTCAATTCCTTGGAAGTGCCGAAACAGTAGTATGCCGTATGAAGGGCTTTATCTTGAGCGTTCAATTTGTCGGATTGAGCGGCTGCGGTAGTAGCCAGACTTTCCACGTCCTCATTCAAGGAGCTTACCATCTCGTCCAATTCTTGGATACGCACGTTCTTCTTTGCCAAATCCTCTTGCAAAGCGACGATCATTGTTGCCTTTTGATCCAGTTCGGAGGAAAGCCGATCGATCGTCTTACGTAATGCGGCAGATTGGATACCGCTTTTCTTCAATTTATCCTCCAACTGGCTGATTTGCTCCTTATTCCTCTTCAAGGTCTCGCTGATCAATTGCATATTCTGCTTGATTTGATCTTTGCGTGATTGGTTTAGCTCGCCGCCGGTTTGTTGTTGGATCGTCAAATAATTCTCGGCATCACGTATGGATTGAAAATCGGATTCAATATCATTTAGGGTGGAGAGCATATCATTAAGCTCATCCGTGTTCTTCGTATTCTCGATGCGTAGAGAATCGTTCTCAGCCTTTAGTTTCTTGTAATCCGCTGAATTTTGCCCACAAGAGGCCAGCATGGCTGTGCAGACACATACTAATAATACTTTCTTCATCTTCTTTTTGTTTGTTAAGTTAAACATCTTTTTCTGTCTCTTTGTCCTTTTTATCTTTTAAGCCTGCTAATACAATAACAATCTCACCCCTTGGATCGTTCACGGTAAAATGTTGAATTACTTCTTCTAGGGAGCCTCGTACGGTTTCCTCATGTAATTTGGAGATTTCCCGGGATACTGATACTTGGCGGTCCGCGCCGAAAAACTCGGCGAATTGCGTCAAGGTCTTGAGCAGACGGAAAGGTGATTCATAAAAAATAATAGTCCGGTATTCCAAAGCCAATTCTTTTAGCCGGGTCTGTCTTCCTTTCTTTTGAGGAAGGAACCCCTCGAAGCAGAACTTCTCATTGGGTAATCCGGACGCTACCAAGGCGGGTACGAAAGCTGTAGCTCCGGGCAGACACTCTACGTCTACCCCTTGGCGAACACATTCCCTTACCAACATGAATCCCGGATCAGAGATGGCCGGTGTACCAGCATCGGAAACAAGGGCGATATTCTCGCCTCCCAGGATACGGGCCGCGATTTGCTCCACCGTCTTATGCTCGTTGAATTTGTGGTGGGACTGCATTTTGTTTTGTATCTCGAAATGTTTCAGCAATATGCCGGTCGTACGGGTATCCTCCGCTAAAATAAGATCTGCTTCTTTTAGCACACGGATCGCCCGGAATGTCATATCTTCTAAGTTGCCGACAGGAGTTGGGACTACAGTCAATTTTGCCATATCGTATATTTTAGGAGAAGCGTTTTTCCAATAGATTGATGAAATCGACTACGGAAGCGTCTTCTATATTCCAGTTCAACACTTTGTTTAGATAAGTGACCGACTCCTCGTACGAGCAAAGATCGTTCAAGTCGGCGATCGCCTTATTCATTTTCTCCTCATTTCCTCCGAATAATTCCCTTCGGAAGCGGAAACGATCATTTAAACTGAATGCCTTACGGAAGTCAGACAGATTCTTCTTTTCCAATATATCATTCAGTGAAATACTTGATTTATCCGCTAATATAGTTTTAGGTGGAATCTCTATCTCTTTCAAGGGGATTGTCTCTTGTACGATCTTTTCCTCGGGGATCGCTTTCTCGACAACGGGTTCTTCGACAATAGGTTCCTCAACGACCGGTTCTTCGATGACCGGCGTAATCGTCTCGATGATCGGTTCTTGTACCTGTGCCTGTGCCTGTACGACCTCGATCGTAGGGGAGACTTCCGGAGCCGGTCGCACCTCCGGCATCTGTGAAGTTTTACCTGCGGGAATAGAATCGATAAGTCGTTGATGTTCCTCCATTTGTTCACGCAAAGCCTCCAACTGAAGTTCCTCCAGCGTATGAAGCTCCTTCAATACCTTGTGGGTCAACTGGAAGGTCTGGTTGAAGAAAGAGGCGGGATAGATTTCCGCGTTCCTCATTTCGGCTACCAACTTCTCCAACTCCCTGATATCGATCAATAGATAATCTATTTTTTCCTTGTTTGCCATTTCTATATGTTTTTCAGATGCTATAAATCATCCGTACATACGTATGTTTTGCAACAAAAATAAGTATTTCTTGTCAATGTTACCAGTTTCGATCTTAAAATATTGTAAATCATTCGACGAACTCGTCCGGTAAATTCACCAGATATAGGTGCTGGGTCGCCCGGGTAAAAGCCGTGTAGAGCCACCGATAGAAATCCTCGCCGAGCATTTCCTCCGTGATGTAACCGATATCGAGAAAGACGTTCATCCATTGGCCGCCTTGGGCTTTATGGCAAGTTACCGCATAGGCGTATTTTACTTGGACGACGTTATAATGAGGATCTACCTTCATCTTTTTCATTTTCCCCGCCTTGGTAGGAATGTCCTCGTAATCGGCCAATATGGTGTAAAATAGCTTGTCGTTTAGCTCCTTGGGAAGGGCAGGGGAGTCGGTCTGTAACGTATCCAATAGGATTTTCAGATCGATTTCCAGATCATAGTCTTGAAAACGAGCCGTGATGTCGGCGAAGCGGAAGCCATACATCTCCGTGACACGGCGTACCCGCATGACTTGAATGATCTCTCCGTTCGCTATAAAGTCCATTTCCTTGCAATTCGCTGTCCAATAATAATTGTTCTTGGCTACCATTAAACGATCGCCGGACGATAGTTCTTCTTCCCTGTATAGGATGCGGTTACGTATGCCGTTATTATAAATCGTGGCTCGTTTATTCGAGCGGGAGATAATCATGGTCTCTTCCATGCCGTCACGGCTATAGGCGGATGATATCTCCTCAATTAGCTCGTCTCCATTGACTTTCGTGAAGTCGGAGAAGTCTTTTAGCTGTAATTTAGGGAAGATCTCGACGGTGTTGTTTCGTAGCGCGTCTCGTAGCCGGGTAGCGTTGAACAGGATTCCCGAGTCCTCGCTTTGGCGTACGACTTGAGTTAACGCTATCTCCCAAACCTGTAGGTTGTAACCCCGTAATATGTCGGGATTCAAGGCCGGACTTTCTGTTTGCATCACCGGAGGAAGCTGAGCTACATCTCCCATTAGGATAAGACGGCAGTTCTCCCCGGAATAGACATACTGGATTAAATCGTCCAGCAGGCGTCCGGAACCAAAAACAAAGGAATCCAACCCTTCGTTGGCGATCATGGATGCCTCGTCGACGATGAAAAGTGTATCTTTATGTAAATTATCAGTCGGCATGAAGCCCGTCGCCTCATTGGAAAACGCCCGTTGGCGATATATTTTTTTATGAATTGTATACGCTTTTTGGCCGGCGTAGCCCGAGAAAACTTTGGCTGCTCGTCCGGTTGGAGCCAACAAAAATGTTTTTTGCTTTAGTTCGTTGAGTGTTTTCACCAAAGCTCCGACCAGAGAGGTTTTCCCGGTTCCGGCGTATCCTTTCATCAATAAAAGACCGTCAGGTTGCTCAGACAAGAGAAATTCGGTAAGCGTATGAAGGGCTAAAAACTGATCTTCTGTCGGTTTATAGGGGAAATTTCGTTCGATTTGACGACTTATGTAACTATTTATCATTTTGATCGCAATAATTTTCGCTATAAAGGTAGTGTATTAAATATTCTTTTCTAAATTTGCGGAACGAAATAAATTCAAAAAACAATACAAACCATGAAAGTTACATTAAAGATTTTATTAGCTGCCGCAGTTGTACTGCTAGTTTACATGTGCTACAAGAGCGTTACGGGACCGATCGAGTTCAATGAAGAGAAGGATATGCGTGACAACGCGATCAAAACTCGCTTGATTGAAATTCGTAAAGCCCAGATTGAGTATAAGAACATCTATAAGGCTCATGCCGGCAGTTTCGAAGATTTGGAGAAATTCTTGAATACGGATAAGTTACCGTTCTTGATCAAGGAAGGCGTATTGACGGATGAGCAGTTGGAGAAAGGTCTGACCGAGGCAGAGGCTGTTAAGCAAGGTTTAATCAGACGTGATACCATGTGGGTATTGGCGAAAGATACTTTGCTGGGTAAGGATTATGATGTAGCTGCTATGCGTTATGTTCCGGCAGTTCCGGGTGAGAAGATTGCTTTCAAGATGGATACGGCTACGTTGAAATCCGGTTCTGGTTATGAGATCAAAGTATTCGCTTGTGAGGTTCCTTACAAAGAATATTTGCGCGACATGGATGCTCAGTTGACTTATAACTTGATCGACAAGGCTGAGAAACAAGGTAAGTTCCCTGGAATGCGTGTAGGTTCTTTGGAAGAAATTAATAACAACGCAGGTAACTGGGAATAATCAGTGGCTCATATGACTATCAGCATTCCTGATACGTTGACTACTGATAATTCGGAAAAGTATATAGTGTCCATCCGGCTTCGGTCGGATGGACTTTCTTTTTCCGGGTATGATCCCTCGGCCGGAGGAAGTTTCTTCTATCGGGAAACGGAATTCGATCGGGCGGTCTCTTTCATTGCTTCCCTTAAGGAGTTTTTCTTCGCCCATGAGTTCCTTACGTGGACTTACAAGCGGATTAACGTGATCTGTGTATCTCCGGAATATAGCTTGGTCCCTGATAATTATTGGGAAGACGGTAAGGAAGGGCGACTATTGGATTTCTGCTTTTCTACGCCGCAATTGCATGGCTTGGCAGATACGTTAAAGGAGCGACAGGCTAAATTGGTGTTTGGCGTGGACGAGGAGGTCTACGAATTTTGCTCCCGTTCTCTTTTGCATCCTTTTTTCTCCCACTACATGACTTCTCCGCTAACGCTATGGACAAAAGAGAGTGGCGCTAGCTTACTCCGGCAAATGTATGTCGTGATCGAACGAAAGCGGATGGACGTGGTGTGCTGCGCTCAAGGGAAAATCTTATTTGTGAACTCTTACCCGGTCGGCCAATTAGACGATATCGTGTACTATATATTATATGTATGGAAACAGGCCGGATTGGATCCGGAAAAGGATCAGTTGCATTTAGCGGGGGAATCTTCCTCTCGAACGCGGGCCCTGGAGCAATTGCGAGCCTATTTGCGCCATGTCAAGCCGGTGGAGATCCCTTCGGAAGCCTATCTGTTGGGAACGGATGTGGCGAAAGCCCCTATGGATTTAATATCTTTATTAATATGCGAATAATAAGCGGTATATACGCCCGTCGGCGTTTTGACGTGCCCTCTTCGTTTAGCGCACGTCCTACGACGGATTTTGCGAAAGAGAATATTTTTAACGTAGTAAATAATTTGGTGGATCTGGAAGACATGGACGCGTTGGATCTTTTTGCCGGAACCGGGAGTATCTCTTTTGAGTTGATCTCGCGAGGATGCCGGAAGGTGACCGCCCTGGAGAAAAACAACGCGCATGCCTCTTTCATCGCCAAGGTAGCGAAAGAGCTGAAGACGGACGCGTTGACTCTGATTCGTGGGGATGTTTTCCGTTATTTGAATTCGGCCCCTAGGCAAAGCTTCGATTTCATCTTTGCCGATCCCCCGTATGCCTTGCCTGAGTTACCGGAAATACCCACCTTGGTTTTCGAGCGTGATTTACTAAGGGACGGAGGGATATTCATCATGGAGCATCCCAAGACCAATGACTTCTCCTCTCTGCCTTATTTTAACCAGCACCGGGTGTATGGTTCCGTGAACTTCAGCATCTTCCTTAAAGAAGGGGAGAAAACAGGCGCATAAAGGATTCCGCCATGCGTTGCTTGAGCGGACGCTTTAGCCAGCGGGAAGGGATCAGGCGCTCGCAGTGATGCATATCGTGTGTGAAGATGCGTTTCATTTGCAAGGCAAATTCCTTCTGATATACGAAAGCGTTGATCTCGAAGTTGTGCTCAAAGCTACGGAAGTCCATGTTGGCGGAGCCGATGCTTGTCAGCGCGTCGTCGGACACGACTAACTTGGCATGCAGGAAGCCCGGTTTATAGAGGTACACTTTTACGCCGGCCTTTACCATCTCGTCGATAAAGGAATGGCTGGCCATATTCGCCGAGCGTGTATCGGAACGCTTAGGCAGCATCAAGCGGACATCCACGCCCCCTAAGGCGGCGGTTTGCAACGCTTGGTTCAATCCCTCGGTAGGAAGGAAATAAGGGGTTTGTATGAAGATATACTCCTTGGCGTTGGCGATCGCGAAAATGGTAGCTTGCAGCAAGGTCCTCCATTGGCCTACCGGACCGCTTGTGGCGATTTGCATGATATTATCGCTATAGATTTGGGCGGCCGGGTAGTAGATCCGATCGTTCAAGAGCTTTTTACTGACCACGTACCAATCGATGAGGAATACGGACTGAAGCCCGTGCACTCCTTTCCCCACGAATTTGAAATGCGTATCCCTCCAGGTGCCCCAAGAGGTTCCCTTATCGTATCGGTCGGCTATATTCATGCCTCCCATAAACCCGACTTTACCATCTATCACGATAATCTTGCGGTGGTTCCGGTAATTCACCTTACTGGTGAACACGGGAAACGCTACCCTCAAGAACGCGTATACCTCGATACCCGCCTCCTTCATTTCCTTAAAGAAACTGTCTTTTACATTCCAACAACCCACATCGTCGTAAAGCACGCGTACCTCCACGCCTTCTTTCGCTTTTTGGATAAGGAGTTGTTGCACCTGTTTCCCTATCTCGTCGTCGCAGAATATATAATATTGTATATGGATATGATGGGTCGCTTTCCGGATCTCCTCCAGCAAGTCTTTGAACTTCTCGGTGCCATTCGTATAAATCGTGATTTGTGTCCCGTATAGGAGGGAGGACTGGTTGGTGTTGGTCAACAAGGTCGATAAAGGTTTATACGGTTCCGGAACTACGCAGGCGTCTTGAGGTAATTTACCCTCTTGCGGCCTTTTCATGATGCGCTTATAGGTGCGCCTCGATATGATCCGTTGTTTCCGGTTGTCTTGCCCAAAGAAGAAATAGAAAAACAGTCCGATGCCGGGCGCTAACAATAAGACGATTACCCAAGGAATTGTCTTTAGCGGATTCCTGTTCTCTGTAATGATAACCAATACCAGCCCTAATATAGTGACGCTATACAATATGATGAATATTGTACCAACGATTAACTGTATATGAATGGCTGCTAACATGAAACCCTCTCTCTTTGCTATAGTCTGCTAAGATAAGAAGGCTTTCTGAGAATAGCAAATATCCGTAATGGTTTTAGTTTTGTACCCTATTCTAACAATGAATCCTATACACCCTAAGGATAAGAACCGTGGATAGTATCGCCAAGCACCGCACGCGCTAATCGTTTCACCCGGGTGAAGAGATCTTTTCACCTCCGTGATACGATCTTTTCACCTAGGTGATACGATCTCTTTACCTAGGTGAAAAGATCAGATCGTATACGGGCAGACAAGAGATGATACGGACCGGCAAGCTACTTCCTATACTACTTTTATCTAATAGGACGGTATTTGTTGGCCTATCCCTGTCATTCTCCCGTGAAATGCTTGCGTATCAACTCGGCGGATTTATACTCCTCCTCCAGGTAAGTCTCGATATGCCGTTTCTTCTTGTCCTCCAATATCTCGTTGATAGCGATAAGGATGCCCGTCTCCTCCACCTCGCCGAACTCATGGTTGATGGCGGTGCCGAATACGCGCATCTTCGGCGAGAGGCTCATGTAAGCGTTTACCAAAGGAGGCACGTTGATGCCGAATTTACGAACCTCCTGGTTCAATACCTTGTAGTTATCCTTGAAATTATCGTAAGGGAAAAGAGATCTCATCTTCTCTACATCCATGTTTGTCACCAAAGGATGTACGGGCGTGATCAGCTGGTCCGCATCCGGGAAATGCAAACCGAGGAAGTACAAGATCATATTACGGGCTTCTTGGTTGTACGTGTTGTACATGGTCACCTTCCCGAAATAATACCGCAAGCTCGGATCAACCACGGATAAGGCCCCCAATCCGTCCCACAGGTTATCTAGCACGAACAAGCCTTTCGTCCCGGAACGGGTGGATTGGTACTCCAGGGCCACGAACGAGCGTCCCAGCTCTACCGTATAAGGAAGGATCTCCTTGATGAATTTCTCCGAGAAATTAAACAGGTGCGAGGTCGCCAAGATCGGTTTACCCTTCTCGTCGAACTTAACGTCGGAGCCGCAAAGGAAACGGTATCCGCCCAAGATCTGCTCGTCTTCCGGGCTCCATACGATCAGCTGGCGGTAAGCGTCTTCCATGGTGTCGTACGCGTCGATATCCACCGGGAACCCCGTCCCACCCCCATAATAACGGAAAGCGACCTCCCGCAGACGCCCTATCTCTTGCATGACATTGGGTGAGTCGTGCGCCGTGACGATATAAATCTCATTCTTCGATTTGTTGGTACTTCTCAACCTCTTCTCTTTGGTCAATTCGGCCTTCAGCAGTGCCCTATCTATGGGATTGATAATGTCTTGCATATGTTTCGTCTGTTAATCCTTGAGTTTATAAACCTTATTTTTCATCCACTCGGCCCATTCGGCGGGTTTCTTGCTCGTGTCGAATGTCTGCCAAGGGATCGGCTTCCCGAAGTAAATCCGGAAGGTTTTATGTTTGCTCCGGAACATCTCGTCCGGCAAATAGATCATCTCATAATTCATCTTTATGCCCAACGCCTTGCGTATCCGGGCGAGGTTGTAGAAGAAATTGGAGTTCTTCCCGTCGAAATAGACCGGCACGATATCTCGCTTGTATTGTACCGCCTTCTGGATGAACGATTTCTTCCACTCCAGGTCTTGTATCTTGCCGCCGATCTTGCGAGAGCATAAGCCGGCGGGGAACGTGATGATCTGGTCGTCCGAGGCGAAAGCCTCTTCCAGCATCCGCGCGTTGTCCTTTCCTTGGGCGCCGTGTTTGTTGATCGGTACGAAGATGGATTTCAGGTTGGAGAGATAAAGCAATAAGTCATTGACAGGATACTTGATGCGCCCTTCGAACCGCGCGCCGATGACGGCGGAGAGGCAGATACCGTCCAGCCCTCCGAGCGGATGGTTGGAGGCGAAGATATAGCGGCCTTCGGTCGGGATGTTCTCCTCATTTGCCAGATCGAGGGTAAGGTCGAAATAGCCGATAAGCTCACGCATGAAATCTACCCCTTCCTTGTCGTGGTAACGAGTTAATATATCATTCAGCTCCTCTTGATGAACCGTGCGAATCAAGTAGTCCACGATAAATCCCGGGATCTTGCGTGATGCCTTAGGCGCCTTTTGTGCCAACACTTTCTTAATATCTATCTTTGTCACACCTTGTCTTGCCATCTATCTAAACTTGTCCGGGGGACAAAGATAAAGTTAATAATTAAAACGAGAGAGGTTTGGGTAAAGTTTTTGCTTTTTCGCCAGCTATCACTAGGGATATCAGCCCTGGGGGTACTTAACTATCGGTTTTCCAACGGCCGTTGGAAAAGTACGGGTTAACGACCTGTTGATAACTTTTTCCTACTTTTCTTATGCAAATGTTGGCGGGTAATTAGGTAAATGTGTACTTTTACCCTCAAATAAGTCATGTGCGTGCGTATCAAAGGAGTACGACGCTTTATTTTAAGAGGAAGTTTAACGTTAAGAACGACGAATGGAAGAAAAAGATAGTTGCTATCATGTACCGGTAATGTTGCGGGAAAGTCTGGAGGGATTGGATATCCGTCCCGACGGGATTTACGTGGATGTTACGTTTGGCGGTGGAGGGCATTCCCGCGAGATATTGAAACGGTTGGGTAGCGAGGGCGAACTTTACGGCTTTGACCAAGACGCGGATGCCGAGCATAATATCCCGGCAGACCCGCGATTCACTTTCGTGCGCAGTAATTTCCGCTACTTGTATAATTTCATGCGTTACTACGGAGAAAGCGAGGAGGTGGACGGATTGTTGGCGGACCTGGGTGTCTCTTCCCATCATTTCGACGATAAGGATCGCGGCTTCTCTTTCCGTTTCGACGGGGCGTTGGATATGCGGATGAATACGCGCGCCGGGCAGACCGCCGCCGATATCGTGAATAACTATACGGCGGAGGCGTTGGCCGACGTGTTTTATCTATATGGCGAGCTGAAGGTGTCGAGAAAATTGGCCTCCGTGCTGGTGAAAGCCCGTGAGACAAAGAAGATAGAGACAATCGGGGACTTCTTGGAAGTGATCAAGCCGTTTACGGGAAAGGACAAGGAGAAGAAATTCCTGGCGCAAGTCTTCCAGGCGCTTCGTATCGAGGTGAACGATGAGATGAGGGCGCTGAAAGAGATGTTGCGGAGTAGCTTGCGGGTGTTGAAGCCCGGAGGACGCTTGGTGGTTATCACGTATCACTCCTTGGAAGATCGTCTGGTGAAGAACTTCTTGAAGGCAGGTAACTTCGAGGGGAAATGCGAGCAGGATTTCTTCGGGAACGTGCGATCGCCTTTCCGGCTGCTCAATAATAAGGTAATCGTACCGGCGGATGAGGAGGTGGAGCGGAATCCCCGCTCCCGGAGCGCCAAGCTGAGGATCGCGGAGAAGATATAAGGAGAGATGGGTATGGAAGAAAACGGGCAACGTAGGAAAACGAGGAAGAAGGAGAAACGTCTTTCGTTCTGGTATATACTCGGTGGTGGCGTGCTGAAAGAGGATTTCGTCTTGAGGCATACGCGCATGATCGTGTTACTTGTCGTGTTGGCGTTTTTCTTTATCGGTAACCGGTACACCTGTATGCAAAAGTTGCGTGAGATCGACCGGTTGCAACAGCGATTGAGGGATGTGCGCTTCGAGGCGTTGTCTATCTCGTCCGAGTTGACGGGCAATAGCCGCCAGTCGCAGATCGAATGGCTGATCGAGGAGCAAGGTATAGATCTGGAGGGAGCGAAAACCCCTCCTTATGAGTTATATAAGTGAGATAAGGTATAAATGGGAATGTCTGAAGAAAACGAACCGAAAGAAATAGAGCCAAAAGGTAACCGGATTTTATTCTGTTACTTCGTGGTCGTGCTGTTGCTGGGGCTTGTGGCCGTAGGGATACTATTCTGTACCTTTGACACGGCTTTCGTGGAGAGAGATAAATGGCTGAAGGTGGCCGAGAGCCAGAAACGACCGAACCGCTTGGTGTTGCCCGGACGCGGCAATATCTATTCGGCGGACGGTAAGTTGATGGCTACCAGCGTGCCTCGTTATTATATGTATATCGACTTTAAGGCGGACGCGTATACGCCGGCCAAGGATGTCAAGTATAATTGGCTGGATACGTTCAAGACTTCCAAGAAGAACGGGGTGGACTCGTTGGCGTTTTATCTTTCCCGTAAATTGAAGGATCGCACGCCGGCGGGCTATAAGGCGTATCTGCTGAAAGGGCTGAGCGGTAAGAGCCGTCAGTTCCCGATTTACGCGGGGAAGGTCTCGTATTCGGACTTGAAGGAGATCCGTAAGTTTCCGTTCCTCCGCTTAGGACGCTATAAGAGCGGTTTCTACACGAAGGAGATGGTGCAGCGCCAGAAACCTTTCGGGACCTTGGCGTCTCGTACGATCGGTGATATCTACGGAGAGATCGAGGAGGGCGGAACCACGAGGGGAAAGAATGGATTGGAGTTGCAATACGACTCGCTCCTGCGGGGGCAGGCGGGGTTGAGCTCCGTCCGCCGTGTGGGTGGAGGCTGGACGAACGTGATCGAGGTGGAGCCGGTGGATGGCATGGATATCCGTACCACGATCGATATCAATATACAGGATATAACCGAGAAATCGCTGCTCGATAAATTGAGGGAGATCGATGCCGAATCCGGCACGGCGGTCGTGATGGAGGCCGAGACCGGAGAGATCAAGGCGATCACGAACATGGGGCGTATCCGCGAGGGCGTATATGGCGAGACGAAGAACCATGCCGTGGCGGACGAGATCGAGCCGGGCTCTACTTTCAAGGTGGCCTCTATCATGGTAGCCTTGGAGGATGGCTTATGCCAGCCGGGAGATACGGTCGATGTAGGCAATGGTATATATATGTATAAGGGTGCCCGCATGACGGACCATAATATGAATAAAGGTGGATACGGTCGCATCTCGGTAGAGCAGGCGATTTGGTATTCCTCCAATATCGGTGTAGCCAAGACGATCTTGAAAGGTTATTCGGATAACCCGACGAAGTTCGTGGAGGGATTGTACCGTATCGGAATGAACGCGGATCTTCGTCTGGAGATACCGGGGGCGGGACGTGCCAAGATACGCCGCCCGGATGATACGACCCGGTATTGGTCCAAGACCACCTTGCCTTGGATGTCGTTCGGTTACGAGACGCAGGTACCGCCGATCAATACGTTGGCGTTCTTTAACGCGATCGCGAACGACGGGAAGATGGTTCGCCCGATGTTTACGAAAGAGATTTTGCATAACGGCAAGACCGTGCAGAGTTTTTCCACGGAGGTGATCAACTCTTCGATCTGCTCGGATCATACGTTGGCGTTGATAAAAGATATGTTGCTGGGAGTCGTGGAGAAAGGGACCGGTAAGGCGGTTCATTCGGATATTGTCCGGATCGCCGGAAAGACCGGTACGGCACAGATCGCTACGGGCGGTGTATACCGTACGAGCGGGCACCAGGTTTCTTTCTGTGGCTATTTCCCGGCCGATCATCCGAAGTATTCTTGTATCGTGGTGATACGCCGTCCCCGTATCGGTTACCCTTCGGGCGGTACGATGTCGGGAGGCGTGGTGCGTGCGATCGCCGAGAAGATATACGCCAGCCATATGTCGTTCGATGTGCGGGAAATGGAGCGGGATTCTACGGCCGTGATGGTGCCTCGTGTGAAAGGTGGCGACCTGAAGGCGGTAGAGGACGTATTGGATGAATTGGATATTAAGGCGGATACGGACAGTTTGGAGACAAAGTGGGTCGTAGCTTCCGCTGAGCAAGAAGAGAATGAGGTGAAATTGAGCGATCTGACGATTCGGAAGGGATTAGTTCCCCGGGTAATCGGCATGGGTGCTAAAGACGCGGTTTTCTTGTTGGAGCAAGCCGGCCTGCGTGTATCCTTGTCGGGTGTCGGACGGGTCGTCTCGCAGAGTATTCAGCCTGGGCAGAGAGTGTCTAAGGGGCAGACCGTATTATTAACATTGAAATAGGTATGGAACTAAGGGATTTAATCGGTGCGTTGGAAGCTCCCAAGTTGATGGGGGCGGATAATGTGGATATCACGAATATTCAATCAGACTCTCGTCGGGTGACGAAGGGGTCTTTGTTTGTCGCTGTGAGAGGTACGGCCGTGGATGGCCATGTCTATATGGACAGTGCCATAGAGAAGGGGGCTGTCGCTATCGTATGCGAGGAGGCTCCGGCCTATTTGGAGGGGAGGTGCTCGTTTATCGTGGTGAAGGACTCGGCGGAGGCGCTGGGCCTCTTGGTTTCTCGCTGGTATGGCGATCCTTCCCGGAAACTGGTGTTGGTAGGCGTGACGGGTACGAACGGGAAGACTACGATCGCTACCTTATTATATGAGATGTTCCGGAAGATGGGGCATAAGGTGGGATTGCTCTCCACGGTATGTAATTATATAGACGGCGAGGTGGTACCGACGGATCATACGACACCGGACCCGCTTACGCTTCATGCCTTGATGGCCCGCATGGTAGAGGCCGGATGCGAGTATGCTTTCATGGAGGTTAGCTCTCATTCGATCGATCAGCGGCGCATCAGCGGCCTGTCTTTCGACGGGGGTATTTTCACGAACCTGACCCGCGATCATTTGGATTACCATAAGACCGTGGAGAATTACTTGAAAGCGAAGAAGAAATTCTTCGATGACCTACCCGCCGGGACGTTCGCCTTGACGAATGCCGATGATAAGTCCGGCTTGGTGATGTTGCAGAATACGAAGGCGAAGAAGCTGACCTATTCCTTGCGCACCTTGGCCGATTTCAAGGGAAAGATATTGGAATCCCATTTCGAGGGTACCGACTTGATTATTAATGGTCGGGAGGTAATGGTGCCTTTCGTGGGACGTTTCAACGCTTATAACTTGCTGGCCGTGTATGGCGCCGCGGTTTCTCTGGGGAAAGATCCCGAGGAGGTGTTGATCGTGCTGAGCACGCTTCGCTCCGTGGCAGGCCGGTTCGAGACGATCCAGTCTCCGCTCGGTTATACGGCGATCGTGGACTACGCTCATACGCCGGATGCCTTGACGAACGTATTGAATAGCATTCATGAGGTGTTGGACGGGAATGGGCGCGTCATTACCGTCGTGGGTGCCGGGGGAAACCGGGACAAGGGGAAACGCCCGTTGATGGCGAAAGAGGCTGTCAAGCTGAGCGATCAGGTAATCCTTACCTCCGATAACCCGCGCTTTGAGGAACCGGATGATATTATTAAGGATATGGTAGCCGGATTGACGAAAATGGATATGGAACGTACCTTATGTATCACGGACCGTACGCAAGCGATCAAGACCGCTACGATGTTGGCGAAGAAAGGGGATGTGATCCTTGTTGCCGGAAAAGGTCACGAAGACTATCAGGAGATCAAGGGGGTGAAACATCACTTTGACGACCGTGAGAAGATAAAAGAAATCTTTAATAGTTGATAATGGACAGTTGACAGTTGACAGTTGCGCACAGCGGTATTTAACTGTCAACTGCCACTTGTCAACTATCAACTAAAAAATGTAGTTTTATGCTTTACTATCTTTTTAATTATTTGGATCAGTTGGATTTCCCGGGAGCGGGTATGTTTAAGTACGTATCTTTCCGTTCGGGTTTGGCCTTGATCTTGTCCTTGTTTATCTCTACGGCGATCGGCCGGCGGATCATTGATAAGTTGCAGATGTTGCAGATCGGCGAGACGGTGAGAAACCTTGGGCTGGAAGGTCAGATGAGCAAGAAGGGAACGCCGACGATGGGAGGTATTATCATTATTATCGCTATATTGATCCCGACTTTACTGTGTGTCAAGCTGAATAACATCTATGTGATATTGATGTTGGTGACTACGGTTTGGCTGGGTGCCTTGGGATTTGCGGACGACTATATCAAGGTGTTCAAGAAGAACAAGGAGGGTATGCACGGACGTTTCAAGATTGTCGGGCAGGTTGGATTAGGCTTGATCGTTGGCTTGGTATTGTTCATGAGCCCGGACGTGGTGATCAAGGAGAATATGGAGGTGCGCCATGATAACGTGATCGAGGAGGTACGCTATCATACGGTGGAGACCAAATCGACGAAGACTACCATCCCGTTCTTGAAAAACAATAATTTCGATTACGCGAACTTGGTAAGCTGGGCGGGCGATTATAAGGAGGAGGCCGCATGGTTGGTGTTCGTGCTGATGGTGATCTTCGTGGTGACCGCCGTGTCGAATGGAGCGAATATGACGGATGGACTGGACGGTTTGGCTGCCGGAACATCGGCTATCATTGGGGTGGCACTCGGTATTTTGGCCTATATGTCATCTCACTTTGAGTTCGCCTCGTTCTTGAATATCATGTTTATACCCGGCGCGGAGGAGTTGGTGGTGTATGCCGCTGCCTTTATCGGTGCCACGGTCGGTTTCTTGTGGTACAACTCGTATCCGGCCCAAGTGTTTATGGGCGATACGGGGAGCTTGACCTTGGGAGGTATTATCGCCGTTTTCGCGATCATTATCCGTAAGGAGCTTTTGATACCGATCCTTTGTGGTATTTTCTTGGTGGAGAATATATCGGTCATGTTGCAAGTGGCCTACTTTAAATATACGAAGAGGAAGTATGGGGAAGGTCGGCGTATCTTCAAGATGGCTCCTTTGCACCATCATTTCCAGAAACCGGGAAACGCGGGTGTACAGGCGTTGATCCAGAAGCCGTTCAATGTCGTGCCCGAATCGAAGATCGTGGTCCGCTTCTGGTTGATCGGTATTATTTTGGCTGTGATGACAATAGTTACGTTAAAGATGAGATAAAGATGAGTAAGAGAATGGTTATATTAGGGGCTGGGGAGAGTGGCGCGGGAGCCGCTGTCTTGGCGAAGGCGAAAGGATTCGACGTGTTCGTGTCCGATAAATCGTCTATCAAACCTAAGTATAAGGAGATGCTGGACAACCACGGGATTCGTTGGGAAGAAGGACAGCATACCGAAGCCGACATCTTGAATGCCGACGAAATTGTCAAGAGCCCGGGTATTCCCGACAAGGCTCCTATCATACAGTCGCTGAAGAAGCAAGGTACGCCGATCATCTCCGAGATCGAGTTTGCCGGACGGTATACGGACTCGAAGATGATTTGCATCACGGGTAGCAACGGCAAGACGACAACGACGATGCTTACGTATCATATCTTGAAAGAAGCGGGAGTGGACGTAGGCTTGGCCGGAAATGTAGGGAACAGCTTGGCGCTTCAGGTAGCGGAAGATCCTCATGCGGTCTACGTGATCGAGTTGAGCAGTTTCCAACTGGATAATATGTACGCCTTTAAGGCGGATATCGCTATTATATTGAATATAACACCGGATCACCTGGACCGTTATAACTATGAGATGCAGAATTATGTAGACGCAAAGTTCCGCATCTTGCAAAACCAGACGAAGGACGATGCCTTCATTTTCTGGAACGATGACCCGATCATAGCCCGTGAGATCGCCAAACGGCATCCTCAGGCTACTCTTTACCCATTCGCCGAGACACATGAGAACGGCGTGAAGGGATATACGGAAAATAATCAAGTAGTTATTGAAACGGCAAACGGAACATTTAGGATGGAACAAGACCTATTGGCATTGACTGGTACGCATAACCTGTATAACTCTTTGGCTTCGGGGATAGCGTCCAAGATCGTGGACATTCATGATGAGAAGATACGTGCCTCACTCACTGATTTTACGGGTGTTGAGCACCGTTTGGAGAAGGTGCTTCGTGTTCGTGGTGTTGATTATATCAATGACTCGAAAGCTACGAACGTCAACTCCTGTTGGTATGCCTTGCAGAGCATGACGACCCCGGTCGTATTGATCTTAGGGGGCACGGATAAAGGGAATGATTACTCGGAGATCGAGGAATTAGTGAATAAAAAGGTGCATTCATTGATTTTTATGGGTGTGGATAACGCTAAATTGCATGCGTTCTTCGACGGGAAAGTGGCGAATATAGAAGACGCCCGCTCGATGGAGGAGGCAGTGGCGAAAGCCTATGAGATGGCTCATAAGGGAGATACGGTATTGCTCTCTCCTTGTTGCGCCAGCTTCGACTTGTTCAATAGCTATGAGGATCGGGGCGATCAGTTCAAGGCTTGCGTACGTAATTTGTAATAAAGACTAAAATGGATCTGGCGAGTAAACTGTTTAAGGGCGACCGGGTGATATGGATCATCTTCATGTTCCTGTGTCTTATATCGGTGGTGGAGGTGTTCAGCGCGACCAGTACGATCGCTTACAAGAACGCGAATCACTGGGCGCCTATCGTACGGCACGCCACATTTTTATTGGGAGGTTTCGTCATGGTATTGCTGTTGCATAATATACCGTGCCGTTTCTTCTCTGCGTTTATTATATTATTGCCGGTCTCGATGTTGATGTTGATCGTGACGCCCTTTATCGGCGTGGACGCTAATGACGCGCATCGATGGCTGGAAATCATGGGGATACAGTTCCAACCGTCGGAGTTCGGGAAGCTGGCTTGTATCGTGTTTGTCGCTTTCTTGCTCAGCAAGAGGGGGAAATTAACAGAGAACCAGATTTTTAAGTATATACTGATTGGGGTGGGACTGACCTGTGTCTTGATTCTGCCGGAGAACTTCTCTACGGCGTTTATGCTGTTCGGGGTTTGTTTCTTGATGATGTTTATCGGTCAGTTACCATTGGGTAAGTTGGCGAAATTGGCGGGTATCATGATGTTGGCGTTGGTATTGTTCTTGGCGCTGCTAAAGTTTACGCCGGCCGCTATTACCCAGTATATGCCGGATCGATTCGTTACTTGGCAGGGACGTTTGGAGCGTTTCTTCGACGGGCATAAGGATGATTTGGATGAGAGCGGTACCTATAAGATAACCGATGATAATTATCAGGTAACTCACGCGAAGATAGCCATTGCCCGGGGAGGTGTATTAGGACAGATGCCCGGACATGGGCAACAGCGTGACTTCCTGCCACAGGCATATTCTGATTTTATCTATGCGATTATCATAGAGGAACTCGGTATCGTGGGGGGAGTCTTTGTGTTGCTGCTTTATATAATGTTGCTGGTCCGAGCCGGGATGATCGCCCGAAAATGTGATAAGCCGTTCCCTAAATACCTCGTGTTGGGATGCGGGTTGCTGGTGGTGGTCCAAGCTTTGGCGAATATGGCGGTAGCCGTGAATTTAGTGCCCGTTACCGGGCAACCGATGCCGTTGGTAAGCCGGGGTGGTACGTCTACGCTTATTTCCTGTATCTATTTCGGGATCATATTGAGCGTAAGTCGTTTCGGTGCCAATATCGGAAATGAGGATGAGGAAGAAGAGGAGGATGAGGAGGATACGGAGAATCCTACCGGCGAACCATCTGGAGAGACAATAAATCAGACAGTCGAGGGAGAAAGAGAAGATAATCCGCTATCGGCTGTCGAAACGATAACTGTAGAGTCAAAAGTATGAGAAAGTACCGGATCATAATAAGTGGTGGTGGTACGGGAGGCCATATCTTCCCGGCCATATCTATCGCTAATACGTTCAAGAAACGTTTTCCGGAAACGGAGATATTATTTGTAGGCGCGGAAGACCGCATGGAGATGGATAAGGTTCCGGCTGCCGGTTATAAAATCGTAGGTTTACCGGTGAGTGGCTTTGATCGTGCTCACTTGATGAACAACGTGAAGGTCATGGCTCGTTTGGCGAAAAGCTTGCGCTTAGCGAGGAAGACGATCCGTGAGTTCAAGCCGGATATAGCGGTCGGCGTGGGCGGTTATGCCAGTGGACCGACTTTATGGATGGCGGCTTCGCTAGGTATTCCAGCGTTGATACAGGAGCAAAACTCATATGCCGGTGTGACCAATAAGTTGTTGGCGAAGAAAGCAAGCAAGATTTGTGTCGCTTATGAGGCTATGGAGAAGTTCTTTCCGGCGGATAAGGTCGTGATTACGGGAAATCCGGTGCGACAGGATTTGGAAGAGGCTTCAGGCAAGAAAGAAGAAGCCTTGGCGTTCTTCGGGCTTTCCCCGGAGAAAAAGACGATCCTTGTGGTAGGTGGTAGCCTTGGCGCACGGACGATCAACCAGAGCATACAGGGTGGTTTGGATCAGTTTTTCGCCTCGGATGTACAGGTTATCTGGCAAACCGGGCGATATTATTATAACGACGCTTCCAAGCATTTGAAGGCGTATCGGGGAATGTCTGTTTGGTGCTCGGACTTTATTACCCGTATGGATTATGCTTATTCTGCGGCCGATTTGGTGATATCTCGTGCGGGAGCCAGTTCTATTTCCGAGCTTTGCCTATTAGGTAAACCGGTAGTCTTGGTACCTTCGCCGAACGTGGCGGAAGACCATCAGACCAAGAATGCCTTGGCCTTGGTCAATAGGGAGGCCGCTGTTATGATCACCGATAAAGACGCCGAGAGGGATCTGGTGCCTACCGCCTTGAAGATTGTTCGCGACGAAAAACGGTTGCGTACGTTGAGCCGTAATATCGAGACCTTGGCGCAACGTCATAGCGCGGACCGTATCGTGGATGAGATAGTTAAGATTATAGATAAGAAATAAAGGATATGGATATAAATAAAGTGACAGCGGTGTATTTCGTAGGTGCCGGAGGCATAGGGATGAGTGCCTTGATTCGTTATTTCCTCTCCAAGGGAAAGCGAGTGGGCGGATATGATAAGACCCCGTCCGATTTAACCGAGGAGTTGAAAAAGGAGGGAGCCGATATTCACTATGAGGATAATATAGCTTTGATCGGGGAGGTATTTAAGTCGCCTGCCGATACGTTGGTGGTTTATACGCCGGCGGTCCCGGAGTCGCATACGGAATTGACCTATTTCCGTGCGCATGGTTTCGAGGTGATGAAGCGGGCACGTGTCTTGGGAGAGATCACGAAAAGCAGCCGGGGGTTATGCGTGGCAGGAACGCATGGCAAGACTACGACCTCTTCTATGTTGGCGCATTTGCTGAAACAATCGCCGGTGGATTGCAATGCTTTCCTCGGAGGAATCCTAAAGAACTACGAGAGTAATTTGATGTTGTCCGACACGAGCGACTTAACCGTCATCGAGGCGGATGAGTTTGATCGTTCTTTCCATTGGCTTACTCCTTATATGGCGGTGATTACTTCCGCCGATCCGGATCATTTGGATATTTACGGCACGGCGGAGGCTTATCGGGAGAGTTTCGAGAAATTTACCTCCTTAATCCGCCCCGATGGTTGTTTATTGATCAAGAAAGGAATCAATGTAACGCCCCGTTTACAGGAGAGAGTGAAGAAATATACCTATTCCGCTACGGAAAAAGCGGACTTTTACGCTGAAAATATTCGTATTTGCGAAGGAAATATTACCTTTGACTTCGTTGGCCCGGAAATCCGTATTCCTGACGTGGAATTAGGTGTTCCCATAAAGGTAAATATAGAGAACGGGGTAGCGGCTATGGCGATAGCTTGGTTGAACGGAGTGAAACCGGAGGATCTGAAAAAAGGTATGGTTACATTTGCCGGACCTCGCCGCCGTTTCGATTTCCATTTGAAGACTGATCAAGTGGTATTGATCGATGATTACGCCCATCATCCGGCCGAATTGAGACAAAGTATCTTGTCGGTGAAGGAATTATATAAGGGTCGTAAGGTGACGGGTATTTTCCAACCGCATCTATATACTCGTACCCGGGATTTCGCGGATGATTTTGCCGCGAGTCTCTCCTTGTTGGACGAGTTGATCTTGCTGGATATCTATCCGGCTCGTGAGGAACCGATTCCGGGAGTGACCTCTCGGATCATTTTTGATAAGGTGACGATCCCTTCCAAGACGCTGTGTAAGAAGGAAGAGCTTTTGGACGTGGTTGCCGCCGGGAAATATGAGGTAGTATTAATGGTGGGTGCTGGCAATATCGATCGTTTGGTGGAGCCTGTAAAAGAAATTTTATGTAAACAAATAAGGAAACCGTGATCCGAATAATTTCCATAGTAGTAGCCACGTTGTTGTTCTGTTACATCGTGTTTGTCTCGTTTTTCTTCCGGGAAATACGTCAGGACTCTATTTGCCAAGATCTGCAAGTCGTGGTGAAAGACAGTCTGGATAAGCACTTCGTAAGCGAGAGCGACCTTGTGTCTATACTGAAGAAAGCCGGGTTAAATCCGATCAAGCGGTCGATGGCAGATGTGAATACGGATCGGATAGAAACGGAATTGCTTAAGAATGAGATGATAGCCCAAGTGGAGGCGTATAAGACTCCTTCGGGAATCATCAAACTGGAGGTCACGCAAAAGATGCCTATTCTCCGGATTATGGGGGTCAGAGGTAGTTATTACGTGGATAATCAGGGAACCTCCATGCCGATCAGTCGTAGGTATGTCGCACATGTGCCAATTGTGAGTGGATATGTGGAAAAAGAGCTTGCGGTGACCGACTTATACAAATTTGCACTATTTTTGCAAGAGAATGAGTTCTGGAATGACCAGATTGAACAAATCTATGTCTATCCGGATAATGATATAGAACTTATTCCAAGAGTGGGTAACCACCGGATCATGCTGGGTACTTTGGATGAATTTGAAGAAAAACTTGCGAATTTAAAGCTTTTCTATGAACAAGCGATCCCTAAAGTGGGTTGGGAAAAGTATGGTATGATTAATTTAAAATATAAGAATCAGATTGTTTGTACTAAAAAATAGATGATATGGCATACACAAACTTTATAGCAGCTATTGATTTAGGTACCTCCCATATGGTAGGAATGGTGGGGACTAAGAATACGACGGGTGCTCTTTCAATCATCGCCTACGAAGTTGAGAACTCCGGCACCTGCATACGAAGAGGATGTGTATATAACGTGAAGGAGACGGCGAGTAAGATAAAACGCTTGATCCTCAAGTTGGAGAATAAGCTGGGGGGAGCCAAGATCGGGCAGGTATATGTGGGACTGGGTGGCCAGTCACTCCGTTCTATCGAGCATACGGTTTGCAAGGTATTGGGTACGGAAGGTGTGGTTACGGAGGAGATTATAGACTCTCTTTATCAAGAGTGTAAGGATTATCGTCCGGATATGTTGACCGTTCTTGACGTGGTTTCTCCTTCCTATTTTTTAGATGATAAGCCAGAGTCTAACCCGGTGGGCGTGCCTTGTAGCCGTATCGAGGCTCGTTATAAGTTGATCGTTGGACGTCCTTCCTTGAAATTAAATATTATCAATAGTATCTCAGAACAGGCGAAGGTCGAGATCGCCGGTATCCTCGTGTCACCTCTTGCGTTGGGAGATGTCGTCTTGAGCGACAATGAGAAAGACTTGGGTTGCGCCTTGATCGGCTTCGGTGCCGGCGTGACGACAATATCTACCTATAAGGGTGGCAAGTTGGCTAGCCTTTCCGTTGTTCCCTTTGGAGGTAATTTGATAACAAAAGATATCACCGATCTCAGGGTCGTAGAATCTGAGTCGGAACGCTTGAAGATCACCTATGGTAGTGCGAAAGCGGATCGGGATAATGATATGACCATCCAAGTGAGTTTAGCGGATGGCATGGGCTTGCGTGAGATTAAGTTGGCTGAGTTGAACGGCGTGATCGAGGCCCGTATGGATGAGATCTTAGAGAATGTATATGCTCGTCTGGAAGCTACAGGCTTGATGAGCGCTCTCGGTGCCGGCATCGTGATTACGGGTGGTGGTGCCGCGTTGAAGAATTTACCGGCCGTGATGAGCGAACGCTTGAAGATGGAGGTTCGCTACTCATCGGTTCGCAAGGGGGTTGTCGCTAGTGGTGATTTAGTGGTCGCCAGCAATCCTGAATATGCGGTAGCCGTCGGCCTCTTGGCGAAAGGAACTAAGAATTGCGCATTATATATACCTCCTAAACCGGAGCCTAAGATTGAGCCGGTGGTTGAGCCTGAACCGACAGTGGTACCGACTCCGGAACCGGAACCCGTCAAGGAGAAGCCGAAGAAAGAGAAGAAAAAAGGTCCCGGCTTGTTCGGGCGGTTGACAAAAGGAATCGATACCTTTGGTAAGACCCTCTTCGATGACGATGATAACGAGAGTAAATAACGTGATCTACGAATGTAATAAAACCGGAAGACAATGGACGATACAATATTAAATTTTAATTATCCTACGGATACTCCCAAAATCATTAAGGTGATTGGTGTTGGAGGCGGTGGCGGAAACGCTGTTACTCATATGTATAAGGAGGGCATACACGACGTTACATTCGTGTTATGTAATACGGATAATCAAGCCTTGAACCGTTCGGATGTTCCTATCAAGTTATTGTTGGGACGTGAGATCACGCAGGGATTGGGCGCGGGAAATAAGCCGGAACGTGCGATGATGGCTGCCGAGGAGAGTCTGGAGGATCTTCGAGGTATGCTGAACGACGGTACGAAGATGGTATTCATTACCGCTGGTATGGGTGGTGGTACCGGTACGGGTGCCGCTCCGGTTATCGCTCGTATCGCGAAGGATATGGGAATATTGACGGTAGGTATCGTAACCATTCCTTTCTTGTTCGAGGGTGAGCGTAAGATTATACAGGCTTTGAATGGCGTAGAAGAGATCGCGAAGAACGTGGATGCCTTATTGGTGATCAATAACGAGCGTTTGCGTGAGATTTATTCGGACCTTTCCGTGATGAACGCTTTCGGCAAGGCCGATGATACCTTGACGATCGCCGCCAAGAGTATTGCGGAGATCATTACGCTTCCGGGTATTATCAACCTCGACTTCGCCGATGTCAACACTACGATGAAAGATGGTGGTGTCGCTTTGATGAGTAATGGTTTTGGTGAAGGAGAAGGACGTGTTCGCCAAGCGGTGGAAGACGCTCTGAATTCTCCGCTATTAAGCAATAACGACGTAAAGAACGCCAAGAAGATCCTGTTCAACGTATATTTCAGCGAGGAAGCCGAGTTGCGAATGGAGGAGATGAACGACGTGCATAACTTTATGTCCGAGTTTAACCGAGATATAGAGGTTATCTGGGGTACTGCCGTGGATAATACGTTAGGTAATAAAGTAAAGATGACGATCCTTGCTACTGGATTTACGATGGATGATATTCCATTGATCGCTAATAAACGTAGGAATGAGGCCGCTCAGATGACGGAGGAAGAATTGCGTTTAGAGGAAGAGCGAATCGAGAAAGAGCGTAAGGAGCGTGATTTGATTGGTAAATATTATGGTGCTTCCGCACAAAAGGCGGGTCGTTTTACCTCTCGTGCGAAAGCGGTGGTATTGACTCAGGAAGAGTTGGACGATGATGCCTTGATCGCTTTGATAGAGGATAACCCGACTTATAACCGGGATCCGAAGATCGTAGCCCGTGCCCGTTCCAAGGTCGCGGGAGAGGATATTCAAGTATCGGCTCCGACAACGGCGAAGCAACCGGTTAACCAATCTCACCAAGATTCTCAGCGGGGAGGTAAACAAGTGATCAGTTTTCGATAGTTAATAATATAATAAGGATATGGATTTATTTGAACAAGTCAGCGAAGACATTAAAAACGCGATGAAGGCGAAAGATAAAGTCGCCTTGGATACCTTAAGAAATATAAAGAAATTCTTCTTGGAAGCGAAAACCGCTCCTGGAACTAATGACACCTTGACGGATGCGGATGCCTTGAAGATCATGCAGAAGTTGGTGAAACAAGGAAAAGACTCTGCTACCATTTATCTACAACAGAGCCGTCAAGACCTAGCGGATGTGGAGTTGGAACAGGTGAAAGTGATTGAGAAATATTTGCCTCAACAAATGTCTGCCGAGGAATTGGAAAAAGAAGTGAAAGCCATTATCGCTCAAGTCGGTGCCGTTGGTCCGAAAGATATGGGTAAGGTAATGGGCGTAGCCTCAAAAGCTTTGGCGGGAAGAGCCGAAGGACGGATGATTTCCGAGACAGTTAAGCGTTTACTTAATTAATCGATTCATACGAAAACCGCGCTAAGGGCATTCTGACAATTACTCGTTAGAATGTCCTTGATACGCTTTTCTTGTATATGCTTTTTCCTTTGACAATTTAATTCTTTAGAAAACCATGATTACTTTTACATGTTGTCTGATAGCCCTTATTGTTGGATATTTTACGTATGGTAAATTTATCGAACGAGTGTTTGGTATAGATCCCTCCCGGGGTACTCCCGCTTTTACGAAACAAGATGGTGTCGATTATATGCCATTGCCTACTTGGAAGATTTTCATGATCCAGTTTTTGAATATAGCGGGTCTGGGACCTATTTTTGGTGCTATTATGGGTGCTAAATTCGGGGTAGCCTCTTTCCTTTGGATCGTATTGGGAAGTATATTTGCCGGTGCCACCCATGATGCCTTATCGGGAATGCTCTCGTTGCGGCATGATGGAGAAAGTCTTCCGGAATTGATCGGGCGGTATTTGGGGAACAACTTTAAGCAATTTATGCGGGGTTTTACGGTTATCTTGATGATCTTGGTGGGCGCTGTTTTCGTAGCCGGGCCTGCGGGGTTGCTAGCTAAACTGACTCCGGACTATCTGAATGCTACCTTCTGGATTATTGTCGTGTTCATCTATTATATACTGGCTACTTTATTACCTGTTGATAAGATTATCGGAAAGATCTATCCATTATTTGCCATCGCTTTACTATTTATGGCCGTAGGTATCTTGGTGATGTTATTCATTAACCAGCCGTCGTTGCCTGAGATTACGGATGGACTTGGTAATACGCATCCGAGAGGCTTGCCTATTTTCCCGATTATGTTTGTAAGTATCGCTTGTGGTGCTATCTCTGGTTTTCATGCTACCCAAAGCCCATTGATGGCCCGTTGTATGAAAAGTGAGAAATATGCCCGTCCTGTATTTTACGGAGCGATGATTACCGAAGGTATCGTAGCCTTGATCTGGGCTGCTTCCGCTACGTATTTCTTCCACAATAACGGAATGGAGGAGAACAATGCCGCTGTCATAGTGGACAGTATCACGAAAGAGTGGCTGGGCTCTGTTGGAGGTGTATTAGCGATACTGGGTGTGATAGCAGCTCCTATCACGTCCGGAGATACGGCTTTCCGTTCGGCTCGTCTGATTGTCGCCGACTTCCTGCATGTGGAGCAAAAGACGATGGCTAAGCGTCTGATGATTTGTATTCCCATGTTTATTGTCGCGATAGGAATCTTACTGTATAGTCAAAAAGATAAGGATGGATTCGATATGATCTGGCGTTATTTCGCATGGAGTAATCAAACGTTGGCCGTATTTACCCTATGGGCCTTAACCGTATATTTGGTACAAGCAAAGAAATTATATGTGATAACCTTGATCCCCGCCTTATTCATGACGGCGGTATGCTCTACCTATATCTTTGTGGCTCCGGAAGGATTTGGTCTTTCCTCTGGTATTTCTCAACTTTTGGGGCTACTAGTCACATTGATCGTTTTCGGGGTCTTCTTAGTGTGGAAAAGGAGGAATGTATAAAAAAAAGGCTGACTAAAATGTAAGTCAGCCTTTTCTATCGTTTTGTTTAAGTGGATTAAAGCACTTGTATGCCTTCCTCACGTGCCTGTTCCTCTCCGGAAGGAGTGATTAATTTATAGCCCTTGCCGTGGATGTTGATGATCTCGATACCCGGATCGTCTTTCAATAATTTACGTAGTTTCGTGATATAGACATCCATGCTACGAGCGTTGAAATAGTTATCGTCTACCCAGATTGTCTTCAAGGCGTAGTTACGCTCAAGGATCTCATTCGCATGGGCGCATAATAAGCTTAATAACTCGCATTCCTTCGTGGTAAGTTTCGTAACCTTGTCGTCGATAGCCAATGTTTGTTTTTGGGTATCGAACAAGAAGTTCCCTAACTTGTAGAAAGGAATATCTTTCATCTTCTTACCTTTCACACGGCGAAGGATGGCCTCGATACGAAGCAATAGCTCTTCCATGCTAAACGGTTTTGTCAAGTAGTCATCCGCGCCGATCTTGAATCCTTCCAAGATGTCTTCCTTCATAGTCTTGGCTGTAAGGAAGATAATAGGAATATCAGGATTGATAGAGCGAATTTCTTGTGCCAAGGTAAAACCATCTTTCTTTGGCATCATGACATCCAACACACAAAGATCGTATTTACCCTTGGTAAAACCTTTGTATCCGGCTTCTCCGTCAGAGAATAGGTCCGTCACATACCCTTTAGCTTGTAAGTATTCTCTTAAAAGCATTCCTAAATTCTCATCGTCTTCACAAAAGAAGATCTTTAGTTTTTCTTCCATAACTAACTTTTTATAAGAGGTAAAGTAATAATAAATTTTGTACCAATGTTTCCGGCACCACTTTCAGCACGGATCGTACCTTTGTGGTCCTCAATAATTTTGCGTACGTAAGCGAGTCCGAGGCCGAACCCTTTCACGTCATGTACGTTGCCTGTCGGTACGCGGAAGAAACGGTCGAATACCTTTTTCAGATATTCTTTCTTGATACCGATACCATTATCTTCCACGGAGAACAACAGCTTTCCGTTTTCGTTCCAAGTGCGTGCCATCAATGTTAGCGGAACTTCCGGGCGGCGGTATTTAACCGCGTTGTCCATCAAGTTGAACAATACATTGGTGATATGCATTTCATCCACATATATATCCGATTCCGTAGCTTGCAGGTCTATATCCATTGTACCGCCGTACTTCTCGACCTTTAAAACGAAGGTGTTAGCCACGTTCGCTACCAAATCATTTGCGTCAATTTCTTTCAGTTTAAGCGCTGCTTTCTGCCGTTCGAACAAAGACATCTGTAACACTTTCTCTACCAAGAAGCCCAATCGCTTCGTCTCGTCGTTGATTACGCCGGATATATGCTTGAAGACATCCGGGCTCTTCGTTATATCCGAATCCTTCAACATCTGGGCGGCGAGCGAGATCGTGGATACCGGTGTCTTCAACTCGTGCGTCATGTTGTTGATAAAGTCGTTTTTCATCTCGGATAACTTCTTCTGACGGAATACGATGTAAATCGTGAAGACGAAGGTTATCAACAGGATCAATGAGAATATAACCGATGGCACGATGAAAGTAATAGAGCTTGAGATATAATCTCCTTTCGTCGGAAAATAAACTCTCAGGTAGTTTAGTTTCGATGGGGGATCGTTAGGGAAAAGCACCTGAGTGATCACGTCGGAGGCGATCGGTTGCTTTTGGAATTCTCCGCTCTGGTATACTACATTTCCATCTTTGTTAATAACAGAAAACACAAACGGCAAGTTCAAGCCATTGTTAATAAATTCTGTTTTTAAGTAATTGTTCAGCTTTTTAAAATCCACACGTTCCTCGATCGGCTTTAGGTTTGCGGTGTATAAGATGTTGTAAATAACCTCATCTATTAATACGCCTTGATATAGGTAACGTCTTTTTAGCGTCTGTTGTAAATCTTTAGATGTGTTTACGATGCTGTTGGCAGACTGCCGTTTAGACAAGGTAGAGAGTGGCTCGAAATTGTGGGAGCTGAAACTTTGCATCTCTATTTGTTGAACGGTTCCATTAGAATCCTTGATCTGTAATTGGTATTTCTCGTGATTGATCACCTGTCCTAGGCTCTGGGCATCTGGGGTATTTTGATACATGAATTTTGTCTCTTCCCGGTTGATGTCATCCTCAAGGTATTTTCGGGTCTCATCCAATTCCAGATTTTTAGATACTTGGCGCAGGCTTCTTTTGACAGTCTCGTTGAACTGTTCGCTGCGTGTCTTAAGTATAATGCTCACATAGTTTATCTGTAGGTATAATAACCCGGCGAAGGCAAAAGCCATAACTACCGCAAGCAACCAAATTGTCGACTTCCTCATATCAATATCTTTCTCTTAATATTACAACAAATAACGTGTGTTTTAGTTTAATATTTACACAAAAAAGGTAAAAATAATCAGTCTTAAATGTTAATAATACTTTGTGAGCCTCGCGGTTATAGGATCTTCAATCATTGAAAATCCACTGTTAGTGTATTAGTTAGCGTTATTTTATCCTAAGTTTTTTATATATTATCCTAACTGAAAACAGTCCGGTACGTTTTTTTGTTTCGGCCGGACTTGATAAGGTAGCGTTGTTCGTCTTGCTAGAATCTACCTCCCGGAGGCGGACCCATAGGGCCTCTACCTCCTCGTCCGCCTCTTCCCTGTCCTTTCATGTCGCTTGCGCTGGCTCCACCCTTGAAGACGCTAAAACGATAGATGAAGTGTACCATGAAATAACTACCTAGCGTGTTGTATTCAGAGTCTTGTATATAACTAGCTGTAATAGAGCGGGAGATATTACTGCGTTGCTGCAAGATATCGTAGATCTTGAAACGAAGCGTCCCTTGATTGTTTTTCAGGAAGGATTTCGAGGCGGCGGCGTTCCATAGGATCTCGTTTTGTTCGAATCCGTCGCCATAGCCGGAGTTGGTAGACCAGTTCACGTCGCTCTCGATCTTGAAATCGAGGGGCAGATAGATGGTCGTGTAACCGCCTACTCCGTAATTGAATGTATTTTGGTTGTTTTCCTTTTGTAAGGAATTGTTGGTCGCATTGTAACGAATATTCCCGTTTGCGCCTAAGTCCAGATAAGAGGAGCGGAAGTCGATACCCGCACGCTCGGACAATATGAGATTCTGGTTCGTGTTCTTCTCCTCGTTGATATATCCGTTGCTATTGGCGAAAGAGGCCATCGTCATGGTGTTAATAGAGAATTTCTTATTCTTTAAGGGCGTATTCAGCATCATACGGATATTGCCGTTGTAGTTGCCGTTTACGTTCTTGTATGTAGTGGTCTTCACGCCGCTCCCTTGGTTGTACGACGTGTAACTTACGATGTCGTTGATGATATAGTTACCGTTTGCCATGATCATAAAGGCCCGTTGCTTCTCTGGCGTGAATTGCTGGAAGCGAATGAATACGCTGTTCGTATAGCGGGGATTCAAGTCCGGATTACCGATCGTGATATTCGTCGGGTCCGAGATATCCGCTACCGGTTGTAATTGAGTCATGCTCGGTTGGCTGGTACGGCCATTGTACATGATACGAAGATTCGTGCGTTTGTCGAACATATAGTTGAATTGCGCCATGGGGGAGAGGTTGGTAACCCTCCGGGTTATCTTGGACAGGGTCGTATCGCCTACGAAGTTCTCGCTGCTGGAATACGATGGGTCTAGGTTTAGTCCAATCGTATAGTTATATTTAGCTCGTTGCGCTTTGAAGCTTAGGCTGGCTCGCTGGCTGATAAAGTTATTGCGGTAACTTTGGCTGTAGGCGGAATCCAATACATTATATATACCATCCGCGTCTTGGTTGTAGACGTTCTTCAAGGCTTCTTGTTTCCGTTGGCTGAAGCTATAAGTGGCTTGGATGAAATTATTGTGTCCGATAGGCTCCACCCACGATACGTAGGCCCGGTAATTAAAGCCTGTATTGTCGTAGCGTGAACGCTGGTCGATAAGACTGTTTTTCAAGGCATCCGTCTGGTTGAAATAAACGATGTCCGAACGGTTCATGCCGTCGCTGTACGAATCGCTGTTGCCTCCGGAGAGGGTGGCGCTGAACACTCGTCCTTTGTTATTCAGCTTACGACTGAAATCGATGCTGGCATTGAGGTTGTATCCGTTACTTTCCGAGTAATTGGAAGAGTTGTTGGTATTGACCGTGTCTCGTTCGTTATTCATGGTAGTAGCGTCGCTGAAATTATCGTTCATACTATGACTGAAACTGAAATTGGGGCGGAAGATAAGTTGCGTCATCGTATCCGGTTTCCATTCCAGACGGAAGTCTACGCCAAAATTATCGCTTTTCGTATGGTTCGTAGCCTCGCTACTATCATAGGAGGAGCTATCTCCGGGAAGGATATTCTGCCGGTCGCTCTTGCTGCGAGCGTCATTGTCGGAATGGGAATAACGGGTATTTCCCCCTAAGGTAAAGGCCGGGGTGAATTCCTTGCTGAAATTCAATCCCGCGTTTCCGGAAGAGGTAATGCCGCTACCTGCGCCTCCACCCCCTCGTCGGCCTCCACCGCCTCCCATACCTGAGAACATCGTTGAGGCTAGGTCGGAGAAGCCCATATTATTCGTGTTATTCGCCCCGCCCATGAACGTGATCTGGTCATTATTCACGAAACGATTGACCATGACGTTGCCTTCATACCGGTCTTTACTTCCGTATCCACCATACGCGTTGCCAAACCAACCCTGCTTCATGCCGGGTTTCACGGTCAGGTTGATGACGGTCTCTTCCTCACCATCGTCGAAGCCGGTCATTTGGGCCATATCGCTTTTCTTGTCGAGTACCTGTAATTTATCGATCATCTTGGCCGGAAGGTTCTTGGAGGCCACTTTTGGGTCATCGGAGAAGAATTCCTTTCCGTCTACCATCACCTTTTTCACCTCTTTTCCGTTGACGGTGATCTTTCCTTCGCTATCCACCTCCACACCGGGCATCTTTTTCAATAAATCCTCCAGCACGGAACCTTCGGTCACTTTATAAGAATCGGCGTTGTATTCCACGGTGTCGTTACGAACGGTAACCTCGGGTGCCTTACCTATAACTACGGCTTCTCCCAACTCGATCGCTCCGTCGCTTAACTCAAGTTTACCTACGTCTACCGGATTTTTCTTCCCCGTGATTTGCAAGGGTTGGTACAAAGGATCATATCCGATGAATGTGACGTGCAGTAAATAACTGCCTTTTTTTACATTCTTCAAGGTGAAACTACCATTACGGGCACTCACTACACCTCGTATCATGGCACTGTCTTTTACGTTCAGCAAACGTACCGTTGCTTGCTCTATAGGGGTATCGCTGCCTTGCTCAACGACAGATCCGGTAACATTGACACCGCTTTGCTGCGCGAAAGCTATTGGCGAAAAAAGGATTATCAATAACATCAAAAGGTACTTTCCTGATTTCATAACTATACTGATTACATTGTTTACAATTACGAAAAGATAGACAAGGTCCACTCCAAATAGTTTAATAGAACTTTGGCTGATTTAACATTATTAACAATCATTGCCATACCCTATATCGGTAAGCCTAACGGTGCTTTCGATTATTTGGAAGCACAAGGGTGAACCTATTCCTGTAAAAAACGATGAATATGAAGAAAACAATTTATCTTTGTCCGAAAAGCTATGCTCTAGCTATATAAGTAAGGAATGATGGATATAAAATGCAATAAAAGTAGGGCTCTGCTCCTCTCGATAGGGGGAGCGGCTTGCCTAACCTCCTGTGGCTCGCAGCCGAAGATGGAGGAGAAGGCTCCTAACATCGTGTTTATCTTGGCCGATGATATGGGGTATGGGGATGTGTCGTTCTTGAACGATTCTTCAAAGATACAAACGACGAACATAGACCGGTTGGCCCGGGAGGGAGCTTATTGTACGGACGCCCACTCCAGCTCGGCGGTGAGCACGCCTACGAGGTATGGAATCTTGACGGGGAGGTACAACTGGCGCTCGGAATTGAAATCGGGCGTGTTGTGGGGATATAGCCCGGCGTTGATCCCGGAGAGCCGCTCCACGATGGCTTCCGTGCTGAGGAAAGCGGGCTACGAGACGGGATGTATCGGCAAGTGGCACTTAGGATGGAGCTGGAATAATGTGGAGGCGGGTAAGGATAGCGTGGATTTCTCGAAGCCGATAACCCATGGCCCCACGAGCGTAGGCTTCGATTACTTCTATGGGATCGCGGGATCCTTGGATATGACACCCTATGTGTATGTGGAGAACGAGATGCCGACTTCCCTGCCCGACCGGGTGACATCCGATACGGGCATGAGATTCTGGCGGGAAGGGCCTACCGGGGCTGATTTCGATCATGAGCAGACCTTGCCTAACTTCATCAAGCGGGCGGAGGATTTTATCGCTCAAAAGGCACAGGGGGATAAGCCTTTCTTCCTGTATCTGCCGCTACCGGCACCGCATACGCCGATTCTGCCGATAAAGGAGTTTCAGGGTAAATCGGGATTGAACCCGTATGGCGACTTTGTGCTGATGGTCGATGCCATGGTTGGGCGTGTGGCTGAGGCGTTGGATAAAGCGGGGATCAGCGAGAATACGATCCTTGTGTTTACCACGGATAATGGCTGTAGTCCGCAAGCCCGTTATGAGGAATTGCTTCCGAAAGGCCATAATCCGAGTTATATCTACCGGGGGCATAAGGCTGATTTGTATGAGGGAGGCCATCGGGTGCCTTGCGTGGTTCGCTGGCCGGCCAAGATCAAGCATCACGCGATAGACCAGACGATCTGCTTGACGGATTTCATGCGTACCTTTAGCGCGCTGGCAGGCGTGCGGCTGACAGACAAGGAGGGCGAGGATAGCTACGACCTGTCTCCCGCGTTGCTTAACGAGAAACCTCAACCTGTTATCCGCGAGGCCACCGTACATCATTCCATCGATGGTGATTTCACGATTCGCAAGGGTGATTGGAAGCTTTTACTGGCAGCGGGCTCTGGCGGATGGAGTTATCCTACCCAAGACGATCTGGCGAAGATGAGCGATTATCCCAAGTTTCAGTTATACAACTTGGCGGATGATCCGGGCGAGACCACGAATGTCTGCGCCCAGCATCCGGAGGTGGTGAAAGAACTGAAGGATTTGATGAGCAAATATATCAAGGACGGACGTAGCACCCCGGGCGCTCCTGTGGCGAATGACGGCGACGGCGCATGGTCGCAGTTGGCTTATTGGATGGACAACGTTTTCTGATAAGTGTAAGGGTAAATCTTACGGTGTCACTTATGGGTCTTATCGTATAGTTCTCAAGACAGATGCCATGATAGTCTCGTTTTCTATCCATAGTATTTTGGATTACTATCAATAGTAATCCAAAATACTATGGATAGAAATCGTAGTGTTCAGGTTCTTTTATATGAATAAAAACATGATAAACGGTAAATAATCCTTCAACTTCACCCGCAATATTTTCAAGGATTGTGTAATCCTGTATTCCACGGTTTTGATAGAAACCCCCAAGGCCTCTGCGATTTGAGGATTGGATCGCTCTCCGAATCTACTAAGTTTAAATGTCTCCCGGTAATTCTCCGGCAATTCTTCGATCGCTTTCGTGATATTCTCTGTAAGCTCGTTTACGAAATAGGTATCAGGATTCTCGAATTGATCTTTGATCTTATCATAAATCAGGCTGTGTACCCGCTCATGATACAATTGCTTTTTGATTGCGTTGAGGCAACGATGCTTAACAGCCATAAAAAGATAGGATTTCAGGGATATCTCTACAAGTAAGGAATTTCGGTTTTCCCATATAAATAGCATTAGTTCCTGAACAAGTTCTTCGGCATCCTCATCAGAAACATAGTGGGAAGCATATTCGCATAACGGCGAATAAAATCTGATAAACATCTGTTTAAAAGCGTCTTTGCTTCCTAGTTGTATTTGTTCAATTAAAGAAGAATCATCCATAGCACCTTTTTCATCCTTTCTTATCTGCAAGCAAAGGTATATTTTATCTTGGATATTCAAGGTTAAAATGAAAAAGTTGAAAAAAAATAGCTTTTTAGTTAAGGGTGCTTTCTTGTGGAATTGTCTTAGTTATAGAAAAGGATAAGAATGGAAACGGAAAATAGACATATTGATTTGCAAGAACCGGAAGGCATGATGCTTTTACGGTATATAAAGGGCACAGCTTCCAACGAGGAAAAATCTTATATTGAGGCTTGGTTGGATGCGGATGCAGACAATGAGAGGATCTTATTACAGACCGCCCGCATATATTATGCGAATAATGCGATGGAACGGATCGCTAACCGAAATCCATTGATTGCCTATGAAAAGCTGGAACAACGATTAGTGAAGCGGGCCCGTTTATATTGGTTGAAGAGGTTCTCTGCGGCTGCGGCTTGTATAATTGCTATCATCGGGCTATCAACCTTATTTTCCCATATAAAGGTTGATTCTGAATTTGGAGATCCTCAAATTATAACACTTCAAGCAAATGCGGGAGTCCGTACGCGCTTTAATTTACCGGATGGTACTGTTGTTTATCTAAATTCGGGTAGTGTGTTATCCTATCCGATGTCCTATGATCAAAAGGAAAGAAAAGTATGTTTATCGGGAGAAGCCTATTTTAAAGTCACTCACAACGAAAAACAACCTTTTATTGTCAGTACTTCAGGAGATCAGTATAGGGTTAGAGTTTTAGGCACGGAATTTAATATACAAGCTTATGAGGATGAGAATATAATCTCGACAACTTTAGTGACAGGCTCCGTAAATCTCGAGGTGAAGAATAAATCAGGAAACATGAGTTATAGGACATTACTCCCCTCTGAAAAAGCGATTTGCGACTTGGATGAAGGGGAAATTTCTGTGATGAGAACAAACACGCTGTATGAAACCGCATGGATGGATGGCAAACTTATGTTCAAGGATACTCCTTTACCCGAGGCTCTGAAAAAATTGTCATATTACTATAATGTTGAATTTGTAATTCAGGACGCAGAGATTAAAAGCTATTGTTTAACCGGTATTTTAGATAATAGGTTGCTATCCCAGACACTAGATTATTTGAGAATCTCTTCAAATATCGATTATCGTATAGAAGAGATAAAGACAGATGACAGCAAAGGTACCAATCGTAGCCGGGTGATACTTTGGAAGGGAAAATAAATAAAAATGTATAACAACTAAATAGTATAGCCTATGGGATAAGAAGAACAAGAAGAACAGACCGTGTCTATCTAACAAAACATACGGAAAAATGTTACCAGCATCTTCCCGTATGAAACAATCCGATAGAAGGTCTTTAAACCGACTAAGAAATTTATTTTTTAATCTTAAATCAATTACAAAAGTATGATGAATAATTTATATTTCCAACTTGATGGAGATAAAACATCTTTTATCAAGTCGTTATTTAAAATACCAAGAATTATGAAGTTAGCCTTGTCTTTGATCTGTTTGTCTATATGGACATCTTTTGCGACTATCTCAAAAGCTCAAAACTCAGTTTTAACTTTGAAAGTGGCAAATGAGTCGATAGAACGAGTATTGGAGAAAATAGAAAACCAGTCAGGATTTCATTTCTTTTATAATAGTAAGTTAGTAGATATTACTCAAGCTGTTTCTGTGGATGTAAGTAGTAAAGATATAACGGAAACTTTAGACTTGATATTCAAAAATTCTAATATACATTATAAAGTTACGGGTTCAGATGTGATACTGTCTGTGAAAGAAATACGACAAAATCGGACAAAAAGGAAAATTACGGGTACTGTTCTGGATAGTAAAGGAGAATCGATAATAGGTGCTAATGTAGTGGAGAAAGGAACAAGCAATGGTACTATTACGGATATTGATGGGAATTTTAATCTAGAAGTACAAACAGATGCTATATTAGTTGTTTCCTATATAGGATATAGACCTAAGGAATTGCAGGTTGATAACCAATCCAATTATTCCGTGAAATTGGTGGATGATCTCAAAAATCTGGAAGAGGTGATAGTTGTGGGGTATGGTGTCCAAAAAAAGGTAAGTACAACTAGCGCTGTTGCTCAATTAAAAAGTGAAGAATTGACAGTTCGTCCGACATCGAATACTCAACAAGCTTTACAAGGATTGTCTCCTGGATTAACAATAACGGATGCGGGAGGAACTCCGGGGCGTTCTACGGCAACAGTGCGTGTCCGGGGTGTAACTACATTAACTACGACAAAAGATAATGTGATAATTGGTTCTAATGACCCTTTGGTCTTAGTCGATGGAGTGGAGCAGCGTTTTGATGATATCAATGCGAATGATATTGAGTCCATATCTATATTGAAAGATGCGGCTTCTGCGGCAATTTATGGATCCAGAGCTGCGAATGGTGTAATTCTCGTGACAACCAAACGTGCTAAGTCTGGTGAAATTAGTGTTAAGTATAATGGCTTTTTCTCTTTGGTTAGTCCTCGGAATAAACCGAAACATATGGGATTAGAAGATTATTTGCGGTATCAGAATATGGCTTATGAAAATTCTGGAGCTAAACCTAAATATACGGAAGATTATATCCAAGAGTATGTGAATGCTACAGACCGATTAAAATATCCTTTACCTAATGTATATATGGATGAGATGTATCATACGGCTCCTTTGTTGGATAATAGTGTCTCTATTAGTGGCGGGTCTGATACATTTAAGGGCTTGTTGAGCCTTAGGCATAAGAATGAGGAAGGGGTACTCTCCTCATATGATAATGAGGTGACGAGCATGCGAATTAATACGGATTTCAAAAAAAAGATATTTTCTTTTGCCGCAGATGCCGATTTTAGGTATAACTATTCGGAAGCTCCTATTGCAAATGTGGTTAATTACATCTATCATGGTTCTCAGTGGGCAGTCCCTCAATATCCAGATCGAACTTATGGTGTGAGTCCTCAAGGAAATAATCCGATGATACTGAATGATATCGCAGGACAATCAAAGTTAAGGCAGTATTATTTTGTTGGCAATTTAAAAATGGATGTAGACATTACTGACTATTTAAAAGCCACAGCATAGTATTCCGCTAAAGTCACCAATGATGTGCAAAAAGAGTTTTCCAATGCCTATAAGATTTTAGATTATTATGATAATAGTATCGTGAAGAAGGATGTTGATAAGAATTCGTTGAAAGAGATCCGTAAAAATATGAATGAACAAACTTTTACCGGCCTCCTTAATTTCTATAAAACTTGGAAAAATCATGATGTAAACGTTTTAGCCGGATATTCTCAGATTATAAATAAAAGTAATTATTTAGAAGGTTACAAGGAATATTTCTACAGTAATGAGATGGAATCGATCGATATGGGGGGAGAAGACAATCGAAAGATTACGGGATACGATCATAAATGGGGATTACGTAGTTTTTTCAGGCGAATAAATTACGATTATAATGATCGCTATTTGTTGGAAGTAAATGGACGTTGGGATGGTTCCTCCCGTTTCACGGGATCGGGCGTATATGCGTTCTTTCCTTCAGCCTCGGCTGCATGGCGTATCTCTCAGGAAAATTTTTGGAATAAGGAACGTTGGTTTATCAATGATTTGAAGATTAGAGCCTCATGGGGACAGACCGGAAATCAAGCTATTCCTTTATATGAATTCTATCCTGCGCTAGTATCATCGGATTATACATATAATAATGAGATAAAACCCGGATATATACAAAAGAAGATGTCAAATCCGGACTTAACATGGGAAACTACAACTCAGACAGATATCGGTTTGGACGCTTATCTGCTTGATAGTCGTATGAGTTTAACTTTCGACTATTACAATAAAATGACGGATGGGATCTTATTGACTTTACCAATTCCTGGTGTAATTGGTCTGGAAGCTCCTTTACAAAATGCCGGATCTGTCTTGAACAGAGGAATAGAGTTGATGGTCTCTTGGCGTGATTCATTTAAGGATTTTAATTATAATATTTCTGCTAATTTTTCGTATAACAAGAATAAGATTACGGATTTGGCAGGGAGTGGACCCTATAAAACGACTTTATCCACTGATCCGATGACGATTCGATCCGAAGGTTTACCGATTGATTCTCATTGGGGATATATTACGGATGGCTTGTTTCAGGCGCAAGAGGAAGTAAACAGTTATCCGACACTTTTTGCTAATACGAAACCGGGAGATATCAAATATGTTGATTTAAATAATGATGGAAAGATTACGCCGGAGGATATGACTTATTTAGGAAATACGTTTCCTAAGTATACATTTGGCTTGAATGGAGCTATCTCTTACAAAGGTTTTGAGTTGTTTATGCAATGGCAAGGAGCCGCTGATGTTGATGTTCGTTTATCCGGAGCATTATCGGAAATGGGTAATCAGGAAGGGTTTACGCATGAGATTTATGCCAATAATGTTTGGACACCAGAGCATACAGACGCTAGGTTTCCCAGACCTGTTAAATTTGATCTAAGAAATGTGCAATCTTCGGATCGGGTAATTTTTGATGGTTCTTACCTTCGTTTGAAGACTCTTCAATTATCTTATACCTTACCGGTAGGCTTAACCCGGAAGGTTTTTATACAGAGGGCAAAGGTTTCAGTCACAGCAACAAATTTATTGACATTCTCTGCCTTGAATGAGTGGAATCTGGATCCGGAGTTTCCTTCCGGGCGGGCGAATTATTATCCACAGAGTTCGGTATATTCATTAGGTTTAAATCTTGAATTCTAAACAGTATAAGATTATGAAAACATATATTGGTAAAATCAGCCGTTGTTTATTAGTAATGTTCGTGATATTGTTTTCTTCATGTGAGGATATTTTGGAAACTTTACCTTCCGATCGCATATCTTCTGAGGTGTATTGGAAAAACGAGCAAGATGCGGCTTATGCGGCAAATGCTATTTATAATTATTTAAATGGTACCCGGATTTTTGTTTTTGACGGAATGACTGATATTTTACATGCAAACACACAGTTCTCGGACTATGCCTCAATGGAGAGAGGGGAATACGATTCAAATATGGAGTTTGTCCAGACTGTATGGTCTGATTCTTATAAAGGTATTCGGGCTGTAAATTATTTCTTAGAGAATGTTACTCGTATACCAGTTAAAGATCGGCAAAAGTTGGATATATTGAGTGCGGAGGTAAGGGTGATTCGTGCTTATCTATATATGCAGTTAGTGATGCTATATGGAGATGTACCGTTAGTTGAAAAGACCATAGAAAGTATTCAAGAAGGAAAAGATGTGAAAAGGAATAGTACGGAAGAAATATGGAATTTTATTAATAAAGAACTTTCAGAAACAGCTTCTATACTTCCTGTATCATCAGAGATGGTTGGTCAGGTAACAAAAGGTGCAGCGTTAGCATTGAGCGCTAGGGGATATTTGTATCAATCAAAATGGAAGGATGCTGCGATTGCGTCAAAGGCGGTGATTGATTTAAATAAATATGATTTATATGAGTCTTATAAAGACTTATTTACTTATATCGCAGAAAACAATAAAGAGGTTATATTGGATAAACAACAAATAAAGGATGTTTGCTCTAATGACGTATTTAAGTTTTTGGCACCTTTTAGTTTAAAAAAGCAAGGCCCAACTTTTGTCCCGACAAAAGCGATTTTTGATGCCTATCGAATGACTAATGGCAAGATGATTCATGAAGAGGGGAGTGGTTTTTCGAACGAAACGCAATATGAGGATAGGGATCCCCGTTTAGGCTATTCTATTTATTTGCCCGGAGATGAATTACCGAATGGATCTATCTATGCGCCGGAGCCGGGAAGTGGATCCCAAGATGAGGTTGGTAATACATATTTGGCTACTTCCTTGGGATATAATATCAAGAAATAGGCTGTACAATTTGTTGTGCTAGGAAACTCGTGCATACTCACGATTTGTCATCATACGTTTTCTTATGGCAAAAGTGCTGTTAAAATCTGATTTTCTCCATGATTCGACATCGGTTACTGAA
>JAQVCX010000178.1 GCA_028689545.1 Parabacteroides sp.
TAGCCTTGTTTCATAATTCATAAATCATAAATCAATAAGAGCAAACGTAGAATGAAAAGAGAAACTTACCCCTCTCCCGAGACTTCCAAGAGGAATGTTTGGAGCATTGTATTGAAAGTGATCATCACCGTAGCCACCGCCATCGCGGGAGCCCTCGGCATGCAAGCGTGTCATTTACTGTAGCGAACCCCGGACGATAAGTCCGCCCCTCTAGGAAAAGGCGATCCCCTCGGCATGCAAGCTTGCCATTTACTGTAGCGAACCTCGGACGATAAGTCCGCCCCTCCAGGAAAAGGCGATCCCCTCCTAAAAGAGACGGAACGGCTCTCTTTCCGGCCTAAGCGGACGGGCGTAAAGCGAAGAGACCGGAGCGAGCGCCCGGAGCATCCCTGTTTGAGCGCAGCGAGTTTGGGATGCGACAGCGAGTGAAGGTCTCTGAGTAGCCCGGACGGTTAAGCCTTGACCTTTTGGTTACTTTTGGGTCAAGCCAAAAGTAACACTCCGATTGGCTGCAAAGCCAATAAGTAACACCCATCATTTATAAATAATACAAAAATGAAACAATACTGCTTCTATCAAAATTACCGAGAGGTAACCCTCCTCGTAATCCATTGTACCGCCACCCGCTACGATCGCGATTTCCCCGTCGAAGCCCTTCGGGAAGCCCACAAAACCCGTGGATTCGCCGACATCGGCTACCACTACTACATCACCCGCGACGGCGAACTGCACCGCTGCCGCCCGGAGAACCAAATCGGAGCACACGCCTCGGGCTGGAACGACCACAGCCTAGGTATCTGCTACGAGGGCGGACTAGATGAGCGAGGCCTTCCCTCCGACACCCGAACCTACGCCCAGCGCTGCGCCCTCATGGACCTCCTCCGCCAACTACGCCGCGACTACCCCCAAACACGCATCCTAGGCCACTACCAGCTAAGCCCCCATATCAAGAAAGCCTGCCCCTGCTTCGATGCGGAGAAAGAATATGCGGAGCTATAAAAGATCTTGAAGCATCTTATTAATTGTTTCTAAAAGGGGAGGAACATCCTTCTTACAGATACGATGTATCTCCCCAGCATCGACATCAAAATAGTGATGAACTATGATATCCCGAACTCCCATCACATTTCTCCAAGGTATATCAGGATAATTAGAAAGAAGTTCTCGATGGGTTATCTTATCCAAATTCTTTACACCCTCGCCCACCGCAGACAACTTCATACAGATACTGTCCAACAAGATCACTCCCTCATTCGAAGAAAGAAAGTCGTCAGCATCCTGGATATTTTCGCATCGTTGAACTATTTCCTCCAACGATCTCTTTAGTAATTCCAAAATATGATAAGCAACCAATCGCTCAAACATAAATTCCCTCCTTTAGTATACGGTTCTTGAAAAACTGATCCATTTTTTCTCGCAAACGGACAATATCTACCGGGCACTCCAATAGCTCCTCCAAATCCGACTTTATTCCGGATAAGGCAAAAAATCCATGAAGCTCTCCCTCTACATATATATCCACATCGCTATTCTCTGTATTCTCGCCACGAGCCACAGAACCGAATATTCCCATACGGGATATACCATATTTGGAAGCATTCTCCAGCATATAATTTTGCAACAAACGTATATATTCGGCTTTTGTCTTCATATAAAACAATCTATTTATTGAGCCAAATATAATCTTTATTCATCATTCCCGCAAATAAACGAAAGTTATCTGTCAGAATTTGTTTCCTTCACCCGCCTTCTCCGGCGACGGCATACGGGTCAAGCCCCAATATCAAGAAAGCCTGCCCCTGCTTCGATGTGGAGAAAGAATACGAACCCTTATGAAAACATACTATGCCTCCACCCCAAACAGTCGTCATTCATCTATTGGATATAAATTATTCTTTACTAATTCATAGAAGGCTTGAACTAAAACATTACGTTCTAAATTACACCTATTCAGATAAATAGAAACATAAAGCTGGTAATCATCTATCTGGGTGGAAGCATCGTATTTTATGATGCTTCCATCATTATAAGTAGAATACCATTTAGAGAACAACAATCGGCGCTTTTCCTCCTTGCCATCTAAATTATCACAAACCATTATCATTGCACGATCGTTCCTTGAGAAGAATATCCGTAATAACGAGACTATGGTCATCGCTATACGATTATCTATCGGATGAGGTCTATCCGACTCCGGCTCTATATTAAAAGTATAGACATTATTAAACGAAGGATGGTAAATAGAAAAATCTATAAAATAAGCATGATAAACAATGCCATGCTTAGTCGTGAATGAATAATTCCAATCACCTTCCTCTACTATATCATAAGGGAGTAGCGAACTTGATACCACGTTGTTCGGCTATTTTCTTCACATCCCCCCCCTTTTGGATACATTCTCGGATAATTCGCTTATCTTCCAATATTCTTTGAAAGACCGGCATAGTCTTGGTCTCATTTTTCTTATTATTCATAAAGGTCTCGTTTTTATATTGTATGCAAATGTATACGATATTCTCTTATAAACAAAGATTTATCTTATATATTTCTTTTAGCGAACCCCGGCCAATAAGTCCCCCCCTTCAGGAAAAAGCTATCCCCTCCCCAAAGAGACGGAACGGCTCTCCTTCCGGCCTAAGCGGACGGGCGTAAAGCGAAGAGACCGGAGCGAGCGACAGGAGCATCCCTGTTTGAGCGCAGCGAGTTTGGGATGCGACAGCGAACGTAGGTCTCGAAGTAGCCCGGCCGGTTAAGCCTTGACCTTTTGGTTACTTTTGGGTCAAGCCAAAAGTAACACTCCGATTGGCTGCAAAGCCAATAAGTAACACCCATCATTCATCAGCAAGACAAAATGAAACAATACCGCTTTTACCCGCGATATAAATTATTTTGGGTATATATTGTATCGTATTTCATAAAATGTAACTACATTTGTAGATATATACGCATTTTGGAAAGCAAGTACTGGATAAAATCAACTATATTATACGACATGGACTACTACGAACTTAGTTTCACATACGCCTCTCCTATCGAGAAAGAGATTATCAACGACGTGCTGGCCGCCGAGTTGGGGGAGATCGGCTTCGAGAGCTTCGCGGAAAGCGAGAAAGGGTTGCTGGGATATATATCCGAGGCCTTATACGACAAAAAGACCTTGGAGGAGAAACTGGCCGACTTCCCGCTGGAGAACACCCGGATCGATTATACCGCCGAACGGGTCGCAAGCAAGGACTGGAACGAGGAATGGGAGAAGAATTATTTCAAACCGATACGGATCGGAAACCAGTGTATCATCCGCGCCTCCTTCCACGAGGCGGAGCCCGGCTATACCTATAATAT
>JAQVCX010000179.1 GCA_028689545.1 Parabacteroides sp.
CCTGATAGGTCTTAGCGTCCACGGCCGCGTCCGCTACCAAGACGGCCGCCACCAATAGATGATACAAACCATTCGCGTCACGCCCGACGAAGAAGCCAGGAGCCACGCAATCAGATACTGATTTATCAAGCTCTGCCATGGCGATAGAGCCGCCACCGGCTTTGTCCTCCAGTTCCCTTACGATAAAGGGCATGTACTGGTACTCTTTTTTTGTCTTGTAATTGTCCATACTTAATCTTTAAATGATTATAACTCTCTACCCTTGAATGCCGGGGTTTCATCCTTGGTAGCTCCTAAGAATCCATCGAACTCAGTATCGGAGACACCTCCTGAAGCAGGAATGTAATTACCATCAGCAACGGCCTTTCCGATAAACTTTTGCTTCATGATGCCGAACTCTTTTACCTTCGCGTCAACCTCGGTGTCTAAATTCTCAGCGTCAAGGTTCACCCGTGTAGCGTAATCTTCCAGAAAATCATCATCAATCTTACCTTTCAATTTAGAACGAACAAGGTCTAGCTTCTGATTTCTTTGCTGGGATGTGACCATACCGGTGACCAACGTGGTAAGATCCCCTAATTGCTTTTGCTGCGTAGTAAACAAAGCCTGCAATTCCGGAGATAGCTTTGTAAGGTCTACGGCCGGAGGGGTGTTCAGATCGGGAGGCGTTTGAACCGGCTTGCCGTCTTTCAGACCATGCGTCTTCTCGTACTCGGCTACAGCTGCGGCTTGAGCCGCTGTTTGGGCGGCTTGCTCAGCCTCCGTTATGGCCGGAAGGATATTATCCTTAAACAGGTCGACGAAAGTCTCCAGCCCCTCGGCCTTTTCGATTTTGAACGTCTTTTGAATGCGTTCGGCATACTTTTCGGGCACACCTTTCGCAATACATGCCGCAATGATTAATTGTAAAATTGTCATACTCGTTAATGTTTTCTGTTTAAAATATAATCAGATGAATATTTATTCCCGAAATCATATTTTATAGAATAATATTTGTATTTTTGCAGAAAGGAAAGGCAGCTTATAAGCAAGTCGCGGATTGTAGTTTCGCGGGGCTACTTATAAATTGCCTTTTTCTTTTAATATCTTCAGAATGTTTTCACTGTCAGAAATGCTGTATAAAGTCGTACTCCCATCGGCTTGCTCCTTAACAATAATCCAAGACTCATCTCCTTCGACTTTTGTTTCAAGCAGATGAATGATAGCATTACTTCCATGCTTATCATTTCCGTAGCCTACATATTGAGCCTTTTCTACAACAGATGATATGTCAAGCAACATCTCATTCTTTTGCTGGTAGTGCTTATGGGGTTGATTTAACCACTCTTTTATACCACGTCCAGTTATCATTATATCATTAGATAATCCTTTGTTATGAATTACTGATTGTTTTAACGAAGATGCTTTCTCCTTTATCTCTTTAAACCTCTCTTTGCTATAAACAGGCTTGTTCTCTGAAAAGAAACTATCATTATTCCTTACCACATACGTATTCCTCAGCATTTCGTAATGGTCGGAAATAAACCTTTTAGCCATATCTGGTATACGATGGACAATCTTACCCGAAGGTATGGTGTCATCCAGCAAGTAATCCGCAAACTCTTCATGATCCATCATCAACGGCACGGCGAAGCATATGCAAAAGGGATGAAAGCCCGTAAACACGAAATCTTTAGGATACTTACCGGCCATCGCGTCGCACACCTTGCAGGGTCCTTTGTTGTTGGCAGAGCGTTTTATCTCTATACCTAAGACAAAGTCCATCTTCTGCCATCGGTCGTGATCCGCTTGCCGGTAGTTGATATTCGTTTCGGTGGAGGAGAGGCGTAAAGCGTTCATATAACTACTTCGATATACGCCCTGGCCAGGATGGTAATCGGCCATCGGTTTCGACAACTTGATCTTGCCGTTCTTACCACGTACCCGGCGAAAGCGTTTATCCGGATCGTGGAGCAGCTGACGCATATCCTGGCTGATACCACCGGCAGGACGACCAACGGATAGACCGCTACCCAAATACAGCTCCACTTGCGCCTTCGTCCCCTCTACTATCTTCCAGACCTTGTCGGATAGGTTCATACCTCCATCGATCCGGCTTTGTATCGCTTTCAGCGCTTCCAGGTCCCGGTAAAACAGACCTTTTTTGGCTACCGAAGATATACTCATCCCCCGGATGTACTGTTTCACGATATCGTCGTTCTTCGCCTGGCTACGTTTCCAGGCATCCATACCGAAATCGGACAGGTTGTTCAATAGATCGGTTTGCAGGTCGAGCAACGCCTTGTCTATACCCTTCTCTATGGTTGCGTTGCGCACCCAGACGTTCGGCTTGCCTGTATCCGTCCACTTACGCAGATACCCGGAGATCTCACGGGCAAAGGCGTTGTAGATATTACCTATCGCTCCCTGCTGGGCCAGGATCTTTTGTATATGCTGACGCTCATAAAAAGACAGTTCTGGCATGGCTTACTGCATAAGGGTACTACCGAGTGGATTCTTGCTTTCCGCTTCCGCTTTATCCTCGGACTCCATCAGGCTCATTTCCTCGTCCACATCCTTGGTAAAGCGAGATCGAGCGGTAACGGTCCGGCGGGCGTTGATGGGCTTGTTGCCGTTGGCGATCTGCAATACCTCCATCTCCTCGCGGAGGTCGTCAGGAAGAACGGAGCCGAAGGTGATTTCAACGTCGTTCTCCTCGAACTGGCCGGCCATGGCTGGTTGACATATATTCGTTATACCGGCTATGACAACATGAGCGGCGCGTTGAACGGCTGGTTCGAATATTTCCATCTTTTCCTTCGCCTTGATGAAAGCGTCCATAAACATGAACTTCATGCCGATGCCGGTGATATTGCCAACGCTCTTAAGGTTCTCGAAAGATAGGTTAGGAGTGGAAGTGCCGGAAAATACCTCATTGATATTCGTGTCAAGCTCCAGCTTGATAGACTCAACGGATTGCTGCCAGGTAAGGTATTCGGCATCGCCATGATACTCTTTACCCGTATCCGGATCAACTTTTACGTCGAACTCTATCTGTTTCCCTACGGTGTTTTTGCTCGGCAGGCTGGTAGCCCCATAGCTCTTTAATATAGGCTCTGAAGAATAATCATTCGTGTCAAAAAGGCGGGAAATACGCATTTCCACGGCATCAAGGGCGGACGCGATATCCTCCCACTCCGGAAGCGCCTGTTCGGCATACACCACAGATATCTTCCCGAACAGGTTCGGCTCAGTGGTCGTAACCCGCGTCCCGTCC
>JAQVCX010000093.1 GCA_028689545.1 Parabacteroides sp.
GTGTTCCCGTAGAGGCTCGTAGAATATTACCCACCCCTACCCCTCCAGCGTCCTCGAGGTTGAACGATACGAACGTCAACGCCCAATCGTGCGTCTAAAAACAAAGTGCCTTAAATCGCCTCCTACGACGTCGTAGACTGATAACCGAAACGCTTATGTCTCTTGTTATGACACTTGTCACACAAACAAACGAGGTTATCATAGTCAAAGCGTAGATCCCAACCGAGTGGAGTATCTATCTCGACCTCATGATGTACTTGAGTCGCTATCGATCCGCAATCCTTACAACGATAGCCGTTGTCTTGCATGACCTTAGCCGATAGAGCTCGCCACTCCGGAGAGTGATAGAACTTATCCGATTGTTTATTCCGGCTATACTTATCATACTTTCTGTTAGCCTTTTTATTAGTGGTCTTGGTACGTTCCTCCTTTATCTTATCCGTGATCTCTTGACACTTGGGACAATAGACCGCCGGGTATAAGACCGGAGCCTTACAACGGGCGCACATTTTAAGGAGCATAATACCCCCTCCTTTCATGGTACACAAAAAGGAGCCGGTTTCCCGACTCCCTAGTGTAAGGAGGTAATCAAGTAATCACTTACTCAATTCCACGGTATTAGATTACCACAAAGATATAAGTACCGCTTTCCTTAGTTTTACTGTCATTTGCTCTCGATTGCTCGCTTTTTCTCGTTATTGCTATTATTTGCTTTCTTTGGGATCTTGAGGGTATCGAGAGCGAGACCGTGTAGTTTCGTGATCCTCGAATAGCTGAGGTTCATCTTATCGGCTACGTCAGTAAGAGAGAGGTTATCTATACAGGTAAGCTCCAATAACATAACATAGCGCTCATTACCGGTCGCCCGGATAGCCTCCTCAATCTCGAGCTTTTTACTCTCGGCACGTTTGAGCCTCCGGCTAAGCTCTGCGATCGCCTCGTCTTTTTCCTCTATCTTATCTATGAGGTCTTTCCCTTTTCCTCCTCTTGGCATATCGGAAATAATCGGAGACTTTGTCCCGTAGAGCTTGCTTTCTCTGAGAGTTATTTTTTCTTTCGTTAATTTGATCGACTCTAACGTCCAATAGTAGCCGTTTAGATAATCAGATTTTTTTTGTCGTTCTGCTCTCGATCCGCCCATTATTTCCTCCTCAAAAAAATTTTTTTCTAAATATTTTTTCTAGTGTCACAAAAACTAAAAAATTTCGCTATTTCTTATATATAATTATCTACTGTAACAAAATACCCTCTACTTACTCTATTATTATTTTCTTTCTTAGAAATAAGTAAAAATAGAAGAGATTATGTTACAACAACCCTCAACCCCGCATTTCGTAAGGGTTTAAGGTGTCACAAAAACTGTCACAGAATGTCACAGAAAAATTTTATTTTGTGACGTTTTTAACTTCAAGAAAAAATAAAAAAATTTTTTATCATATTTCGATATTTTACTTTTTGTGACGCCTTAGTTTTTGTGACAGTTTTTGTGACACCATTAGTCGTCGATCTTCTGCATAAAATAGCGTTTTATTTTACCGTTAACTCTTTTTTGAGGGCGGAAATCGTCGAAATCGTATTTCGCCGAAACTTCTCTGTAAAATCCTTTTTTCCCGGTCACTTGTCGGATCCCGGAGTCTTTACACCAAGTCGCAAACTCAAAATATAACTCGTCGGTGCATTTCTCGAGGAAATAGTCCTCCGGGATCTCTTTATCTGCGATCCAAGATAAGACGGTCGAGTTATCCACCGTGTAGTCCTCGAATACCTTACGAACAGACTCCGACTCCGTGAAACACTTATTCGTCATTAACCGATTGATCCCCTCGACGGCGATATTAAGCAGATACGAGAGGGCGTTGTCCGTCATGATCTTGTCTTTGATTAACGGATCGTAATCCTCGTCGGTTGTCCGGAATTTAGCCGTAAACGGAATGAAAATCCAACGACGATAAAGTCCCTCCGTCTTATCATAAGATCTCGGGATCGAGTTACACGAAAAGATCGGCGTCGCGTAAGAGGCGAAATCAAAAGGTCGCTCTCCTTTACGTTGGACTTGGAGACTCTCTCCGGAAAAGAGCTTTTTAAGTGTGCCGGTGTCCTTAAGAGGGATATCGTTCACGTCGTCGCCGATATTAGCGAGCTTATTCTCGAGCTCCGCCGTGTTGAACGTCGCCGTCAGCTTATCGAGCTCTATACTCGAAATATTCCGGTAGCCGAGGAACTTCTTTATCAGATCGAGGATCGTCGACTTTCCGTTGGATCCGGATCCGTAGAACATGAAACCTTTTTGATAAGATAAATTTTTAAGTAAGCAATATCCCACCATTTCGCCGAAAAGATCGATAACCTCGCGATCCCCGCAAAAGACACGGTTAAGCATTTTATCAAGATCGGCATTGTAAGCCGTTGGATCGTATGTAACCGGCACACGGGCGAACTCGATCGCCTCCGGATCGAATGGGAGTAAGTTACCCGTTCTAAGATTTAGCCTCGTATTCTGTAAATTGACGATATAAGGATCGATCTTTAATTTTTCCCGGGGAACGTGCGTCTTGATCCGGATATAAGCCAAGACCTCGGCGCGTTGTTGTTGCTTAATGTCTTTCCACATTTCGATCATTTTGTTTTCGATAATACGCTCGTCTTGCTGATAGTAACCGTCCTCATATATGTAGATCTGAGCGCCTACCGTAATGATACGATACTCCTCGATTAAGGCGTCCCCGAACTCGCTATGTGAGAATTTACCGACTTTAGCCTCGGCGATCTGCTTATCCATTTCCTCGTCGCTCTTAAAAGCGTCGTCCCGGCAGATTGTAGCGATCTCGGCGTCGGATAATGGATCGGCGAAAACACACTCGTTAATCACTCGAATAGTATCGAGGACGGCTTGTTTCTTAAATCCTTTGGATTGGAGATAAACGATATAATTAAAAAGCTCTTGATTTCGTCCGTCTCCGTCTTTCATTCCCTTAAAACTAAACTTGTCCGTCGGGGATCCGACCGGTCTAAGGAACGCCGGAACCGGCTCGATCTCCTCCGCCTTACATCTCCGGATCCATGGTCTCATAACTCCGTCGCTCTTGATCTTGACATAAGCGTTTTTAGAATGAGACTTGCAATCCGAGAAGATACCGCAAGCGAGACGAGTCTTTTTGAAACACTTCCAAGGATCCTCAGACTTAAACCAAAAATGATAACCTCGGTTAGTCTGCATTACCTTACATTTAATCTCGAGATCGTCCACGATCTTAAGCATGATCTCGGCGTCCTCTTTGGTATCGAAATCGAGTATAATAATCGGCTTTGGTACTATGAGACCTATATTATCGAAATCCTTAACCTCGTCCCAAGTCTTAGCGCCGACGCCGTCCTTAAAGTCATGAGTCGCGCGCTTTTGATTGTCTAAAATAATGTATTGCATTATTCGCGCCTCCTTACTAATACTCTGAGTCTCGCCCGGGCGTCTATGTAGCCGGATCCTTTTCTTTGAAAATCATACTCGATCGAGTCGTCGATACAATCGACAATGATCTCTTTTAATCTCTGTTTGGTAAATTCCTCCGGGACGTCTGCGTCCGTGGTCGTATGAGCCATTATTGGGACTATAACTCCGACGTTTCCCGGATTGGAGATCGCCTCAGCCTCATAACGAGTAAGTCGAGCTCTTAAGACGGATATCTCCATATTTAAAGCCTTAATCTCTTTTCTTTTTCTAAAAAATATCATTGTTTGTTACCTCCATACTTTACCGGTTGTCGTATCTACAAGAGTGATATGTCCCTCTATATGAAAACCGGCAAGATCGCATATATAGAAAATATGCGCGAGGAGCTTATGGAAACGCTCGCTCTCTTTATCGGCTTTCTTTATTGCATTGTAGGCGGTCGGATCCTTATAACCCTCGCCGTTGTGCTTAAGATCTTCCAATACATTAAACCTCCTAATCTTCGCATTTGATAATAATACCCGTCTCGTCCTCGAGTTGCTTTTTATAATCTTCGATCGTTTTCGTATCGTCGAGGATCGCCTCCATAAGCTGATCGATTTTACCAAGCGTCCGGTTAATCCTCTTAAATCCAAAACCATAAAGGAGTCGGAGCGCCAAGGCGAAACAACTCATAAGCGCCTCGGTGCTATATGCTGAGGTGTCGTGTGTGATCTCCTCTTTTAGCTTTGCGATATCTTTTCGGGAGAGTGTAATCTTACCCTCCTTTTTATCGAGGATCCTATTTTGACGCTCGAGACGTCGCTTTTCTGCTCGTCCCACGTTTACACCCCCGATCGGTTGGAGCGTTTTACCGCTTTATTATAATTTCTGAACCTAACGAAACTCTTATCTTTATGATCGCGTTTCGCCCACTTCTTACGACATTTCAACCTATACTCACGGTAAGAGGACACTCTCGCGAAATGAAATAAAGTATTTCTTTCTTTGATCTTTTTTGATTGTCTTTTATTCATTTCCGCGCCCTCCCCAACGATAAGAGTCGTCCATGAACTCGGACGCGGATCCAACCGCCAAGACTCCAAGACCGAATAAGACAACAATCGGAAACAAGATAAATAATGAAACTCCGATTAAAATTTTTTTCATGAGTGCCTCCTTAATATCTCGTCAAGCTCGACCGCGAGATCTAACGCTTTTCGGATCTTGGCGAGCGCCTCGTCAGCTCCTACACATTTAACCTCTACGACGATACTCCCTTTAGAATGATCCGACTCTTTCTCCGGATCAAATTCCTTTGACACGGCTCGCCACCATGTCGGCGGTATGCGTATACAGAACGGCGGAGTCTTGCTCGATCGCGCGTCCGTAATACTCCCACATTTTAGGATCTTTCTCAAAGGCTCCCATGTGCCACCGAATACAAGCGATCTCTTGAGAGGTTAACGGGATCCATTGTAATATATAGATCAAACTCTTTTCGGCGTGTCCCGGAATAATAACCCCGGCGTCGTCCCATACGAAATGAGGATCTCCTTTCGGGAAACGTGTCCCGTCGTCCGCCTCGATATAATGATCGTACTCCTCTCGGTAAGTGTCGATTTTACAAAGATCGTGATACATACCGATTATAAAAGGACTAACCGGGCGATCCCAATCAATAAGACCGAGCTCGGTATATTCTTCCAAAACTTCCCGGACGGCGTCGCTATGTTTGTATAACGCTCCGGCATAAGCGCCATGATGAACGGTAGACGCTGAGGTTCTAAAGAAACCTTTTTCCGTGAGCCAATCCGTAAAGGCTTTATTATCTGCGATCCACTTCGGAGCCTTTTCCAAGTAGTCGATCACGTTCTGATCTTCAATGTTTCTAACTTTATCTTTCATGATTGCCTCCTAAATAATAATCTAAGACTTTTTTAAGTCCCAATCCTCCCGCCTCGATATCTTTCATACAATACTCGTAGATTTTCGGGTGGGTTTTCTTCATGCGATCGAAACGATTAGGAGATCCGTCTAAGTGACAACCGTACATACAAAACATACAACCGGTACGATCGCACCCGGTAGTTGATAACTCTCCGGTATCGATATCCTCTATAATCTTCCCGTAAGGAGTCGCGATCTTAAGACCGTGATCCTCGATATACTGTAAAACGTCTTGCTCCGTCCAAAAGCTCATAGGCTTTGAGATCGGGCGAGTCGCGTCGAAAGCATTACAACCGCTTAGGAGCCATTGACTCTCGCGGAGCTTGGACTCGAACGCCATAGTCGCGACGATCGGTTTCTTACCGGTATCGTGCTCGAACTTTTTAGCCGGCGCCTTTTTTATGACGTTACAACACTTATCAGATATCAGAAACGGCGCGTCTATGAGATACTTCCATTTCTCGGAGATCTTACCTTGTCCCCATTTATTACCATGGAGCCGAGTCTCTTTGGTTTTCTCGCTAGTGGCGTTTCGGTATTGCATGATATATTGACTTTGCTCTTTTGAAACTACCGGATAACCGTATTTTAAAATTACTTGCTTAAAATTTAGATCCGGTCTTACAACGGTTACATTCTCGAAAGATCGAGCGAAAGCTCTAACCTCCGGATATTCCAATCCGGTATCGACAAACACCGCCTCGATATCTGAGAAAAGGTTTCTCGCGATATCTAATAGGACGGTCGAGTCTTTTCCTCCGGAAAAACTGACATACACGTCTCCGTCGTAATTGTCGTACCATTGACGGATCCTATACTCCGTCATGCGAACCTTAGCCGATAAGGGCAAGCTCGCCATTTGATAAAGATCACTTTTAGAGTGTTTCAACAATAACACCGTAACTCGACTAATCGAAATTACGGACAACACTACTCGGCTACCCATGCGACCTAGCGGGAGACAATCATACGTTAATTATCCGGCGTATGAGAGCGACTCTCCTTTATCCCTTAGGCGTCGGTCACGCAACTATTAAGTGTTTTGTTCTCGCCGTTATCCACCTCGGCGGTCAACCTCGTTTACGAGGTCTCGTTATTATCCTTTCTCATTCTCCAATCGTTTATAATTTCCGGATTGATCGTAATTACCGGCGATCACTTCCGCCACGTCCTCCTTGAACTCCTCGAGGCTATATGGGAAAAAGTGGATCCCTCCGTTACGCTCGATCCGTTTCTTATGGATCCTCTGATCCGGTTTCATTTTGTTTAATCCGACCTTAAGCTCGAAAGCGACGAACCTCCCGCCGATACAACAAATAAGGTCGGGGCAACCCTTACCGGATCGCCCGTCCCCGTATTTATTGATATAGTAAATATCAGTAGCCTTGAGGTACTCTATACACTTCGATTGCAGATCGGACTCACGCCCGGACATTAGTCCAAATCGTCGAGCTCGTCGTCAATTTCATCACTACCGGCGGGAGCTGAGTCTCCACCTTTGAAACCGAGAGCCGGACGAATGTTTCTAAGATTAGCATTTGTAAATTTCTTACCGGCGTTTTTACCCTTGCCCTCGCTTGTGGTGTGAATAATGTCGGCTTGAATGTAGCAACCCACGAGATCGTCGGTATCGACTTCGATATCCTCTTTAAGGTTGAGGTTATTAACCGCATTACGGTAAAGGGTGGAAAGTACGGCGGACGCGACCTCGTTCACATTGCCGTCTTGATCTGTAAGGTTATAACGCTCGCGGTGTTTCTGACCGTCCTTGGTCTGCATAACGATAATAATTGTACCGAAATCCTCGTAATCCTTATCGTCTACCTCTACGATCTTGAAAATGTAATTTCCCTCCGGGATAACTTGGAAAGTGCTCTGAGTAGTTCTAAATTTTGCCATGATTAAATCCTCCTATATTGGTTTTTTATTTTTATTATAGACCTTTTTCGGTCGATTGCTGAGTAAAAAATTTTACGCCTCGATTAAGGCATTTCTAAGAGTAAGCGTTTCGCTCTCTTTAGAATACTTGGTAAAAATAGCCGGCTCGTCTTTCTTAAGAGCTTTACTATCGAGGGAGCTCTTACTTGCTTTCGTCAGAGTCCAACGATACACGGATCCGGCAACCTCGGAGTTTTTGTCTCCCGGTCTGAGCTGATCCTTAAGGTAGATCTTGATCTGTTCTTTAACTTCCTTAAGCTGATCCTCCGTGTCTTTCATTTTGTCGATTTTAGCTTGGAGCTGATCGGCTTTCTTAAGTAAGGCTTTGATCTCCTTAGTGTCCGGCGCTACTGTATTTTTACGGAGAGCCTTTAAGATATCGGCGTCTTTCTTCTCGTCGAAATCCGGAGAGATACCGGTCTCGACGTGAGCTTTCCACCACTCGAGCGCGGGATCCACATAGTCCTCTTTAAAGGTTGGATATTCCGTCGAGAGATCAAACTCTACGAGGATCGTATTTTCTACGGTTGGAGTAAAGTTCTCCGGATTGGTGTAGTCCTTATCGGTTAAGAACGATCCAGTCATAACCACATGATCGAACCCGAGTAAGTAAGCGTAGAGGCTCGCTTGGAGCTTATAATAAATCGGTGGGTTAGGCTTTCCGTCAGCGTCGAGCCAATCCTCCGCGCGCTTAGTGGTCTTTACTTCCACGACGAAATCGTCTCCCAAGAAATCCCACATACCGCCGAGAACGTCAACGCCTCCGAAAAAGTCGCCCCATGTTTTTTTAAAATAATCCTCGCCGTAGACGTCGGTCGGACTCTTGATATCCATAAAGTAACGGGATCTCAGATAATCGCAAATCTTAGGCTCAATCACTTTACCGGCTACGGTGTAGATCGTGTCCTCGAACGGCTCCTCGTAAGTCCTCGTAATCGCACACCAAGCCTCGAACGGTGTACTCCAAGCGTTGAGACCTAGAACGGTAGCGAAACGAGTCGCGGTCATTTTCTTAGGTTTTTTCGGTGGATCGACTACAATATGATTTTCTACAAATTCCATGATTTACGCCCTCCCTTTAAGTATGATCTTAACTCTCTCGTCGATAGGAAAAGTATCGACTTGTATGTTATAATTCATTTCTAAGAGCTCCCCGATCGTAAACTCCTCGAGATTTCTTTCCGGCTTACTCTGCTGATAGATCTTGTCTTGGAGCTTATATCCCTCGAGCTCCCAAACTCTCTCGGCCAATCTCTTTTTACAGATCTCCACGCCGACGGATAAATTATAATTATCCGGATCCACGCAAGCGGACGACTCGGTTAAAACGAACCCGTTCGGGAGTTGCATTGTTACGACCGTATTCTTTCCGAAAGTAGTATCGACCGTAAAAGTCGACGCCTCTACGATCTTAAGGATCTGATCGCTTTTGATAGTGTTCTTTTTCATTACTTAAATTACCTCCTTATTTGATTAACTGATTTTCATTCCTTTAGGCTCTTTCTTCTTTGGTATTTTCTCCGGAACCTCTAACATTTTGCTCTCGTCAATCGTGTTGATCCTCAGCACGTCCGCCGGGCGAAACTGTACGATCTCGCCGGTAGAGTCGTCCAAGAACGAGTTAAACTCCGTATCGTTGGAATTGAGAACGATCGGCTCGTTGGTACGGATCGCGGTTCCTTTCTCGGATCCCTTGAAATAAATTGTACTGAATAACATAAGCTCCTCCTATTCTGCGATTTTCTCGCCGATCTCGATCAAGAGGTTTTCGGCGTCCTTTTTGGTAAGGTTCGCTTTAGTCTTGGCGAGAGTCTCTTTAATGTAAGGCTCGTATTTATCGAAAGCCGTCTGATCTGTAATGTTTTTATCTGCGTCCATGTAACGACCGCGTAACTTCTTAAGACCGGACTTAACGGCTTTGATCTCTGCCTCGGTTGCCTCCGCGTCTACGCCGGTAAGCTCCTCGGTTGCTTTGGCGCGATCCTCATTTGACGCCGGTCTATTACTCTTTGTAGCTGATCCGATAGGCTTTCCGGCTTTTCCGGACTTGCTATCGTCTTTAGAGTCCTCGGAATTAGTCTCTCCGTCGATCACGTCAGCCTCTACGATATCTAAAAAGATCATGAACAAGTAACGACGTAAGTATGTAGACACGCCTCCGAGAGCTTGGATCCCGTGTAAGAGATCGGTAGCGCTTTCGATATCTACGACCGGCATAGAGAACTGAATAACTCGATCCTCCGGATTGTCGGCGTTAAAGATATTTAGGATCGCGGTCTCCTTGTTAAAAGAAACGACGTCCACGATACCAAGCTCCGAGCAAATCTTGTTTTTTACCGGGACGATATCCTCTAACTCGAAATACTTAAATTTCGCGTAGCGGTTGGTTCCGCTTTTCTTTGCTCCGGAAGTGAGGAACATTTCTCGAGCCTTAATAAGTTTCTGATAGATATTGAGCTTTATTCCCTCCGGAGCGGTTGGTGTTTCTGTTGCTTTTGGTGTTGTTGCCATTTTTAAATCCTCCTTGAATTTTTCTAAATCAAACCTTTTTAATTTGGTGTTGATCCCTTTATAATCCGCGATCCGCTTATAAGCGAAATCAATATAAAATTGTAGGTCGATATCGGCTTTCGTGAGTTTGTTCTCATTGTCGATAATGCAATGATCCGGGAGACCGGCGACCTTATCCGCCCCGGCTTTCTTGATTTTCTTAACTGTTCCATATCGAGGATCTTTCGAGGCGTAAACTCGGTTAACGTTTTGAACGTCCACCTTTTCGCCGTCTATCTCATGATAGGATCCGGAGTAAGTAGATCCGGTCTTGGCGATCATTTGAAACTCGAAAATATCTTGACACTTGTCGATCGTCTCCTCCGGTAGTATGCCGTTGACGAAATACTCAACGAGCGCTCGGTGTAGGATCTTAAGCGAGTTCGTTTTAAACTGATTGTCACTAAAATCTTTCGGATCCATATATTTAGCGTAGGATCCTTTAGGCTTGATCTTTCCGTCCTCTTGTACCTCGATATAATTATTTACGTCCTTTTGAATAATCCGGGCGACTCTATCCTCCTCGAGCTCTAAGCCGGTTCGGGTTTCCCACTCTTTGACGATCTCCTCCAACCGATCGAGCTCGCCCTTGTAAATCTTGTACATAACGCCGTCGGTATTGAAATTGATAATCTTAAAGGTTTTGCAATCCCGGAGGAGAGTACACACGAGATCTGTCATTGCTAACTGATTGGTTATACAAATAGATCTTCCCGCCCACCGATCCTCGAGATCGTTATATTGGTTGAGCTGAGCGCCGTAAGTAGTGTTAATTACGAGTTTTAAGGCGGTAGCCTTATCCTTTTCCCCGGCTCGCTTTGCTTTTATTCTCGTCTCTACCAATTCCCGGAACGCGTCCGGATTTTTGATATTTCGACTTACATATCCAAAGTTTAGCATTGAGTTAGGGTAGAGGCTCGCGACGTCTTTATTACGGATCGGATAGTCCTCGGTACTCTCGTCGATATATTTAGGGATTGCTCCGTGTACACCACCCCACGCATAAACGCAAGGGCAACCGCCGAGAGTGTATTTCAATTTTGTTTTATAGAGAACCTCGTTCGGGATCGATTTATCGTAAGTCTTTCTAAAGAAATTAAGGATCTCCTCCGGAATTACGTCGTAATGTAGATTACTCGGAAAAATATAATCCCTTTCGTCCGATCTCTCGACCGCCTTAGCGTCTAAGTAAATGGCGGATAGCTTAGCATTTGTCAGCTTAAGCGCCTCGATCGGATTTAGTCCTTTGAGCTCTGCGACTATGATCTTACTCTGTATATACTCCGATCTCTTTAGATAAAGCTGATAAGTCGAGTCTACGTCGTATTGACAATATTTAATGACTTCGGCGAGTTGCTCCTCGTTAAGAGGATCCGGATAGTCGAACGGGATCGAACTCTCGACGATCGGTAAATGTAAGTTACCCTCGATCGCTTTAAGGCTTAGACCTTTGTCCGGAATATCGTCCCTCAGATCAAAGCTATTAAATAACTTTCTCTGAAATGCGATATAAGGAAACTCCCAACCGTTATTACCGCCGGTAATAATGAAATCGTTGTGCTCCTTGATCGTCTCCGGATCTGCTCCTCCTAACATGGATTGAACGATCCAATCGTCATAATGTTTATTATTGAAACCTCCGAAAGTCGCGTCGGAGTTGTCCCGGAAAAACTCCCGGAGATTAAAGTTATCATTGTGAAATACGATATATTTTCCGGAGTCTATGTCGAGGATAACCACGATCCAATCGTGAGCGAGAACCTCTATATCGTAGATATATATTTTCACTATCCCGTCCCTCCGTAATATTTCTTAAAGCACTCCGGACAAAGATAGATCTCACTAGATCGCTTGGCCTTGGAATATTCAAAGGCTCCGGTTTTAAATTCCTCCTCGGTAAATCCTTTCGAGCAACCGTCACATTTTGCCTCGTGTCTTATTTTAGGAGTGAACCGGATCCCGTGGATCTCGATCACACCCTCTCGCCCGTATAACTGTTTAGTCGTCGGCACGATCCCGCCTCCTCTCTCTTATAATAGGCAAGTTCGGACTCTGCGAAATCGTCTCGACAAACCTCGCACACGTTGAGACCGTCCGCGCGATACTTTCCCAAGATACAACCGCAAACAATACAACGTTGATTTTCGTCTTTGACTACTTTTTTCATAGCGTCCTCCTTACATTTTTCTAAAGAAATACTCTATTTTAACTTTGAACACGTTACACATTGTCGAGATATAGGTTACTTGCGGGATCCGCTCGCCGTTCTCCCAACGTGAGATCGTGGGAACCGTTACGTCCAACCGATCCGCAAATTCTTTTTGATTTAATCCCTCATACTCTCGGAGTTGTTTTATTTTCTCGTGATCGAAAAATATCATAGAGACCTCCTTACTTGGTACAAAAATAATGATTTCCGTGTTGTTTCCATGGAGTCCCGTATTCTCCGTATTGCCCGGCGGTAAAATAAAATATACCGGGATAAGATCTTTCCTCGAGCTCCATTTTGACGGCGGTAAAACAATCCTCCGTCGGATCCGCCTTTTCGAGACGTCCGTCCCAATATGACGAAAATTGATATTTCTGAGTTATGACACCGGTAATCGTGTCCGGAAAATCCGGATCGTCTACCCGGTTAAGGACAACGTCAACGACCATTCGCTTACCCATGAGATCCTCGCCCTCCGCCTCAGCCATTACACAACACGCGAGCAACTCGAGCGAGTCCCAGTATTCCTCCTCGGCGATATCTTCCGGAGTCATTTCGTACTCGGTAAATTTCTCGTTGTCCGGTAAGACCTCATTTATATTCGAGCTCGTATTTGCCTCATAGGGAGAAGTTATTTCCCACTCGACCGTTTTTACATTCTCGACGGTTTGTCCTCTCTGTGCCTCAATGGCGAAACATGAGATAGGTAATCCGATCGCTAATCCTATGAGGAGACTTATCATATTATCTTTTAAGGTATATCTTTTCATTAAGTTTTTGCTCCTCCCGTCGTGTCGTACTTCCGTTGATAGTGATCCATATACTCGTTAAATAGTTTCTCGCTAAAATCTCCGTACTCTCGAACTGTTCTATATATAGCGACCTCAATCGTCCCCTTGGTTATGAAGTGGATATAAGAGCAAGCTCTTGTCTGTCCTCGCCTATGGGTACGATCTCGAGATTGCTCGAGAGTATTACTTCTTAACGTTGGCTCGAAATAGATTGTCGTATCTGCTGAGTAAAGATCTATCCCCTCACTTGCTGAGTCATATTGACAAACGATTACTCGTATCGAGCTATCCTCCTGGAACTTTCTCCAAATCTTTTTATCTTTCTGTCTACCGTCCAGGGTTACCGATTTTATTTTTAACTTTTTAAGTAGAGCGTTAATTGCGTCGATCGAGTGTGTAAACTGTGCAAATATAACGAGCTTGTCCTCATATCCGCTAAGGAACCCTTTAAGCGTTTCGATCTTCTCACATTTCAGATCCTTGACTCCGTTCTCCGTATTAATAAAGCCGGAGCATACTTGACGTAATTTAATCATTCGAGATAAAGGATTGTCCGCGAGGATCTCGTACTCCTCGATCGTGCTATATTTATGGAGCTCTTTGTAAAAGGCTTTCTCTCCGATTTCGATCGTATAAACCTCGTCCGGTAGTTTCTCCGGTAGATCCAAGCAATCTTTTTTCTTAATTCGGTAAGAGTGTTCCGCGATTATCTCCTGGAGCTCGGATACATGAATATAGCTACAAGGTTGATAATACTGATTTAAAATACAGTAATGCTCTGAAAACTCTCGATAAGATCCTAGATCCTTTGAGCCGACCGTTCTATTAACTATGATAGGATTAAGGAAAGCGTATAAGCTCCATATGTCCTCGAGTCGTCCGTTGCTGATCGGTGTTCCGGTTAAGATATACCGGTAATCGCTATCGAGTGCTAATCTAAGTAAACATTTTGAGCGGTTGCTCGTTCGGTTCTTTATGTAGTGAGCCTCGTCCAATACGATAGCTCCCCAATGTTTTTTAAGCTCCGGTCTCCTCCAGGTTATGTCATAATTTACAAGGTTAATTCCTTTCCGGAGGATCGCTTGATCTGACTCGCTAAACTTCTCTATATCTCTCTCCCACGATCCGAGGACGGCTTTAGGAGCTACCACCAAAGCGTCGGCGATCTTATTCGATTTAAAAAGCTCTAGGATCCGTGTAAGCGTTGGTAATGTCTTTCCGCAACCTTGATCCATAAACAAAGCGTAAAAATCATTGATCCTTAGATAGGAGAGCGCGAGCCGTTGGTGCCGATATAACTCGATCATTTCTTTGATTGCCCGATCCCTATAACAATGATCCCGACAATGCACGCAACAAACTCAATCGCGAGGGTAGCTATTACACCTTGAAAAAATAAACTCATAATCTCCTCCTATTCGTCTAAATCTCCGAGCTCGTCCAAGTCGCTAAGATCGTCGAGACCGTCAGACTCGAGCTCGTCTCTTGGCTCCTCGATCGGATCCTCCGTTTTGATTTCTGTCTTTGTTTCCTCGATCGGAGCGCTTTCCTGGATCTCCTCAGTCTCGGCGAAAATACTTTCCATAAGCTCGGTCTTAAGCTGATCTGTTACGAGTTTAGTTGTAAATCCGAGGTTTGTTTCTTTAGATAAAATAGTATGTACGGTAGCGTTATTCATAAGTACTCCGTCGAAACGGTTTGAAAATTCTTGTTTTGTGATAGTTACTTTTGCTTTCATTATTTATTTTCCTCCTTAATTCTCTTAGCTAATATTTTTCTGTACACTCCGCACTCCTCAAGAGGGATCTCCCTTAATACCTTTACCTCAGACGTCCTAACTTTTCCATTTGTACCATTAGGTAAAATGATCTTATCAATATCCGTTTCTACTTCGATAATTGCGAGATCTTCCCACTGTCTACCGAAATCCAAGCACCAAGATCTATGAGCAATATGTATACCGTAAGAGCAATCGTCCCTGGTATCGGGATCACAACTTTCACGAACTAACTCTCCTATAGGGTATTTGATATCGGAGTCGTGATCTGAGACATAACCCTCCTCAGAATGATGTACCGCTTTGAAGAAAATCGCCTTTTTCTTATCGTGCTTAATATTATAAAAACTCATAAATTCCTCGATATTTTTAGGCATGAAAACTATACGAGCATTTCCGGAAATCTCTACCCTACCTCTATCGAGGCGGTTAACAACCTGGACGTTACCGCAAGCCACAACGGAGCTATTCCCCCAAGCCACAACGGAGCTATTATCCCTAGCCTCAACGGAGCTATTCTCCCTAGCC
>JAQVCX010000180.1 GCA_028689545.1 Parabacteroides sp.
TGATCCGTGAGGACGTGAGCGGCAAGCGTGAGATCTTCAACCTGAACTTGAACAATGCCGAAATCGTAACTTCTCCTTATTACTACTTGAAGCAGAACGACATATTATATGTGACCCCGAACGAGACGAAGGCGAAGAACTCCGATATCGGTAATAGTACGACGCTTTGGGTCAGCTCAATCTCGATCTTGGTGTCGATCGCGGGCTTATTGGTAAATGTACTTAAATGATGATATATAATTTATGATTTATAATTTATGATTTATGGTGGACGAGCGTATAAATACAGGTAATAATAACAACAATAATAGTTTGGAGGGGGAGGAGCAGGAGATTAATCTTTATGCCCTGTTCTTTAAGTATATGGTGTATTGGCCATGGTTCGTGGCGAGCGTACTGGTGTGCTGTATTGGCATGTACGTGTTCTTACGGTACCAAACACCGGTCTATAATATCTCGTCTTCCGTACTGATCAAGGAGGACGACAAGAAAGGCGCCGGAGCCGCGAATGGCTTGGCGGCCATACAGGACTTGGGCATGCTGTCCATGACAAGCAACTTCGACAACGAGGTGGAGATCCTAAAATCCCGTACCTTGATCAAGAAGGTGGTGAACGATATGGGCTTGTATATCGAGCTAGAGGAGGCGAACGCCTTGGGCTTCAATCCCCCGTTGTACAAGAACTCCCCGGTGAACGTGTTTATCACCCCGGAGGAGGCGGATCGCCTGGTCACTCCGGTGAAGCTTCGCATGGGCTATACCGGGGACGGTAAATTGACCGTGAGCGCCGAGTATAAGATAGATAAGGACGGTGACAAGGAGACGATGGCGCAATCCTTCGACAAACTGCCCGCCATATTGCCCACTCCCGTGGGCGTGTTCAGCTTCACCGGCATGGATTCCATCCCGGAGCTAAAGGACGGACGGATCGACTTGATCGCCCATATTTATACGCCTACCTCTACGGCGGAGGCATATGGTAAGGGCCTGAGCGTAAGCCCCTCGTCCAAGACGACGACGATCGCCAAGGTATCCTTGAAGAACACCGTGCGGCAACGGGGCGTAGACTTCGTGAACCGCCTGGTCGCCTTCTACAACCAGGACGCGAACGACGAGAAGAACGAGGTAGCCCAAAAGACGGCGGAGTTTATCGAGGAGCGTATCGGCATCATCAACGGCGAGTTGGGTACGACCGAGAATGAGCTGGCGGACTTTAAGCAGCGTTCGGGCCTGACCGACCTGACAAGCGACTCCCAAATGGCCTTGCAAGAAAGCTCGCGCTACGAGCAGCAACGTACGGAGAACGCCACGCAGATCAATCTGGTACAATACCTTCGCACCTATATAGACGATCCCGTGAACCGGGACGAGGTGATCCCGGCGAACGTGGGCTTGCAAGACCCCAACCTTACCTCGGTAATCGACCAATACAACACGATGATCATCGAGCGTAAGCGCCTGCTGCGTACCTCCTCGGAGAGCAACCCGGCTATTATCAACATGAACACGGGTATCGAGGCGATGCGCCGCAACGTGAAGACGACGGTAAATAGCGTATTGAAGAGCTTGCAGATCTCGAAAACGGACATCGACCGTCAGGCGAACAAGTTCGAGAGCCGCATCAGCAACGCCCCGAAGCAAGAAAAAGAATTTATGACGATCTCCCGTCAACAGGAGATCAAGGCTACCTTATATATCATGTTGCTCCAGAAACGTGAGGAAAACGCCATCACCTTGGCGGCCACCGCCAACAACGGCCGTATCATCGAGGATCCCCTGTCCGATGCATATCCTGTCGCCCCGAAGAAGATGATCTTTATGCTGGCGGCATTGATCTTTGGCTTGGTGATTCCGGTCGGCAGTGTTTACCTGCATGACCTGCTAAAATACAAGATCGAGAACCGTGACGACGTGGAAGCGATCACGAGTGTGGCCGTTCTTGCGGAGCTTCCCTTGGTCAAGAAGACAGGCGAGGGCTCTATCGTGGTTCGTGAGAATAAGAACGACCTGATGGAGGAGATGTTCCGTGGTTTGCGTACGAACCTGCTGTTTATGCTGGGCAAGGATGAGCGTGTGATCCTTTTCAGTTCCACGCAACCGGGCGAAGGAAAATCTTTCGTTGCAGGAAACTTGGCGGTCAGCCTCGCCTTTTTGGGCAAGAAGGTGGTGGTAGTCGGTATGGATATCCGCAAGCCAGGTTTGAACAAGGTCTTCAATATGTCCCGCAAGGCGGAGGGTATCACGAACTACTTGAGCGATCCGGATCACGTGAGCCTGTTTGATATGATCCAGCAGTCTGATATCAGCGCCAATCTTGATATCTTACCGGGCGGTCCTATCCCTCCGAACCCCACCGAGCTGGTGGCTCGTGATGTGTTGGAGAAGGCGATCGGCCATTTGAAGGAGCGTTACGACTATATCATCTTGGATACCGCCCCGATCGGCATGGTGACGGACACGGTTATCATCGGTCGTGTGGCGGACATGTGCGTGTACGTCTGCCGTGCGGATGTTACGCCGAAGGCGGGTTTCAACTATATCAACGTCTTGCAGCGAGAGCATAAGTTCCCGAAACTGGCCACGGTTATCAACGGCTTGGATATGAGTAAGCGTAAGAATAGCTACGGCTATGGTTACGGCAAGAAATACGGTTACGGCAAGGGCTATGGGTATGGCTACGGCTATGGCTATGGTTTCGAGGCCGGAAACAAGAAGAAATGATTAATACACCCATCATGCAAATAACATTACTTTTACTGTCGGGTTTCCTTTTCTCTGTGCTGTTCGGCATGGTGATCATCCCGAGGATCTTGGTGATCTCCCACAAGAAACAGTTATATGATGTCCCGGATTCCCGGAAGGTTCATACGACCCCGGTTCCCCGTTTGGGCGGCCTGTCGTTCTTCCCGGTGATCCTGATGTCCATGTTTCTCGTGATAGGTTTCCGCCTGTATTTTTGGAATATGGACTCGTCGAGCCTGTTGTTCAATATGCTCTATGAGTACCTTTTCCTGTTCGTGGGCATGACGCTGCTCTATTTGGTGGGTGTCTGCGACGATCTGGTGGGTGTTGGCTACCGTTACAAGTTCGCTGTCCAGATCGTGTCGGCGTTATTATTGGTGCTGTCCGGTAATTGGTTCGGCTCCTTGGGAGGCCTGTTCGGTATATACTCGGTTCCCGCTTGGGTAGGGATCCCGGTGACGGTCTTTATCGTGGTGTATATCACGAACGCGATCAACTTGATAGACGG
>JAQVCX010000094.1 GCA_028689545.1 Parabacteroides sp.
GACTTCCTGCCGATCGGATTCGGATGCGTAACCTCCTTAGGGGGTGTCGGGCATTATTGCGTATTCATGAAACTCCGTGCCTTCCAGCAGCAACTGGATGAAACGGAACGGAAGCGGGTGGATGCGTTATATGATTATTGGTTGGATCACGATTTAAAGACCCAATTCAACAAGGAGGTCCTTACCGAGGATACATTGGGTATGTTCATCGATTGTGAATACCCGATGATCGCTACCGCACGTCTATCCGGTATGATGCTGGATTACCCGAAACTATTGGAAAAGGGCATCGGTGGCCTTCGCTATGATTTACAGGAGCGGCTCAAAGAACAACCGGAGAATAACTTTTACAAAGCGGGCATCCACTGTCTAGATATCTTTGTCGATTGCGCCTCTCATCTCCAGCGAGATGCTAGAGAGCAAATGGCTTCCGCCGACGAGAAAAGGCTAAAAGAACTAGAGCATATCTGCCAAGCCCTAGAGAATATCAAGGAGAAGAAACCCGATACGTTCCATGAGGCGATGCAGTTATTCTGGTTATTCGCTTTGTTGGCCGGTGTCATAAACTACGGTCGTCTAGATGATTATCTAGGCCCCTATTTAGCGGCCGATCTCGAGTCCGGCCGATTGACCGACGAAGAGGCATACCGGTATATCCACTCGCTTTGGACCATGATAGAGAATCGTCGTACCACCGTAAACGGACGTATCATCGTAGGTGGCAAAGGGCGTAAGCATCCGAAAGAGGCCGATGTATTCCTGCATATCGCCCTGAAAGTGGCGAAGAATTGCAGATACGTAGAGCCGCAATTCACCCTGCGTTTCGATAAAGATACCTCCGAGGAAATCTGGGACGAAGCGCTGGACGCTCTGGGCGCGGGAGCTACCTACCCGACTCTTTACAATGACGACGTAAACATTCCGGCCGTCATGTACGGAATGCGTGTAGACGAGAAAGCGGCGGAACAATACGTGCCTTTTGGCTGTACCGAGTTCGTGATACAAGGACAGAGCACAGGTACGCCCAATATCTGCATCAATTTACTAAAGCTACTTACGATTTATATGAACGATGGTATCGACCCGATTGACGGTAAGCGTAAATCCGGTCCGGTACCCCTGAGGAAACTAGAGGAGTATCAGACATTCGAGGAATTCTATGACGGCTACAAGGCTTTACTCGATTATTATCTGGATCTGTCTGTCAAGGCTCAATATCATTCGTATGAGGTGATGAACCGGCAGGTAAGTTTCTTGTTCACCAGCCTATTGACCGACGATTGCATCGCACGGGGAAAAGCTCTTCTTGACGGAGGCGTACGTTATCTAGGCGGGACAAACGAGACCTATGGCAATATCAACACCTCCGATTCCCTATGGGTGATCCGGGACCTGGTATTCAACCAAAAGAAATATACGTTACGGCAATTGAATGATGCCATGCTAGCTAATTTCAACGGCTATGAGACCTTACGAAAAGATTGCCTGAACGATGATAAATACGGCAACGACCTGGAGACCGCCGATACGATGGCCAACGATTTGTACGAGTTCGTAGCGAAAGGCGTACGCGACCGGGGCATCGCCATCGGAATGCAATACTTCTTAATCGTTATCAGCAATAACCAATTAAACACGGAATGGGGAAACCGGACCGCCGCCTCACCCGACGGGCGATTATCGTGCATGTACATGAATCCCGCCAATAATCCGCAAGGAGGAGCGAATAAAAGCGGTCCCACGGCCATGCTGAATTCCTTGGCGAAATTCGATGCCAAGTATCATGGGGGCTCGGTACAAAACATTAAGTTCTCTCCTTCTATGTTCAATGAGAACAGGGCCGTCATCAAGAGCCTATTCAAGACTTATTTTGCGAAAGGGGGTTGCCATTTGATGGTGACCGTAGTAGATAAGGGCGTTTTGGAAGACGCGATAGAGCATCCGGAGAATTACCCGGACCTAATCGTCCGGGTAAGCGGGTTCTCCGCGGTATTCGTCGATTTATCTCCCAATATTCAACAGGAACTTTTAAGCAGGGTATTGTATGATGAATAAATATAAAGGTAGCGAAGATAGGTTATCAATCATGGAGATCGAACGGTTCGCCGTTCACGACGGCCCGGGCATCCGGACCGTCGTTTTCCTTCAAGGGTGTCCCTTACATTGCTCATGGTGCTCCAATCCGGAATCCCAAAAAAGGAGACCGCATCTACTACATATCAAGAACAAATGTGTCGGATGCGGACGTTGCGAGGCGATTTGTTCACGAGGGAATATCTCTATCCAATATCATTATCCGGTATTTAATCGGCAGGCGTGTGTGGCGTGCAAGGCTTGCGAGGATATATGCCCGCAAAACGCTATTAAGTTTGTCGGTGAGTCGATTACCTCGTCCGAGGTTATGGAAGTCCTTTTGCGTGACCGGGATTATTATCTGAATTCAGGTGGAGGGGTTACGTTTTCCGGTGGCGAAGCTTTCACGCAATTCGAGGGATTGATGGATTTGCTGATCCAATGCAAGAACGAGCAACTGCATACCGCCGTGGAGACTTGCGGGCAAGTGAATCTTGATAAGATAAAGCAAGCACTTCCGCTTATCGATTTGTTCTTGTTCGATATCAAACATACGGACAAGGATTTACTGCGGAAAGAAACCGGAGCGAACCTGGATACGATCCTCACGAATTTACGGTATATATCCAGTAAGAGCGTTAATAAGGTAACGATCCGTGTACCGGTAATCCCGGGTTTCAATTTCAACACGGATACGCTCCGGGAAATATTCATGCTGGCGAAAGAGAATCGCATCAAACGCGTACACCTGCTTCCCTACCATACATTGGGAAAAGATAAATACGAGCAATTGGGCCTCCCCTATCCTTACCCCTGCCAACAGATGCTAACCAAGGAAGAGCTTTTACCCTTTAAGGAGATGGGGGAAAAGATGGACTTGGAAATACGAATCGGAGGATAAAACCGTTCTTTATAATAAAAACTTATGAGAACAGAGAAAGAGAAAGCAGCGCAAGGCCTGTTGTATAACGCGAATTACGATAAGGAGCTTCAAGAGGAAATGAAAAGAGCGAAACGCGTCCTTTTCAAATATAACCAATTGCCTCCCGACCAAGAGGAAGAAAAAGATCGGATCCTAACGTCTTTTCTAGGTAAGAAAGGGAAGAACACCGTTATCCTATCCCCCTTCCAATGCGATTATGGCTACAATATCGAGATCGGGGATAATTTCTTCGCCAACGTGAATCTCGTTATCTTGGATGGAGCGAAAGTTCGTATCGGCAATAACGCGTTCATCGCCCCGAATGTAGGCATCTATACCGCCGGCCACCCTTTCGACGTGGAGCAGCGCAACGAGGGTCTGGAATACGCTTTTCCCGTGACCATCGGCGATAACGTATGGATCGGGGCGCAAGCCTGTATCCTTCCCGGGGTGACTATTGGCGATAACACGGTAATCGCCGGAGGCAGCGTCGTGACAAAAGATATTCCGGCCAATGTTATAGCGGCCGGCAATCCCTGCCGTGTAATCCGCGAGATAACGGAAACCGACCGGAATAAATACAAGAAATAAGAGATCACCTCGGCAACGATTGCCGGTAATCCTTGGGCGATGTCCCTACTATCTTCTTAAAGATACGGCTGAAATAGTAGGGATCGTCAAAGCCCAGTTTCAAGGCGACTTGATTGATCTTCATATTCGTATGCAGCAATAGCTGGCAAGCCCGGTCTATTTTCATATGTAAGAAATAATTCATCGGCGCATAACCAGTTTCCTTGAAGAAAAGCCGGTACATATAAGATTCCGAATAGCCGAAATGAGAAGATAGCTCCCCCAAGGTCAACTTATTCTCCAGGTTCTCCGTCATGAAATGAGTCGCCAGGCTAATAAAGAAGGTATTCTCCGCCTTACTCTTAGAGAATTTAGCCTCCCGGTACGTCTTCACATACAGGAAGGAAGCGATCAAATGGTTGAAACTCAAGTTGACGTAATTAACCGTAGCCTCATCCGTTCCGCTCTCTAGCACATTCAGTAACTCATCGAAAAAGGTGATACGATCGCCGATACGGGAATGATCATCCATGTCGATCGGGATCACCCCTTGCAATTGGTCGCTGATATACTTCGCCTTTTTCCCTTTAAAATGCGCCCAATAAATAGACCAAGGATCATGCTCGCTCGAACCATATTGATGGGGCTTCTCCGCCGGAAGGATGAAAAAATGATTCTCGGGCACGATATACCGTTTTCCGTCCAGCACGAACCACCCTTCCCCTTTCGTACAATAAATCAGAAGATACTCTCCACAACCGGAGGCACGATCAATATAATGGCTTTCCGCCTTCGGGAAATAACCCATAGAGTGCACAACCAAGTCCGCGACTAACGGGTTGTTCAACGCTTGTTCTATAACGTAGAAAGGATAGACAATCAACCGCTGACCGGAAAAACCATGCTTTATTTTCGCCATAAACCAGAACTTTTAGAGGGTTATTGAATAACGCAAAGATAATCCATTTTTTTTAGCTAGATACTCTATTATACAAATCCTTTATACGCAGTACTTTTGCCAATGAACAAATAAACCATATCTAATGGCGTTATTATAAGGTAACAATTAAACTTAATATTCTAACACATGAAAAAGATCGTATCTATTTTTCTAGTAACTATTTACGGTATATGTATGGTTGCATGCGGAAGTCGTTCCTCATCCACGGAAGTAAAAGATAATGTATTGACCGAGGAGGAAAAGACGGAGGGCTATACCTTATTATTCAATGGAAAGGATTTTACCGGTTGGAAAATGTTCAACGGGGAAGATGTCAAGGGATGGCAGGTAGAAGACGGGGTGATCGTAGGCTACGGAAACGGCGGTGACGTGATAGCGGATACTACGATCAAGGTAAGTACCGATATCGTTACCGTTAAGAATTACCATAATTTCCAGATCAAATGGGATTGGAAGATCGGGGCGCAAGGAAACTCCGGATTCTTATATCACGTACAAGAACAACCTAAATACAAAGCTCCTTTCGAGACCGGCCCGGAATATCAGTTGATCGATGACGATAACTATCCTTGGGTCAGCGAGACCGGAAAAGAAGGATTGGAAGACTGGCAGAAAACGGGTTGCAGCTATGCAATGTATGTACCGGAGACCAAACAGGTAAACCCTCCGGGAGAATGGAACTCCTCGATGCTTCTTTACAAGGATGGATATGTTGAGCACTGGCTGAACGGAGAAAAGCTATTCTCTTTCCAAGAAGGGTCCGAAGATTGGAAGATGCGTCGTTATAGCGGTAAATGGGAAGGTTTCCCCGATTACGGTATCTCTACCACCGGTAAACTTTGCTTTCAGGACCATGGAAGTAAAGTATATTTCAAGAATGTAAAGATTAAGGATTTAGACTAATTGTATTAAGAAATCAATGCCATGAATAGAAAAGAATTCTTTAAAGTATCTGCCGCAGCAAGTCTAGCGTCACTACTATCCCCTCTTTCCGCCTATGCGGAGAAATTCGAGTCGGAAGGTAAAAAGGTGAAAGTAGCCGTTATCGGTTGCGGAAGTGTATCTACCCAATATTTTCCCCATATATCGAAATGCCCGTATGTAGAAATCGTGGCTTGTTGCGATATCAAACCGGATCGTGCTCAAAAGGCGGCCAAGCAATATAATATACCTAAATGGTACAAGCATATCGATGATATGCTTAGCGGTTCCAAGTTCGACTTGATGCTTACATTGACCGATATGCAGGTTCACGGAGAGTTGAACCGTAAGGCTTTGATGGCGGGAAGAAATGTCTGGAGCGAGAAACCTTTGGCGAATTCCTATAAGGAAGGTAAAGAATTATACGATCTCGCTACTAGCAAGGGACTTCGTATCTGGGGTGCGCCTGCCGTTGTAAACAGTCCTCAATTTGCCTTTATGGCCGAACAAATCAATAAAGGAACCCTAGGTAATCTGGCATGTGCGCACGGACATTACGGACATGAAGGTCCTTCTTGGTCCGCTTTCTTCTACGAACCGCTAGGTGGCAGTATGCCCGACTTAGGAGTCTATAACATCGCTACCCTAACCGGATTATTGGGACCGGCTAAATCCGTTGTTGCCATGACTACAATCGTAACCCCAGAAAGAACCGTAGATGATAAGGGCAAGATCAAAGTTCGAGAAGAAGATAACGCCATGATTATCATGGAACACGAAAAGGGAGTCCTTTCTCATATCGAGTGTGGTTTCAACTATTTCGATCCATACGGACATTTAGGTAAAGGACAGGAAAAAGCGACGATCTCCTTATACGGTTCCCACGGCAATATGCATATGGTAGGTTACGACTGGGCACCAAACGGGGTGGACTTATCGACGATGGATCATCCGGTACCCCAACGTTTCGTTCCGGACACCAATGGCTATGTTTGGCAAGAAGGAGCTTCCGATATCAGCAAACACATGGCCTTAAACACGGAGCCACGTATAAATGTCGAGCATGCGTTGCACGTATTAGAGATTATCGAGGCCGCCCGAAAATCACAAGCTATAGGTCAACGCATCCAGCTTGTATCGAAGTTTCCTTGGCCGATGGTAAAATAAATTAAGAAGTCTTAGTCGTGAAAAGAACGGGACATTTAATATATTTGTTCCTGTAAATACCAGAGAAACATGAGGAATATAAGTGAAATTTTATGCTGCGTAGCCATACTTTGTTGTGCATTGAGCGCATGTAGCGACAAGCCGGCAACGGTAAAAGTCAGCAGTTTCAATATTTGGTTGAATACCCTAGGAGGAAAGCTTCCCCCTAGCCAGACAGCGAAAGTGATCGAGGCTAGCCAGACGGATATCGTAGGAATCCAAGAAGGGCATATCTATGAAGAAGACGGCATCAAGCACGATCATGTACCGGAAATCGCGGAATCCCTAGGTTTCCACCTTTTCAACCAAGGGGAGGGACATTATATCTTATCTCGTTATCCGGTCGTCGACAGTACGGCTTCCCGCTACGGGGTGAAGATACAAGTAGGCAAAGACAAATTCTGCTGGATGTTTAATTGCCATCTATATTATATTCCGTATCAACCTTATCAATTGAATGGGATTCCTTATGGCGATTATCCGTTTATCGATACCGAGGAAGAAGCTGTCCGGTTCGCCAACGAGGCCCGGCGTGAAGAAGTCTCTCGTTATCAAAAGGACATACAGCAAGTCATGAAAGAAGGTTTCCCTGTCTTTTTAATAGGAGATTTTAACGAGCCTTCTTTCTTGGACTGGACACAACGGGCCGCTGATGCCGGTATCCACAAGATCAAGGTGGAGTGGCCGGCAACTAAGACTTTCTCTGAGATCGGGATGAACGACTCCTACCGGACGATCCATCCGGACGAGGTTTCCACACCCGGCTATACATGGACTCCCGTTCCTAGCGAACAAGAAATACTAGACCGTCTGGATTTCGTACTATATTCCGGATGTAAGGTTACAAACTCATTTATCACAGGCGAAAGCGAGGCCACCTCGGACGTGGTAGTCTCCCCTTACCCTTCAGATCATAGAATGGTAACCTCCTGTTTCAATTTCTAATAGTAACTACTAAAAAATAAATTATACAACATGGAATCAAGAAGAGACTTTCTGAAAAAAGCAGCCGTAGCGGCAGCCGGCTTAACCATCGTCCCCTCTAAGACGATCGCCGGATTAGGGCACAAGGCACCAAGTGACACGATGAATATTGTTGGTATCGGTATCGGTGGTAAAGGTCACCCGAACTTGGTCGGCATGAAAACCGAGAACATCATCGGGCTTTGCGATATAGACTGGAAATATGCGAAAAACTGCTTCGAGGAATTCCCGAACGCTAAACGTCATTGGGACTGGCGGAAGATGTTCGATGAGCTGGGCGACCAGATCGACGGTGTGATGGTAGCCACCCCGGACCATACTCACGCCACGATAGCGGCTACGGCCTTGACAATGGGTAAGCACGTATATTGCCAAAAGCCGCTTACTCACTCCGTTTACGAGAGCCGTCTGTTGACAAAGCTTGCCGCCAAGTACAAGGTAGCTACCCAGATGGGTAACCAAGGTAACTCCGGTGACGGCGTTCGCCAGCTATGCGAATGGATCTGGAACGGCGAGATCGGGGAAATAAAAGAAGTACACGCCTGGACCAACCGTCCGATCTGGCCGCAAGGGTTACAGCGCCCGACCGAAAAACAACGTTGCCCGAAGACCATGGATTGGGACTTATTCATCGGCCCGGCCGCCATGCGTCCGTTCCATGAGATCTACACCCCTTGGAACTGGCGTGGATGGTGGGACTTCGGAACCGGAGCTTTCGGAGATATGGCTTGCCACGTGCTCGATCCGGTTTACCAATCCTTGAAGTTAGGTTATCCGGATCGTGTACAAGGTCGTTCTACCCAGATCAATACGGAATCCGCTCCTCAATCGGAGGTGGTAGAATTCCGCTTCCCGGCTCGTGACAATCTTCCGAAGGTAGCCCTTCCGGAGGTGAAAGTATATTGGTACGATGGCGGTATGCTTCCTCAACGTCCGAACTTATTGCCCGATGGCGTGGATATGATGCGTGACGGTTTGGGTGGATGTATCTTCGTAGGTACTAAAGACACGTTGATCTGCGATTGCGGAGGTTTCAACTCCCGGTTATTATCCGGCCGTGTACCTCAAGTGACTCCTTATTTGCGCCGTATCCCGAACGCTACCGGATACTTTGACGGTTTCCATGAGCAAGACTGGATCCGCGCTTGTAAGGAATCTCCGGAGAATCGTGTGGAAGGGACCTCCAACTTCGCTTATTCCGGACCATTCAACGAGATGGTGCTATTGGGTGTATTGGCGATCCGTCTGCAAGGCTTGAACAAGAAATTGATGTGGGACGCCCAAAACATGCGTTTCACCAACATATCCTCTTCCGACGTATTGAAGATCGTAACCAGTGATGATTTCAAGGTGGTAGACGGTCACCCCTATTTCGACACGAAATACGCGGAGTTCAACGCGCTAGAGGCTGCCAACGAATATATCAAACATACCTATCGTGAAGGCTGGAGCCTTCCGGAAATGCCGGTATAAGTATGAAACGATATATTATATTAGCCCTATGTACGGTCATGCTCCTTGGGCAGGCCGTACAGCTAGCGGCGCAAAAAGCAGACTGGAAGGTGGGTGTACAGACTTGGACTTTCCACAATCTTACGTTGATGGAGACCTTGGATAAGACCCAACAACTAGGCATGGGGTATGCGGAAGCTTTCTTTTTCCAAGAATTAGGCGCTCCGTTCCCAAAAGAGACGTATTTAAATTACGACTTGAGCGATGACGACCGCGCTCTGCTACGCCACGAGTTCAAGAAAAGGGGGATCAAGCCGATCGCCTTTGGAGTAGCCTCTTATGGGACTAACGGGGAGTGGGATAAGTTCTTCGCTTTCGCCCATAAAATAGGCGCGCATATCGTGACCGTAGAACCGGAGTTAAACCAGTTGGACTACATCGAGTCCCTCGCCAAGAGGTACGACATGGAGGTAGCGATCCATAACCATCCGAGCCCATGTATTTACGCAAGTGCCGAGGTGGTAGAGAAAGCGCTGAAAGGCCGGTCTCCCCTGATGGGGGTATGCGCCGATATAGGCCATTGGAAACGGGTGGGTGAAGATCCGCTCAAGAATCTCCGGATGTTGTCCGGGCGCATCAAGGTGGCGCATCTGAAAGACCTCACCGACAAGATGGAAGACGCCACATGGGGTACCGGGATCCTGCCGGTAAAAGCGTTTGTCAACGAGCTGAAGCGGCAGCGTTTCGACGGGCTTATCTCCATCGAGTACGATGATTTCAAGTCCGATATCCAAGAGATTCGCAACAGCTTGGAATTCCTCGACAAATCCGCGAGATAAAGAGACCTTGCCTCCCCCCTGATCCGGGGAGCCTCGGTTCCCATATATAGGGGAGCCTCGGTACCCACACATGGGAAAGCCTCTGTTGACAGGCATGGGTACCGAGGCTTTCCCATACCTATCAACAGAGGCTCCCCCATAGGTGGGAACACCGTTGTTCCCATACCCCTTACTAACGGATGTTAAAATAGGGGATTATCCACCTTTTCTCTCAGCAAGGCCAGGTCCACCACCTGCTGGATGTCGCTCACGTAATGGAACACCAGGCCTTTCAGATACTCTGGCTTGATCTCGTTGATATCCTTCTCGTTCTCCTTGCAAAGGATCAACTCCTTGATACCGGCACGTTTAGCCGCCAAGATCTTTTCCTTGATACCTCCCACGGGAAGCACCTTGCCACGCAGCGTGATCTCGCCTGTCATGGCCAAGTTCTTTTTCACCTTACGCTGGGTGAAGGCCGAGACCAGGGAGGTCACCATCGTGATGCCGGCGCTCGGCCCGTCTTTCGGGATCGCCCCCTCGGGCACGTGGACATGCACGTTCCAGTTCTCGAACAACTCCTCGCTGATATTGAACTGGCCAACATGCGCATGGATATACTCCAGCGCCAGCATAGCCGACTCTTTCATCACATCTCCCAGATTACCGGTCAGCGTAAGCTTCGATCCCTTGCCCTTACTCAGGCTCGACTCCACGAAAAGGATCTCGCCCCCGACGGCCGTCCAAGCCAATCCCGTTACCACGCCGGCGTAGCCATTCCCTTGGTATTTATCGCGGGAATATTCCACCGCCCCCAGGTATTCATACAGGTCCTCCGGCTTGACGCTTGCCGGGATAGGCTCGTCGCTGGCTACCTTACGGGCCAGCTTACGCATGATCTTGGCTATTTTCTTATCCAATTCCCTGACGCCGCTCTCGCGCGTATGGGCATCTACCACCACCTGCAAGGTCTTCTTGGGGAACTTCACGGAACCTTTCTTCAAGCCGTGCGCCTCCATCTGCTTGGGCACGAGATGCTTCGCGGCGATCTCCACCTTCTCCTCCATGATATAGCCGCTCACCTCGATCAGCTCCATGCGGTCCAGCAACGGCTGGGAAATCGTATTCAAGTTGTTGGCCGTGGCGATAAACATCACCTTGCTCAGATCGTAATCGATATCCAGGTAATTGTCGTGGAACGCGTTATTCTGCTCCGGGTCCAGCACCTCCAACAGCGCCGATGCCGGGTCTCCCTTGAAATCGTTCGTGATCTTATCGATCTCATCCAAGATAAAGACAGGGTTCGATGTGCCCGCCTTCTGTATATTCTGGATGATACGTCCGCACATGGCGCCGATATAGGTACGGCGATGCCCCCGGATCTCGGCCTCATCGTGCAATCCGCCCAAAGAGACGCGCACATACTTCCGGCGCAGGGCCTCGGCCACGGAGCGTCCCAAGGAGGTCTTGCCCACTCCCGGAGGGCCATACAAGCAGATGATCGGAGATTTCATATCCCCTTTCAGCTTCAATACGGCCAGATGCTCGATGATGCGCTCCTTCACCTTCTCCAGGCCATAATGGTCTCGATCCAGCACCTTCTGCGCATGAGGCAGGTTGAAATTGTCCTTGCTATACTCGTTCCACGGCAGGTTGACGATCGTCTGGACGTATTGCGTCTGTACGGAATAGTCCGGGGATTGCGGATGCAAGCGTTCCAGCTTGCGCAACTCCTTCTCGAAGATCTGCGCTACCTCGGCGGACCATTTCTTACGGCTGGCCTTCTCCCGTAGTTCTTTTATCTCCAACTCATTGATATTGCCGCCCAGTTCCTCCTGGATGGTCTTGATCTGCTGCTGGAGGAAATATTCCTTTTGTTGCTGATTGATATCCTCATGCGTCTTCATCTGGATGGAAGCCTTCAGCTCCACCAACTGATACTCGCGGTTCAAGATGAAAAGCAAGCGATAGGCACGGTCTTTCAAGTCCCCGATCGATAACAATTGCTGTTTCTCCGCCGATCCGCTCGGTATGTTACTACAAGAGAAATTGACCAGATACAAGACATTCCTGTTATTCCTGATCGAGAAGATCAAATCCCGGGGAGGCTCCACCACGGCCCCGAGCATCTTGATCGTCAAATCCTTGATCGTGGAGATCAAGGCCTCAAACTCCCGGTCGGTCTTCTCCGGCTTCGTATCCTCCAGCACGGTGATCTTACCGGTAAGATACGGGTCCGCCTCGGTCAGCTCATTCAGCTCGAAGCGTTTCTTACCCTGAAGAATAACAGTGGTGCTACCGTCCGGCATCTCCAATACACGGACGATGTCGGCTATTACACCGGTGGTATATAAATCCTCCAAGGCAGGATCTTCCGTATCCATCTCCTTCTGGCAAACAACACCGATCAAACTCTTTTTATGTACAGCCTCCTTGATCAGGCGCATCGATTTAGGACGCCCGATAATCACCGGCATGGCGACGCCCGGAAAGAGTACCATATTCCTTAGCGGAAGAATGGGTATAGTGTCTCCTACTTTCTCTATTCCCTCCGTGAAATCCTCATCTACATCGCATTCTGTAAGAATTGGCATTACGATACCAATATTGTCATCCAAGTCATCGAACGAATCCTGGCAAAATACTCTCGTCTTTTCTTTCATATATACATTCATCATTGTATATGTTAATACAATAAACGTGACAAAGTTACAGTTTTTCATTCAATTCTCACTAATTTCGCGGCATACAATCGACAGAGATATGGCAAATCCTTATTTTCAATTCAAGAGTTTCACGGTATGGCACGACAAATGCGCCATGAAAGTAGGTACGGATGGCGTTTTGCTTGGGGCATGGGCTAAGACGGAGAGCTGTCAAAGGATCTTGGACGTAGGAACCGGGACCGGACTGATCGCCCTCATGCTTGCCCAGCGCGGCACCGCGATCCTAGACGCTATCGATATCGATTCGGACGCGTGCTCGCAAGCCCGGGAAAACATCGCTAAATCTCCTTTCGCCAACCGCATACAAGTCTATCGAACCCCGCTCTCCGAATACACGCCGGACGAGGGTATCAACTATGACTTGATCGTATCCAACCCACCCTATTTTATTGATTCATTGAAATGCCCGGACACCAAACGCAGTCTGGCCCGGCATACGGATACGTTGCCTCTCCCTGATTTATTGCGTGACAGCCGCAAGCTGTTGGCACCCGAAGGAAACATCGCTTTAATCCTCCCTTTCGAGCAACGGGAATCTTTAATAGACCTCGCCAGGGAAGAGTCTTTGTTCCCATCAAGAGAGACCCACGTTTCTCCCGTACCCGATGCCTCCCCCAAGCGCTTGCTAATAGAACTCTCAGCGAAGCCGGTAGCAGAGCCCGAGTTATCTTATCTGACCCTGGAAATAGAGCGGCATCGATATACCGACGAGTTCACCGCTCTGGCTAAAGACTTTTACTTGAAAATGTAAGGAAGCTTTTTATCGAAGAAGCGAGTCACCTCGCCAAACAAATTATGCACCTCCTTGGTGAAAGACACGACCTCCGGAGTCAGCACATGCAAGGCCTTTGGTTCCACCGTAATATCGATGCGGCGATCCGCCATGATCGGTTCCCCATCCAAGTGCATCACGCCCGGATGCTGGCGAATAATCGTGACCTGCTGGGCCTTCATCGTCTTAATCTTACTATTCCGATCGATCTGTTTGGTAAACAATTGGATGGCCAAAGGAGCGATATCCAATGGCATAAAAGGGGATAAGATGGTAACGTCCATCCGTCCGTCCTGTATATTCGCGTGCGGGGCGATAAACGCGTTATTGCCATATTGCGAGGCATTCGCGCAAGCGACCAGAAACGCCTTCTCCTTGATCGTCTGATTATCCACCACCAATTCATAAGGCTCCGGCTTATAGCTCAAGTACTCTTCTATCGTGTTCTTTATATAAGTAAGAGACCCACGCCGTTTCTCGTTCGCGAATTTCTGGCTGACGGCGGCATCAAAGCCGACCCCACAGGTACAGAAAAAGACCTGCCCGTTCGCCCGGCAGCAATCGATCGTCGTAACATGCCCTTTCACGATCAGATCGATAGCCCTTTTCACGTCCATCGGTATATGCAATTCTCTGGCTAAGCCGTTACCCGAGCCTTTCGGGATGATGCCTAAAACCGCGTTCGAATGAATCATGGCTCTCGCTATCTCATTCACCGTCCCATCACCACCTACCGCCAAGATACACTCGGCGCCCTCCTCGATGGCTTGCCGAGTCAACTCGCTGGCATGGCCCGCATACTCCGTAAAAGAAATGTTTAACGAACAGTCCTTTTTCGAGCAGATCTCTTCGATCATCTTAGGTATCTTGCGCTTCGACCCCACACCTGATATAGGGTTTATGATAGCTTGTACTTTTATATCCCGTTCGCCCATCTTCACTTCTTCTTTTTATTTGAGAGGACAAAAATAATGCTTTTATAAAACTTTTAAAGCATTTCGGCTACTATTAGTTATTTTTTTATTACTTTTGCGGCTGGATTTGCCGAAATATAGGATTATGTACGCGGCGAACCTGTGTTCTTTATTAGAATAAACAAATAGCGAGATAAATCATTCTCTTTTATAATAATATGAAACTTTTACAAGAGAAACTAGCAAAGTACGACGCTCCGCAAAGAGCCATGGCAATGGGAATCTATCCTTACTTCAGGGAAATCCAGAGCGATCAGGATACGGAAGTCATTATAAGCGGAAAGAAAGTCCTGATGTTTGGTTCTAACGCGTACTTAGGATTAACAAATCATCCTAAAGTAAAAGAAGCAGCGATCGAGGCCATTAAAAAGTATGGTACAGGTTGTGCCGGCTCACGTTTCTTAAACGGAACGTTGGACTTACACCTCCAGTTGGAAAAACGTTTAGCAGAATTTGTTGGTAAAGAAGATGCCATCGTATACTCTACAGGTTTCCAAGTTAATCGAGGTGTCGTATCCTGCGTCACCGGACGTG
>JAQVCX010000181.1 GCA_028689545.1 Parabacteroides sp.
TAAGAGCGCGGTCATCCAAGGTGCCTAAAACTCCGTCCTCCCCCATATTGACCTTGGTTTGATTGATCATTGCGCCAACGCTCCAATTTTCAGGCGTCCCGAGGAGCCGGCTGGTATTGACCTGAGCCATGCCGCTCTCTAAATACTCGAATTCAGTGATAACGCCGTTGGTCCAATCGCGGATCTCCGTGATGCGGCCGGAACCGTCTTTTTCAATGTCCTCTGCGCCGAACTCCGTGCCTCCGATTAAAATGTCGTCTTCGGTCCCCAGCTTCTCGTCGCCCCCCAGACCCACGATACGCGTCCCTAGGGAGGAAGTTAAAATAGCTTGCGTCATTTCGTGGTTGTAGCTATAGGTCGTCTGGATGCCGTCTTGGGTGAGAGTGGTAAGCCGGCCGTTGGCATATTCTTGTACGAAATGAGAGCCGTTCCGGTCATATTCCGCCATTAAAAGTTCCCCGGTACCGAACGGATCGGACGAATAGTCATATGAGTATTTGTATTGTGCAGAAAGTTTGCGGGTGTTATCGGTCGCATCGAACGCGTATTCTTTTACCGTAACCTCTTTAGCTTCATCATCATAGGAATACTCAGCCACAAGATCGCCGCCCGCGTCTTTGACGCTTGCAATGCGGCCGTTCTCATAATACCACGTGGTCTTTATAGAAGCTTCCGAGGTCTCCGTCACCTGAAGAAGAATGTCGTTGCCTTTGCCCCAACCCTCAGAGCCCGCCCGCCAAACCTGCTCAAGGCCGTTCAGCGTAATCGTCGCCTGGGTCATGGCGTCATTGGTGTAGGCGACTTGCGCATTCGGATTATCGATCGGAGCGCTACCCGTTCCGACCAAAGCCGTAACATAGGCAGGTGTTGGTGCAGGACTGTGATAATTCAAATCCATATCACCGCCCCCGCCCCCGCCTCCCTTCCCGAACCCTCCAAGGTCCCTGTATTGCTCATCTTCGATCTTTTTCTGAAGAAAACCCGCGTCTCCCATAAACTCTTCGCACTTTTTAGCAACTCTCCAATTCGATCGAAGACTCTCTTCGGAGCATTCTTGAAAGTCCCGCATCAAACGACGGAGCCGACGCACAAGCTCGTCAATATTAGCGTTCTCTCCTCCGGGACCCAAGGGGCGCCGCTTTCCCTCGGTTTGTTGCGGCCCCCGAATGGGACGATCCGTCACAGCATCGTCCTCTGTAAGCATCATGCCGTCTGCCCCGTACTTATACCATTTCGCTTCGGTATCGCCAGAACCTTGAAGGGAATAAATCCCTTCACCGTCATTGTAAGAATCGTCATAAAATCCGGCACGTATCGTCGAACCTATTTCGTCGGTACTTTCCGAATAGTTCGCAACGCGAATGGTGTGGTTGACGCTATCGATCACAATCACTTCAGCCGTGGTTTCATAACGATAGACCAGCTGAAGAGCCAGCGTACCGTCTTCGGCTTCTTGAAGCTCGCGAGACTTCCGCCCCTGGCCGTCATACTCAATAACACGAAAGGTTCCGTCAGTATTCGGCGTACGGGTCTTGGCGAGAACAGCGACAGGAGCTTCCGGATCAAAAGTGTAGTAATACTCTGTGCCTTCGTGTTTAACGACTACGGTCAGAATATCGGAATTTGCAGGGTTGGTTTCAAGACGCAACTGTTCGATTTCGGCCCGGTCATCACCCAGGCGAATCTGAAGGGCCGCTACTGCGGCGCCAAAAGCAAGAGTTTCATCATAAACATTGGCGGGAACGCTTACAGAGCCGAGAATTTCAACATTATAGGTTTTTGTAACAGTGCGGGCACTTTCGAGAACCTTTCCCTCGTTATCCAAAACAAGATTCCCACTGCCATCCAAAGCAACGGTACCTTGTTTTAAAAGGCGGGGGTTTTCAGGATCATTTAAATCGTAAACGGCAAAGGACACATTCGAAATATCGGAATAACCGAGATACGTAATATCGTAAACATAAACTTGGCGACTTGCGTCATCGTATTCGTAACGATAACACACGGGAGCCGTGGAGCCCGACTCAGGAGGCCCGCAATTCCGAACCAATCCCCCCCATTCGTCGCTCGGAAATTTCTCATAAACATCAAAGATCCTTCCGTCATTGGGGTCCGTAACGATCCACGTATCGCCGTCCTTTTGTAAAAGAGGTGTGTATCGAACGCTCGGAAGCACTCCGGTAATAGTTCCGGCTTCGGTGATATTTTGATAGTTATCGATCTTACTCGCATCCTGCGGCGCAGCCCCTTCGATGAAACCCATTTTCAGATACGTATTGGCCGTATAATTCAGCACGGTTATAATTTCGTTATTCTCGGTATCCCTCCCGTAGATATATTCCATATCCACCACACCGTCGCGCTGGCGCAGAATGCGCCCCAAAGCATCGCCGTCAGTCCGTTCAAAAATGTAAAGCTCTACGGGATTCTCCGGATACGTAATGGTGTAAGTGGTTGCGCCAATATCCATCCGGGAAAGGATCTTGGCATCGCTAAGTTTATTCTCCATCTCTCCCACGGCCAATAAAGCGCCTCGCTTGTTCATATCGGTAAGCGCATATTCCCAAAAATTCACTGTCGCAGAAACCGTTGCGTCACTTTGCGACCGATCGATCACCGTCAGTTTCCCGTTTTCATCATCATATTGAATTTCGATATTAATTACAGCGCGATCGACACCGTCCACATTCTGGACCTTTTGATAGCTCAAAAGGCGGCTCTCACCCGCTGGCAGCTGCTGGTAGACCCTTTCTATATAATAGGAGGAATCCTCTGTGCGATCATAAAACGTCACGCGATCTCCTTCATAACGCACCGATGGAACATCAGAATCCTGACCCTGCGCGTCGGGCACCCAATAACCCGCCTCAAAAAGAGACCCTAACTGCCCCTCGTCAAGAAGTGTAAAGGTTTGATAAGTGCTTAGAGCGCCTTCCGCCCCCTCGGTAACGATCCGAAGGCAATTCGGGCAGGACGCAGTGTTGACCGGTTCAAATTTTCGGACTTCCAGCTCATACACATCCTTTCCGTCCGCATCCTTAAGAGGATTGCCATCCGCATCCAGCGCCTTACGGGTAAAATCGCAGATCTCAAGAATTTGAAAACGAGTGGTCTGCGTTCCATCTTCTTCCGTAGGATGACCTTCGCTTTGATATTTGAAATAGGTATGGTCGGCATAGGAGACAG
>JAQVCX010000182.1 GCA_028689545.1 Parabacteroides sp.
GATTGCAGAACTTACAGGAGCGGACTCAGAAGAACTCATCCGTCAGGTCATTGAAAGCAACAAACGTCTAGACGCACTCCGAGCATATGCTCAAACGGCATAATTTCTAAATCCGAAACTTGAGTTATATAATTAACTACAAATTTATTGATTAAAATTCCTTGTTGCATTATGCAGTATCCCGTTTCCCAAACTCACCCCCTTTCCAATCCCGACGTTATCGGGCAGGGAGACGTTCGTCTTGAAGCTGATATTGAAGGCCATCATTCGTACTCCTTTGTATATGATCCAGTAAGGGGACTCTACTTCTATAATCTTGCAGAGTACCTGCGCGTCAAAATAAATGTCCAGCCCTTTGGCTAGCGAAAGGATGTTGCCGGTCAGTTTCTTCTCAAGGAAACCGTATCGCTCGGCCAGACCTTCCAATTGCTGGTAGGCCTTGTAGTTTTCCTCGTTGAAGGGCAGCCAACGGTGAAGATGATAGGTAAAGTAGGTGTCCCACAACTGGATCAATACTTGCTCGGCCTTGATCGAGTCTATTTCCATTCTCACGATCCGGTCGCCTATCCTGAAACTAAAGTCACCGGCAGAGAATAGCTCTCCTACTGCTTCCGTACCCGCTTCCAGACAGACAATGGCCGCCTTTCCAAAAAGACGTTTGTACTGGATGAGCGGATAGGAATAACGGAAATTGTCATTCACATGATTATGAAACAATACGGAAGCATTTGGCAACTTACTTAGCACGGCTCCCCGGAACATCTCGATCTCGTTATTTTGAAGCTCGTTGCGGAATCGGATGTAAAGTATTCTTATTTTTCTCATTCTATTTTTATCTTTGTTTTTCTACTTTGCTGCAACTATTAATCTATCAATTTGTAAATCTGCCGATTAATCTATTATTGGCTACCGCTCATTGCTACAACCGATGGTAGCAATGCTACCACTAATCCTCCTTTTCGACGACCAAATACAAACGTCCCCTACTTGTTTGGAACGAGATCAGGCCCTCGTTTTTCAAAAAACGGCCGAAGTGCGAGATCTTTCCTGTAGGGAGCGAGATGCCGCTTTTCTGCCGTAATGACAGATAGATCTCTCCCGCCGACATCTTCACGCCCTCATCGCGGTGTTCCGCCGGACGATAAAAGCGGTAAAAAAGATCCTCGCTAAGCGGACGTTGCTGGAACATCTCGTTGGCGCGCATCTGCTCTTGTTCCTCGTCGTAGGTAAGCCAATAACGCTCCCCTTTATCCAAGGCGGCTGTGGCTTGGGTATATAGTTGCTCGTAGTCAATAGGTTGCGTATTTTCTATCATTCCTTTTACCTCTATGCAGATGAAACGACGGCTTCCCGAAGGATCGCTCAAGAGGTCGGAATGGTTGCTGGTAGCGATAAACGAGGCGTATCGGCGGGTAGCCTCCACTAGGCTGGCGTAAGACTTGCGGAGATTGACCACCGGCTTTTGCAATAAATGTTTCAAAAAACCTTGGTGACTCTCGCTTACCTGGTCGAACTCATCGATATTGATCAACCCGAAGCGGGTGAGGTAGAGCTCCGCGTCGCGTTTCCGGTTGAAGTCGATGCTGTCCGTATAATAGCCGCTCAATTCCGGAGGCAACAAATTGAGGCAGAAAGTAGACTTGCCGCATCCTTGTCCGCCCACCAATAAAGGAGAGACACTATTCCCATGCCGCCGGTCGCGCCCCTGCCAATGAGCTACCATCGAGAGGAACCAGGTATAAAACAACTGCTCCCACCTCGGGTTATCGCAGGGTACCCGGGTGGCCAGCGGGCGGATACGGTCTTTCCCGTCCCAAGCGGGCAAATGGGAAAGATAATCCTCTATCGGGTTAAAATCCCGTACACGATCCGAATAAACATAGCGGCGCACGTCCCTGTCCCAGAGCGAGAGGCCCTCTTTTTGGGCGTTCAAGGCGATACTGTTCAGCACTCGCTCCGTGATAGGGCGGAAATCAAAACAAAAGGTGTTCTTTTCCCGGTACTCCGAGGCCCCGGTCATGACATTGAGATGGAAATCATATCTTCTCGCCATAAATTCCTCCATCTTCAAGGCCTGGAGTTGCTCCGGGTTATAAAGTTCCCGTGTGCCAAATTCCTTCGTCGACAGATAAGCGTTGCGCAAGGTCTCCCGGATCTCCACCTCCGACAGCAACCGGGCGAAATAAAGCATCGTCCACCGCACGCACTCCTCCTCGGCGATTCCCGCCCTCACGCACAATTGCCCGAGACTGGCCAGTATCGGTTTGTAATCCGGAGTCTCATCCGCTACTTCCCGCTCCTCTATCACCTGCCGCAAGGCCAGCTCATATTGGATGGAGCGGAAACGATATTGCTCGTACCTCGTCGACCTTGCCGTGCTCTCTTCCGGCATCAGCTTGTCATACCGTTCTTGATAGGAACTCTCCTCCGGCATCTTTGTAGGCTGCTCCAGATGAATGACCAGCGCATCCGGGTTGTAATAGACATCCGCGTCATGGCTGAGCCGGCAGGCCTGCTCCAATACGGGGCGTTTCAAGCTGATCGGGTAAGAAAGCCGTGGCTCATAGGTCTTTAGGGCATGGCGGTAGGCATGGGCATGAAACAACTCGGCCTCGCCCCTCGACTGGGGCAGCGACCCATCCGGACGGGTATAAGGCACCACGAATTTCACGCTTCGCCCGCTCGACCCGACCATGGCGAACAAGGTCTGCGGATATTTGCTCACCTTCTCGCGCAACCGGACGGCCTCTTCCTCGCCGCTCAATTGGTCTATTTCCAGCAATACCCATCCGTTATATTCCCGCAACTTGCCTATCCGGAAAGTCCCGGCGAACAGGACTCTCGGTATTTTCTGCGTGAACGTATAGGATTTGTTAGGATACGCGTATCGCAACCTTTCCCGGAAGGCCAGGATGGGCTGTTCGGAGGGAGAACCCGCTATCCAATCCACCAGATCAGTCATAGTCAAGGCACGATATGTCAATTTATTTCCGTAAGTTCTTTGCTTTGTTACTCTCATGGGGTCTTATAGTATTGTATTAAGAAAGATAAAAAGGTGTCTTTTTGTAAATATGGTTGACTCTAAAAGAATCATTCAAATGAACGAAAAGAATTACACTCAAGAACAAGCACGGCATTCGCTTACTCAGGAAATAAATCGTCTTCGCCTGCTTGAAGGCATG
>JAQVCX010000095.1 GCA_028689545.1 Parabacteroides sp.
CGTACTTTATGAGGATATAGAGCCGGAGTTTCGTACCTTGCTGGAAGACGTGATCTTGGCACGCCGTCCGGAAGCTGCCGAAGAGTTAATTACTTATGCCCAAAATTTACATGTACAAGCTTCCGGAGAAACTCCGGAGAAGCACGAGGCTTGGCGTGAGCTTTCATTGAAGGAGCGTTTGGAGCATACCTTAATCAAAGGAATCGGAGATAATTTGGAGGCTGATTTGCAAGAAGCCTTGCGGACTTATCCGCATGCCGTGGATATAATAGACGGTCCGTTGATGAGCGGAATGAATAAGGTGGGCGAATTATTCGGCGCCGGAAAGATGTTCCTCCCTCAAGTGGTGAAGACCGCGCGTACGATGAAAAAAGCCGTGGCCGTTTTACAACCCGCTATTGAGGCCGAGAAGAAAGCTTCCGGCTCGTCTAAAGCGGGTAAAGTGATTTTCGCTACGGTAAAAGGCGATGTGCATGATATAGGTAAGAATATCGTCTCTATCGTATTATCTTGTAATAATTATGAGGTGATCGATCTAGGGGTGATGGTTCCCGCGGATGTGATCGTAAAGAAAGCGATCGAGGAGAAACCGGATCTGGTTTGCCTATCCGGCCTGATAACCCCTTCTTTGGAAGAGATGACGCATGTGGCGGACGAGATGCAGAAAGCGGGACTAACGATTCCTGTGATGGTGGGTGGCGCTACGACCTCCAAACTGCATACGGCGGTGAAGATCGCTCCGCATTACGATTATCCGGTGATCCATGTATTGGATGCCTCGCAGAATCCGTTGATCGCCGCCAAACTATTGAATCCGGATACCCGTGACGCTTATATCAGGGAGTTGGAGCAAGAACAAGAAGCCTTGCGTGCCTCTTTAGGGCAGAAGAAGGAAGTCTTGGTTTCTCTTTCCGAGGCTCGTAAGCATCCGATTGGGATAGATTGGACCGGGTACACACCGGTTGTTCCCGCCCGGATGGGTGTACATCTTATCCCTTATATCCCCTTGGAGGAAGTGATTCCTTATATCCACTGGACCTTCTTCTTTAGTGCGTGGAAATTGAATGGCCGTTTCTCGGAAATCTCCCAGATACATGGTTGCGACTCTTGTCGCGCCTCTTGGCTGGCTGGCTTTCCGGAAAAGGATCGTGCGAAGGCCGCTGAGGCGATGCAATTGCATAAGGACGCTGTCCGGCTTCTGGATCGGCTGGTTCGTAGGAAAGCTGAATATTGTAAGGCGATCTATGGATTTTTCCCCGCGAATAGTGAAGGGGATACGATCCGGATGGGAGATACTGTTCTTCCTTTATTACGGCAGCAAGCGAAAAAGGAGGAAAATACCTATAAATGCCTTTCCGATTATGTCTTGCCGGTTTCAGAAGGCCGGACCGACTATGTGGGAGCCTTTGTGGTTACGGCAGGAGCGGGCGCGGATGATCTGAAGGATGAGTTCGAGCGAGAAGGCGATACCTATAATTCGATGTTGCTGCAGACCTTGACCGATCGTCTAGCGGAAGCTACGGCCGAATATCTGCACGAGAAAGTACGTAAGGAATATTGGGGATACGCTAAAGACGAATCCTTGTCTATCCCGGATCTTTACAAGGTGAAATACCAAGGAATCCGTCCGGCTATCGGTTACCCTTCCCTACCGGATCAATTGTTGAATTTCACATTGGATGGATTACTCGATATGTCGCGAATAGGTGTTTCGCTAACCGAGAACGGTGCCATGTATCCCACGGCTTCCGTAAGCGGAATCTACATCGCCCATCCCTCTTCTCAATACTTCATGATCGGCTCCATCGACGAGGAGCAGCTGCAAGATTACGCGAGCCGCCGGAATCTGACGGAGGAGCAAGCGCGGAAGTTGTTGAATAAGAATATTCTTGTATCTATCTGATTAATAGGTTATAATTGAGACTGTAAAAATAAAACCTCGCTTTGATTTATAGAGTCGAAGCGAGGTCTTATTTAAATGTAAATAGCTATATATCAAAGTTCTTTCATTTTGCAAGCAAACCAAGAAATTGTAACTCTTGCTGCAATTCTTACTTTATCAAAGAAGCTATTACTTTCGTGAAATCGACAATGTTTCCTCCTACGCTTGCTTTCTCTAAGGCATTCATATACTCCTTTCTTCGTTCAACCGGGACAACCGTCCAATTATATCCTCCCGAAGCAAGCATGGCATTCAAAATAAAACGTCCCATCCGACCATTTCCATCCATATATGGATGAATGAATACAAAAAAGAAGTGTCCCAACACAGCCCTTACCGCCGGGTGGCTTTCATTTTTCAGCAAATCAAATAAAACCAGCATCGCATCCCTGACTGCTTTCCTTCCGGCACGAACAGAAGCTCCTTTTTTGGTTAATACCTTTAATATATCTGTGGCATCTACTCGTTTTTCCTTCTGTGCTTCTACTCGTATATTGTCATGTGTCATTACTCGTATTTGAGATAGGGTAAGGGTGGTTTTTTATTTTCTTTGCCCCAGCAATATTCTATCGTTCGGGTCATTTTTGTGCGTAACATTCCATTTAATAAAGAAAAAGAACTATTTTTGCATATTATATGATGTGTTGGATATGACAAAAAATACAATGGGTACTAAGTTACCCCGGAAATTGGAGCAAAAGATGCAGGTTGTGGGCGAGCAGATAAAACTGGCCCGTCTACGAAGAAACCTAAGTGTGGCTCAGGTTGCTGAACGTGCTACCTGTTCTCCGCTTACCATATCTCGGATAGAAAAAGGAGCACCTACCGTGGCAATGGGAATCTACTTGCGTGTGCTGTATGCCTTGCAGCTTGACGATGATATTTTGTGGCTTGCCAAAGAAGACAAACTTGGAAAAGCATTGCAGGACTTAAGTTTGAAAACAAGAGAACGTGCCTCAAAAAAGGAGTAAACGATGAAGACGCTATATGTATATGATCGCTTAATTATGTCAATTCGTCATTTCTCCCCTCTTATCCTTCTCGTATTTGAGATAGGGTAAGGGGGGTGTTTATTTTATGCGATTCTCCGGCAGTTAAGCTCTGACGAATAGAATGTATAGGAGGGGAAATGCTTGCGGTTTGCCTTCTTTTTATCAATACCCGCCGAATTAGTAGACCTCTTGTCTCTGAAAGCTAATAAATACTTCCTAAATGACAGTTGAAAATCAATCGACTTTTTTGCTGTTCTAGCGCGCAAAGGCTCTATATACTCTCCTTTATCAGTGTGCAAAAGGCTGAGATTAGAATTAGATCCCAGCTAAATTAAAGCAAGTGCCGGATAATCCGAACTAGGTGCCGGCTAGTTACCGGTTATCTGCCGGGAAATAGAAATTATAAGCCGGCTAAATACATACAAGCTCAGGATATATCCTGAAAATGGACTGTTTTGGGTACTAAAGTTCCATACGATCCCTTTAAACGCAACTGTTTTGAAAAAGTAGGTGTTTAAAATACAGGTAGGAAACTAACATTATGATCGTGTTTCAGTGATTCTTTTCGCATTCAGATAGTATGAGTTACATTTGTCAATTCATAGCAAACATTATTAAAAAACAGAGAGATATGGATGAGAAAGGATTCGTGGAAGGAGTGAGAGGGTATATATCCCAGTTGCGAGAGGAAAAGCGTTATTCCTCCGCCAAAAGTTATCAGGATGCGTTGAACTCCTTTATAAGGTATAGTGGCACAGAGAGCATTTCCTATTCAGCGATCAATAAGGTCAACCTTCACCGATATGAGGCTTATTTGTTGGAGAAAGGCTGTATGCGCAACACGATTTCCACTTATCTACGTCGTCTCCGTTGTATCTATAACAAGGCGATAGAGAATGGTGATGCGGAATATATCCCCGGTTTGTTCCAAGGGGTTTTTACGGGTGTAGAGAGTAAGCGCAAGAAATCCCTTTCCTTAGAAAACCAACATAAGCTGATGACGGTGAAGGTAGAGAGTGAGGTGCTAAGGGAGACACAGCTGGTCGTTTGTCTGTTGTTCCAGTATGCGGGAATGTCGTTCGTGGACTTCGCCCACCTAAAAGAGCGGAATATCAAAAATGGGATATTAGACTATAATCGTCAGAAGACAGGTACGTCGATGAGACTGGAAATCTTGGATACGGCAGAATTGATGCGCAAGGAATTAATGGGTGACAAGATGCCGGCCTCGGGCTATTTATTCCCTTTTTTGAGTGGGACGAAGACGGGCTATGAGGCCTATCTCGAATACAATGCGGCCCTATCCCGGTTCAACCGAAATTTGAAGGCGTTGAAAGAGGCCGCTGGAATAGCGTCGGATGTTACCTCTTATACGATCCGTCATTCCTTCGCCATGGCATTGAAAGAGCGAAATGTACCTGTAGAAATGATCAGCGAATTATTGGGGCATAAGTCCATCAAGACTACCCAGATTTATCTGAGAAGTTTCTCTTTGGAAAAAATGACAGAGGTGAATAGCACTTGCTTTGGCAGTGTCTATAATTATGTGTCGAAAGTGGGGTGAGGCTACTTGGCGAGTAGCGTCCTAAAAAGAGGGAAAATAGGGCTATTCCCCAATTGTAGAGACGTAGCATGCTGCGTCTCATCCCATCAAAATGGTATTTTAATACTGTCTGACGGTGGGAGACGCAGCATGCTACGTCTCTACGTGGATATCGTAAGATTTATAGAGGGTGACGTGGTAATTTCGGCAATACAGATACACCTCGTCTTTATTGTTATGCCTAGACAGGTAGGAATAAGGACAAAGACTAAGTAAAAATCAAAGACTAAGCAGGAACAAAGACGAATAATTGTTTGCGTTTAATTATTTTTTACTACATTTGCGGCGTGAATTAACGCTACTCGCCAAGTAGTGTTCATATATCAGAGGAATGCAAATTTTCAGTATTTCTTTTCTTTCTATACTAATCTGTTGTTTATCAGGATATTATAAGGGTATCTTGGTAGGGCACTGAATTATCTTTTGCTATAAATATGATGACAAGCAATTGCTCGGAAAATGTCGCGGCGCAGGTTCGCAAGCGTCGTAACCAAGCGACTGTGCGTTGGTACGTGCTTACGTTGCCTACCGCTGGTGGGGGACGTGATAAGATCACACCTTCCAAGGGGTTGGATGCGGAGCTTTCTCGGCGTGAACGTCGGGGAGAGGCCCTATTCGAGTATTTTGCCCCTTCGTATGTGGAGGCAAGGAAGATAGGAGGTAAGATGGTCAACACGAAGCATCCCCTGCTATACAACTATGTGTTTGTCCATGCCTCTGAGGACGAGATCTTCCGTTTGAAGCGTACGCTGCCCTTGTATAACTTCCTTCCCCGGGTCTCTTCTGGGGGAGAGTCCTATTTCCCCTATCTATCGGATCATGAGATGGAGACTTTGCGTTGGGTCGCGGAAGCTTATTCCAATGAGCTGCCTGTGTATGTGCCGGATAACGGCCGCTTACTGAAAGGCGACCGTGTGCGTATCACATCGGGTTCTTTTATGGGAATGGAGGCCGAGGTGGTCATCCAGCCGGGCGGTGGTCATAAGGCTGTGATGGTACGTATCCTTAATTGTATGTGGGTACCCTTGTTCGAGGTGAAGCAGGGCGAGTATGAGTTGATAGAACTGAATACGAAGGGCAAGCACGTCTATACCCATTTGGATAACGACCGTTTGTCGGAAGGCTTGCACGAGGCTTTAGGTCGTTATTATCTCTCCGGCAGCGTAAGTGAGGAAGATAAGCGTCTGGCGTGTGAGATACAGAGGAACTATGCTTCCCTTCGTGCGGAGACCGATGTGATGCGTTGCAAGATTCACTCGTTGCTCTTGCCTACCTATAAGCTATTGGGTGACGAGGAAGAGTTCGAGCGTTTACACGCCACGATACGCGGTATGCTCTCCGCGGTGAAGGCTATGCAGTCTCGTGCCCTGTTACTGGTCACGCTCTATGGCTGTACGGATAACAGCCTCTACCATCGCATGGCGCATGAAGTAGTAGCCCCTTGGTTGAACGAGCTTTCACCCAAGAAAAGCCGGTCTGTCCTAATAAAGCATTTGCATGATTACGACCGTTGGCTCAAACACGAATGAGTTGACAATTGACAATTGACAGTTTAAATCATAAATCATAAATCAAAACATGTCCTCCCCCCCCTCCGGCATCCGTTTGATGCAATTGCTGAAAGAGCATTTGAGAGAGATCATGGATCGTGAGCGTACGAACCTTGCCTCGATACACCTGTATTCCACGGGTTCTTATTGGGTAGCGTTCGAGCGTTCCGCTTATCAGTTGCGTCGAGTCTTCCCGGATAGTGAGATCACGCCGATGCGGCTGTATGCTTATCCGTTTCCGATCGTTATGGTTTCCGTGACAGATCGCTCGCTCCGCTCGTATGCCAGCAAACATATATTGAGGAAGGACGAGGTAGATTATAAATTGTTGACTGTTTCAGACCTCTCCCTTCCCACTTACCAAGCATGGCATACCAGGGAAGTGCAAGGACTTCCCTCGTTCAATTAATCAGGAAACTTGCTTCCAATGAATAAACAAAAATAGATAAAGATGGATTTACATAAGGGCAGATGGCGCTTGACTTTGGGCCGTCTGGTGAATTTGCGGTATGTTAACCGCTGGGTCATATTTTTCTCGGATCTTTTCGTATCTCTGTGCGTATCGTTGATAGGAGTGCTCGGGCTGCTGTCTATCCTGCAGGTACGTATCGGAGAGCTTGATATCGTAAAAGTAGGCGTGGCCTCGTTTGTGGCCAGTGTCCTTTCTTTCTTGACGTTCAAGGTCTATCACGGGGTGATCCGTCATTCCACGTTACGGGGATTGTGGCGGATTGGTGGCGTGGCGATCCTCAAATCGATCCTGATGTTTGTGATCCTTATGGCGTTGAAAGCTAATTTTAGCCCCTCCGTCTATTGGGTGGGCGGAATTACGGACAGCATGTTGACGATCGTGATGCTCATCTCCTTGCGAGTGTTCATGATCACGGTTTACAATAGTGTCCTGTCGCAACTCGGCAAAAAGCATAAGCGGATATTGGTTTATGGAACGGAGGAGGAGAGCGTGATGATCGCTACCTCGGCGAACCGTCATGTATTCATGCAAAATTATAGTATCGTGGGCTTTATCACGATTGGAGGCTTCAAGAAAAGTCTTCGGATAGCAGTTGCCGGTTTACCAGATAGAGAGCTTGGAGGACTTGTATCGCTTGATCCCCCGTAACAATTTAGACGGTATCCTTTTTCCCAACATCAAGACCGCCCAGCAGGAACGTGATCGCCTGGTGCGTTATTGTGAGCAGACTTCCCTGAAAACGTTAGTGGTCCCGGAGATGGAGGAGCTCCACGATGGGGACACGAAACGCTCTGTTCGTGAGATCCGTATAGAGGATTTATTGGGCCGTGAGGAGATTAATATCAATTTGGATGAGATCGGCGGCCTATTGCGTGGAAAGACGATCCTTGTCACGGGAGCCGCCGGCAGTATCGGTAGTGAGATCTGCCGTCAATTGGCCCATTTCCCGATCAAGAAATTGGTCTGCTTCGATTCGGCCGAGACCCCGATGCATAACCTCCGTTTGGAATTGGAGGAAAAGTTCAAGGATTTGAACTTTGTCCCGGTAATCGGTGATGTCCGGAATCCGGACCGTGTGGATTATGTGTTCCGTAATTGGCATCCTCAAGTCGTGTTTCATGCGGCTGCCTACAAGCATGTGCCTTTAATGGAGGAGAATCCCTGCGAGGCGATTCGGACGAACGTGTTCGGTACCCGTGTGGTAGCGGACGCTGCGGTAGGCTATGGTGTCGAGAAGTTCGTGATGATCAGTACGGACAAGGCGGTCAATCCTACGAATATCATGGGATGCAGCAAGCGTCTGGCCGAGATCTACGTACAGAGCCTGAGCATAGCGATCGGGCGCGGCGAGGTGAAAGGCCATACGAGATTCATCACGACCCGTTTTGGCAACGTATTAGGCAGTAACGGTTCCGTGATCCCCCGTTTCCGAGATCAGATCGCCCAAGGAGGCCCTGTTACGGTGACCCATCCCGATATCATCCGTTACTTCATGACGATCCCGGAGGCTTGCCGTCTGGTATTGGAGGCGGGTACAATGGGCAAAGGCGGCGAGATCTTCATCTTCGACATGGGCGAGCCGGTGAAAATAGCGGATTTAGCGAGACGTATGATCGAGCTGTCCGGATTACAGGTGGACAAAGACATCGAGATCAAATACACCGGTCTTCGTCCCGGCGAGAAATTATATGAGGAACTATTGAGCAAGAAAGAAAACACGAAGGAAACCCCCCACGAGAAGATCCGTGTAGCGGCCGTCCGAGAATACACCTACAAGGACGTGCTAGAACATATCAACCTATTGGCGGACTTATCCCTCCGTGTCCAGATCCTCCCAATGGTAAAGGAAATGAAATCCTTTGTCCCCGAGTTCAAAAGCCAGAATTCCCGGTTCTCGGAACTGGACAAATGAGTTGACGATTCAGTTGAGAGTTGACAATTGACAGTTGACAGTTTCGTCGACAGGAAATCATAAATTATAAATCATAAATCATCCCTCATAAATGATCATCGCTATTGATTTCGACGGTACGATCGTCGAACACAAATATCCGGAGATAGGGAAGGAGATTCCTTTCGCTATCGAGACATTGAAGAAATTACAGCTGGAACGCCATAAGCTGATCCTCTGGACGGTTCGTGAGGGCAAGCTCTTGGACGAGGCCTTGGCCTTCTGCCGGGAACGTGGCCTTGAGTTCTACGCCGTAAACCGTGATTATCCCGAGGAGGAGAAAAGCCAGAACAACCATTTTAGCCGTAAACTGAAAGCCGATGTCTTCATCGACGACCGCAACCTGGGCGGTCTCCCCGATTGGGGCACGATCTACGAGATGGTGACCCAAAAACTCAGCTACGAGGACCTGATGCATAAATACGAGTCGGAATACGAACCCGAGAAACCCAAAGGCCTCTTCTCCCGTCTTTTCCGTTAAATCCGTGTGCTCCGCGTCATCCGTGTTCAAAGAATTTAACGTGTTCAAAGAATTTAAAACGACAACAAAATAACATGAGAATTAAAAGATTACTACTCCTATTCGCTTTACCCCTGTTGGTAGCGAGCTGTACCTCCTACAAGAACGTACCCTACCTCCAGAATCCGGAGGTAGTCAACGATTTAGAGAAGAACCTCCCCTTGTATGATGCCGAAATTATGCCGAAAGACCTGTTGAGTATCACCGTGAATACGACCGATCCTCAGGCCGCGGCCCCATTTAATCTAACGGTACAAACGCCGATGAATGCGGCATTGACAAATGTTAATACGACAACACAGCCGACCTTGCAGCAATACTTGGTGAATAACGAAGGCGAGATCGATTTCCCTGTAATAGGCCGTCTAAAAGTTGGTGGGCTGACCAAAAATGAAGCAGAGAATTTACTTCGTGGCAAATTGAAAGAGTACTTGAAGGAAGTTCCTATCGTTACGGTTCGTATGTCTAATTACAAAATCTCCGTATTGGGTGAGGTAACACGTCCGGGTAGCTTCACAATCAGCAATGAAAAGGTGAATGTCTTAGAAGCGCTTGCCATGGCAGGTGATATGACGATATATGGTGTCCGCGATAATGTCAAGCTTATTCGTGAAGACGCTGTCGGGAAACGTGAAATTATCAATTTGAATCTGAATAATGCAGGTATCGTAACTTCTCCTTATTATTATATGAGACAGAATGATATCCTGTATGTAACCCCCAACAAGACAAAAGCGAAGAACTCCGATATCGGTAACAGTACAACGTTGTGGTTTAGTGCCACTTCTATCTTAGTATCTATTGCCAGTTTGTTGGCTACTATCCTTAGATAATGAATAATGAAGAATGAATAATGAATAATTGAGAGTTGAGAGTGATGATAGACGAGAAAAATAATAATAATAGACTCGAAGAGCAAGAAACTGATCTGGTAGGTCTTTTCTTTAAATACCTTTTTTATTGGCGTTGGTTTGTAGTTAGTATATTGGTATGCTGTATCGGAACTTTTCTGTTCCTGCGCTATCAGACACCTGTATATAATGTAAGTTCATCCGTGCTGGTCAAAGAGGAGGATAAGCGTGGAAATTCGGCAAATAACCCTATGGCTGCCGTTCAGGATTTGGGTATGTTTTCCATGACCAGTAATTTTGATAATGAAGTGGAGATATTGAAGTCCCGCACTTTGGCTAAAAAAGTGGTAAATGATTTGGGTTTATATATCAATATAGCAGAAAATCAAACATTTGGGTATGCACGTCCACTCTATAAAAACTCTCCGGTAAATATATATATGACACCCGAAGAGGCTGAAAAGCTGGAAAGTCCCATACGGTTGGATTTGCATTACGGAAAAGATACTAGTTTGGCTGTGAAGGTAGAATATTTCCAAGGAAACGAGACTCAGGTGATGGAACAGACTTTTCAAGCTCTTCCAGCCGTACTCCCAACTCCTGTAGGGGTACTGAGTTTTACAAAGGGCGATTCTTTACGTGTAATAAATGAAGATATTCATTTGATAGCTACAGTTGCTACGCCAACCGGAACAGCTACAAATTATGTTTCAGATATGAGTGTCTCTCCAACCTCCAAAACGACTACGATAGCGAAAGTCAGCGTAAAGAATACTGTCAAAAAGCGGGCTGTGGACTTTATTAATCGTTTGGTCGCTTTTTATAATCAGGATGCGAATGATGAGAAGAATGAAGTCGCTCAAAAGACAGCCGAATTTATTGAAGAACGCATCGGAATTATCAACCATGAATTGGGTACGGCAGAAAGCGAATTAGCAGACTTTAAGCAGCGTTCCGGATTAACAGACCTGACAAGCGATGCCCAAATGGCCTTGCAAGAAAACTCTAAATATGAACAACAACGTACGGAAAACGCTACTCAAATTCGTCTGGTTCAGTTTTTGAATACTTATATCAATGACCCGGTAAATATAGACGAGGTACTTCCGGCCAACGTAGGTTTGCAAGACCCGAACTTAGCTTCTGTTATCGATCAATACAATACGATGATTATCGAGCGTAAGCGCTTGTTGCGTACCTCTTCCGAAAACAATCCTGCTATCATCAATATGAATACAGGTATTGAGGCGATGCGTCGCAATGTGAAGACTACGGTAAACAGTGTATTGCGTGGTCTGCAGATAACCCAAACGGATATCGACCGCCAAGCGAATAAATTTGAGGGTCGTATCAGCAACGCTCCCAAACAGGAGAAGGAGTTTATGACCATCTCCCGTCAACAAGAAATCAAGGCTGCTTTGTATATAATGCTGTTACAAAAAAGAGAAGAGAATGCTATCACATTGGCTTCTACCGCAAATAATGGACGCATTATAGAGGAGCCGCTGGCAGATAAAGCCCCAGTTTCTCCTAAGAAAATGGTGTTTTTAATGGCTGCCTTTGTGATTGGTTTGATAATCCCTGTAGGTATAATCTACTTGGTAGATCTATTAAGATATAAGATCGAGAATCGCGGCGATGTAGAATCTTTGACGGATGTATCTATCTTGGGAGAGTTGCCTTTAGGAGTCACAAATGCTGAGCATGGTGCTATTGTAGTACGTGAGAATAAGAATGACATGATGGAAGAAACCTTCCGCGGGCTACGTACCAATCTACTCTTTATGCTAAATAAGGATGAGAGAGTAATTCTTTTCTCTTCCACACAGCCAGGCGAGGGTAAATCTTTTGTGGCAGGAAACTTAGCAGTCAGTTTGGCTTATTTAGGAAAGAAAGTAATTGTAGTGGGAATGGATATACGTAAGCCCGGTTTGAACAAGGTGTTTCATTTGTCCAAGAAAACAGAGGGAATTACGAACTATTTGAGTGATCCGGAACATGTGAACCTGTTCGATTTGGTACAAAACTCCGGTTTTAGCTCAAATTTGGATATCTTGTTAGGCGATTCCATTCCTCCCAATCCTACAGAATTGGTAGCCCGTGATATATTGGATAAAGCGATCAACCAATTGAAAGAACATTATGACTATGTGATTTTGGATACGGCTCCGATCGGTATGGTGACGGATACATCTATTATTGCCCGTGTGGCGGATATGTGTGTGTATGTCTGTCGTGCAGACGTAACACCGAAAGCAAGCTTCTGCTATATCAACGTATTGAAGGATGAGAAGAAGTTCAATAAGCTGGCAGTTGTCATCAATGGTATTGATATGAGTAAGCGTAAGAATAGCTACGGATATGGTTACGGTAAAAAGTATGGCTACGGTTATGGCAAGAAATATGGTTACGGCTATGGTTACGGCTACGGCTTCGAGGCAACAGATAAGAAGGGAAAAAGTAAATAATTAATCTTATGAATATAGCAATTGTTGGTACTGGCTATGTAGGCTTGGTGTCGGGTACTTGTTTTGCCGAGATGGGCATAAACGTCACTTGTGTGGACGTGAACGAGCAGAAGATTCAGTCATTACTTGATGGGGAGATTCCCATCTATGAGCCGGGATTGGAAGATATGGTAAAGAAGAACGTAGCGGCTGGCCGTATGCGTTTTACCACGGATCTGACTACTTGCTTGGACGATGTAGACGTTGTTTTCTCTGCGGTGGGTACCCCTCCCGACGAGGATGGATCGGCCGACTTGAAATATGTATTGGCGGTAGCGAAGACCTTTGGCCAGCATGTGAAGAAATATACCATCTTGGTGACCAAGTCGACGGTTCCCGTGGGTACGGCGCAAAAGGTAAAGGCCGCTATCCAGGCGGAGTTAGATAAACGAGGTGAGCAGGTCGAGTTTGACGTTGCCTCCAATCCGGAGTTCCTGAAAGAGGGAGCCGCTATCAAGGACTTTATGACTCCCGATCGGGTAGTGGTGGGTACGGAAAGTGATCGTGCCCGCAAGATTATGTCAAGACTCTACAAACCTTTCATGCAGAGTGGTGAACGAATGATTTTCACCGATATCCCCTCTGCGGAGATGATTAAATATGCTGCCAATTCGATGTTGGCCACTCGTATCTCTTTTATGAACGACATCGCCAACCTGTGTGAGTTGGTCGGGGCCGACGTGAATATGGTGCGCAAAGGTATAGGTTCTGATACCCGTATCGGAAAGAAGTTCCTCTATGCCGGATGTGGCTATGGAGGTAGTTGTTTCCCGAAAGATGTGAAGGCACTGATCAAAACTGCTGAGCAGAATGGCTATCCGATGCAAGTATTGCAAGCGGTAGAGGCGGTGAACGAGCGTCAGAAATCCATCCTTTTCGAAAAACTATTGAAACACTTCGGAGGAGATATTCAAGGCAAGACGATCGCCATGTGGGGCTTGGCCTTTAAGCCGGAGACGGACGATATGCGGGAGGCTCCCGCCTTGGTGTTGATCGAGAAGATCTGCCAGGCCGGTGCTACGGTACGGGTGTACGATCCTGTTGCTATGCCGGAGTGTAAGCGGCGCATAGGTGATCAGGTGATTTATTGCAAGGATATGTATGAGGCGACGCTTGATGCGGATGCATTGTTACTGGTGACCGAGTGGAAAGAGTTCCGTATGCCGAGCCTGACGGCGTTGAGCCGGATCATGGCAGGTAAGGTCGTGATCGATGGTCGCAATATCTATGATGCGGAGGAAATGTGTGAGAATGGTTTCGCTTATTATAAAATCGGATAAGAAGAGATTATGAGAGTATTAGTGACCGGAGCGGCAGGCTTCATTGGTTTTCATACCGTGAAGCGCCTGCTGGAACGGGGCGACGAGGTGGTAGGTTTGGATAATATCAACGACTACTACGATGTGAACCTCAAATACGGACGATTGGCGGAGACCGGAATCAACCGGGAGGCGGTGGATTGGTATAAGTTCACGCAAAGTGATCGCTATCCCCACTACCGCTTTATCCGTATGAATCTGGAAGATACGCAGGCTATGCGGATGCTGTTCGCTAACGAGGGATTCGATAAGGTGATTAACTTAGCAGCCCAAGCCGGCGTACGTTATTCCATCACCAACCCGCAGGCTTATGTAAGCAGTAATTTGGATGGCTTCCTAAATATCTTGGAGGGATGCCGTCATCATGGTATCCAGCATCTGGTCTACGCCTCCAGCAGTAGCGTGTACGGATTGAATGGCAAGGTTCCCTTCTCTGAACATGACAGCATTGCTCACCCGGTGAGTCTCTATGCCGCCACAAAGAAGAGCAATGAGCTAATGGCGCATACCTACAGTCATTTGTACGGTATCCCCTCGACAGGATTGCGTTTCTTCACGGTCTATGGCCCGTGGGGACGGCCCGATATGTCTCCCTTCTTATTCACGGACGCGATCTTGGCTGGTCGTCCGATCAAGGTATTCAACCATGGCGATATGCTGCGCGATTTCACTTATGTGGATGACATCGTGGAGGGAGTGATCCGGGTCTTGGATCACACGGCTGCACCTAATCCCGCATGGGAGGCGCAGACACCCGATCCGGC
>JAQVCX010000183.1 GCA_028689545.1 Parabacteroides sp.
CGTCTCTCCTTTCCCCAAAGCGAACGTATTCACTTTCTCCGCACCGAAAGCTATGATTCCCTCCACATCCGTATCCGTGAAAAAGGGTTCCGGCACGTAGCCCCGTGAACGACGGATCAAGAAAGGTTGCCCTCCGCATACCTGCAACACGGAGTCATCCACCCGGTTATGGATCGGGCGGTTATGATGCAAGAGGATCGCTACCTTACCCGCCAGTTGCGCCTCCGCTTCTTCCGAGGTGATCGCTATCGGCAAATCGCTTAAATTGCCACTGGTCATTACCAACGCCGGTATCCCCGTACGGGCAAACCAATCGTAATGAATCGGCATATAAGACAACATACATCCCAGCGTATGCATACCCGGATTGATCCCGGATGCCAGCCGGCTCCGTTGCCTCAGCAGCACGATGGGACGGCGCCACGAGACGAGGCATCGATCCTCCATCGGTTCCGTAGCCGTATAGACCTGCAGATGTTCCAAGTCACGGAACATAACGGCAAAAGGCTTGGTATCCCGCTGCTTGATCTCTCGCAGACGGGCGACCGCTTTCTCGTTCGAGGCATCACAAACCAGATGATAGCCCCCGATCCCTTTAGCCGCGATGACCTCTCCGCCAAGCAACAGGCGAGAGGTAAGCTTCAACAAGGTCTCGTAATCGGTATAAGTCTCCTCGTTATAGGTAGCGTAATAAGTGGGGCCACAATGATTGCAAGCAATCGGTTGGGCATGGAAACGGCGATCGGTAACATTCGTATATTCTTTCTCGCACTCGGGACACATAAGGAAACCGGCCATCGTTGTTTGCGAACGGTCGTAAGGAAGGTCCCGGATAATAGAGAAACGAGGGCCGCAATGCGTACAATTAATAAAGGGATATCCGATCCGGTGGGGTTGCGTAGTCCGGTCTCGCATACAATCCGCGCAAACCGCGATATCCGGGGAGACCTGCGTCACCTCATCCGATTCCGAATGACTGAGCGTAATCGTGAAATCATCAAAATCATCCTCATCCATTTCCGTAGATGTATAAGAGATCCGATGGATATAAGCGGCACGAGGATGCTCGGTCCGTATACGACCTATCAGCAAATCCCGGTCATCCGGAGTGGCAGCCACCAAGATACGCACTCCATTATTCATATTCTCCACACAACCCTTCATCCCCAGATCCCTAGCGATCCGGTAGATAAAAGGGCGAAAACCAACCCCCTGAACCAAGCCTTGAATAATCAACGCATATACTCTGTTCTTCGCCATAGCACAAATATAGGAATAAATGTCTAATCAGATACAAATCGGCTATCGTATTTACCAAACAGAGGCCATCTATCATCGTATAAATAATATTTATCCATTTAGCCTTTCTTCCTTAAACATATTAAGTATCTTTGAAGCTATTAAATAATATTGAAACGATATGTGTTTAGCGATACCCGGAAAGATTATCTCGATCGATCGAAGCATCCCCGAAATGACCATGGCAAAGGTCGATTTCGGAGGCATCCTGAAGAATATATGTATTGAATGGGTGGATGTGGAAGAGGGGAATTATATCCTCGCCCACGCCGGAATCGCCATATCCGCGGTGGATGAGAAAGAGGCGGAGGAAACACTGAAAGACCTTAAAGAACTACAAAAGTGCGTTTCGTAGACGAATATAGAAGCAATGAGAAGGTGCGAACTCTTCTGGAGGCCATCCGCGAGAAGGTGACACGGCCTTGGTATGTCATGGAGATCTGTGGCGGGCAAACACATGCCATCGCCCGTTATCGGCTGGAAGAGTTGTTGCCGCCGGATCTTCACCTGCTCCATGGACCGGGCTGCCCGGTGTGTGTAACGCCGGTCGAGACGATAGACTACGCCTTGAAGCTGGCGGCACTGCCGAATGTGATCCTAGCCTCTTTCGGGGACATGATGCGGGTTCCGGGAAGTAAGGAAGATTTATTGAGCGTAAAAGCGAGAGGGGCGGACATCCGTATGCTATATACGCCCTTGGATGCCCTATCACTGGCCGAGGAGAACCCGGATAAAGAAATCGTATTCTTCGCGATTGGTTTCGAGACGACTGCGCCTGTCCACCTTATGGCTTTGAAAGAAGCCATACGTCGGGGGCTCCCCAACTTTTCCATCTTGACTTCCTTATTCACGGTACCACCCGCTATCGAGGCCATCTTATCCGACCCAGAAAGCAAAGTGGACGGCTTCCTGACAGCCGGGCACGTCTGCGCCATCACAGGCAACGGGGCCTATCACCCGCTGGCCGCCCGCTATAAAATCCCGATGGTCGTCACCGGATTCGAGCCGGTAGATCTATTATATGGTATCTACCGCTGCGTTTCCCAGTTGGAAGCCGGAAGCCATGAGGTAGAGAACGCTTACAAACGGGCCGTCCCCGAACAAGGAAATGCCGCCGCCCGCCAACTGATGGACGAGATGCTGGAACCCTGCGACCAAGAATGGCGGGGCATCGGAATCATCCCCTCCAGCGGGCTTCAACTTCGGTCCGCATACAAAAGATATTCCTCCCGAATGCGATTTCAATTGCGTTCGGAAGAAAACCGGATCGCATCCGAATGCATTGCCGGACTGATTATGAGAGGCTTGAAACAACCCTCCGATTGTCCCCATTTCGAGAAGGATTGCCATCCCACCCATCCGCTTGGGGCCCCAATGGTCTCCTCCGAAGGGGTTTGCGCGGCTTACTATAGATATAAATAGAAAGATATGGATATACACTTGAATTGCCCGATTCCTTTTACCGACTCAGACCGTGTGCTACTGGCGCATGGAGGAGGAGGACGCATGACACACCAACTGATCAGCCAAGTATTCTACCCGGCTTTCCGGAATCCCTTACTGGAGCAGGATCATGACGGATGCGTGTTTCCTATAGAAGAAGGGCGACTGGCCTACTCTACCGACTCCTTCGTGGTAGACCCGATCTTTTTCCCCGGAGGAGATATCGGCGATCTGGCGATCAATGGGACGGTTAACGACTTGGCTTGTTGCGGTGCCCGTCCCTTGTATCTGACCGCCGGGTTTATACTGGAAGAGGGCTTGCCGCTAGCCGATCTTCAACGCATCGTACA
>JAQVCX010000096.1 GCA_028689545.1 Parabacteroides sp.
TGTCCGGGTTAACCTCGTTCATCAATAAGACAGAACAGGGTCAACCTCTTTTATTACTAAGTTGCAAACCTGTCAACCTGCTTTATAAATAAGACACTAAGTAGTCAACTAAAAACGTTAACATACATTCAATAAGTGTTTCTCTAAGGGAAAACAATTGTTTCTCTAGGGGAAAACAAATGTTTCCTATAGGGAAAACAGATGTTTCCTAAGCACGAAACAAAAGTTTTCATGGCGTAAAACTTTTGTTTTTTGCCTAGAAAAACTGTAAACATCAATTATTCAATCTTGTAAATATAATGAATCGCACTTTGCGAAGTGCGATTTTATTTATCGAGAGAGTATTTCACAATAAGAATTAACGATAAAAGAAATCCCGGGTAGCGTTAAATCTGCCCGGGATTATATATAATGTATAAGACTTTATCTTAGTCTCTGTACTCTCTGCGAGGTCCGCGATCGCCACGATCCTGACGAGGTCCACGGTCTCCACGATCACCACGGTCTTGACGAGGTCCGCGATCTCCTCTTTCTGGTCTCGGCGGACGTTCTTCGTAACCTTCCGGTTTCGGAAGCAATACCTTGCGGGAAAGCTTGAACTTGCCTGTCTTCTGGTCGATATCGACCAACTTGACAGAGATCGTATCGCCTTCCTTCAAGCCGGCTTGCTCTACGGTCTCCAGACGTTGCCAATCGATCTCGGAAATGTGAAGCAATCCATCCTTGCCCGGCATGAACTCAACGAACGCGCCGTAAGGCATGATAGAAGAGATCTTACCTTCATAGATCTCACCGATCTCAGGGATAGCCACGATAGCCTTGATGGCGTTGACTGCCGCATCGATCGTAGCCTTGTTCGTGCCGGAGATCTCGATCTTCCCTACGCCGTCTACCTCATCGATAGAAACCGTAGCGCCGGTCTTCTCTTGGATGCCTTGGATGATCTTACCGCCCGGGCCGATTACGGCGCCGATAAACTCTTTACCGATAATCATCGTCTCGATACGAGGTGCGTGAGGTTTCAAATCCTCGCGGGCTTCCGGTTGAGCCTCCAAGATCTTGCCTAAGATATGCATACGGCCCTCTTTCGCTTGAGCCAAAGCGTTCTCAAGGATCTCGTAAGACAAGCCGTCTACCTTGATATCCATCTGAGTGGCCGTGATACCGTCTTTCGTACCCGTTACCTTGAAGTCCATATCACCCAAGTGATCCTCGTCGCCTAAGATATCAGACAAGATGGCGTAGTTCGTACCCTTGTTCTCCGAGATCAATCCCATAGCGATACCGGATACCGGCTTCTTCATGGGGACACCCGCGTCTCTCAATGCCAAGGTGCCGGCGCAAACCGTAGCCATGGAAGAAGATCCGTTAGACTCCAAGATGTCGGAGATTACACGTACTACATACGGATAGTTCTCCGGGATCATACGTTTCAGCGCACGGTGAGCCAAGTTTCCGTGTCCTACCTCACGACGGCCTACGCCACGTGTGGCCTTAGCCTCGCCCGTGGAGAACGGGGGGAAGTTATAATGTAAAAGGAAGCGCTCGTATCCATGGTTCAATACGTCGTCTACCATTTTCTCATCCGACTTCGTACCTAAAGTTACCGTAGATAAAGACTGCGTCTCACCACGTGTAAAGATAGCGGAACCGTGAGGACCCGGCAGGCAATCTGTCTCGATCCAGATCGGACGGATCTCGGTAGTCTTACGGCCATCCAAACGCTTGCCCTCATCAAGGACGGCGCGGCGCATAGCCTCTTTCTCCACATCGTGATAGTAGCGGCCGATCATTTCCAGTTTCTCGTCCGTCAGCTCCTCCTCGGAGAATTGAGCCTTGTATTCCTCTACGATCTTATCGAATGCCTCGCTGCGTTCGTGCTTGCCGCTACCGGATGTGGCTACGGCGTAAGCCTTGGCGTAACATTTGTCGTGTACGTCCTTGCGCAACTCGTCATCGTTTATCTCATGGCAATACTCACGTTTCACCAATTTGCCGCAAGCCTCGGACAATTCCAGCTGAGCCTTGCATTGTACCTTGATGGCCTCGTGGGCTACCTTGATAGCCTCAAGCATATCCGATTCCTGAACCTCGTTCATCTCGCCCTCTACCATCATGATGTTATCTATGGTAGCGGCAACCATGATGTCGATATCAGCTTTCTCCAATTCCGTGGAAGTAGGGTTGACGATGAATTTTCCATCCGTACGAGCTACACGAACCTCAGAGATCGGTCCGTTAAAAGGAATATCCGAAACTGCCAAAGCGGCGGAAGCGGCCAAGCCAGCTAACGCGTCCGGCAAATCCTCGCCATCCGCTGAGAACAATATAATGTTTACATATACCTCAGCGTGGTAGTTGTCCGGGAAAAGAGGACGCAACGCACGGTCGACTAAACGAGATGTGAGGATTTCATAATCAGAAGCTTTCCCTTCTCTTTTCGTAAAACCTCCGGGGAAACGTCCAAAAGCGGAGTATTTCTCTTTGTATTCAACTTGCAACGGCATGAAGTCAACACCCGGGTTCGCGTCTTTAGCGGCACAAACAGTAGCGAGCAACACGGTGTTGTTCATACGAACGGTAACCGATCCGTCCGCCTGTTTCGCTAATTTCCCGGTTTCGATGGTAATGGTTCTTCCATCACCCAACTCGATCGTCTTGTTAATTGGATTAAGCATAATCTTTTTTCTTATTATTCTATCTGTCAAAAATTGCTGCAAATGTAATGAAAGTTTACCTGTAATTGTATGAAAATGAAAAGAAATAACTGCCTTGAGGCACTTTTTTTGAAAAAAGCCTTGAAGAAATACGGAATAATAGTGCCACGATTGTAAAATAATGTATATTTGCACCAGATTAGAAATATAGACAAACTGAAATAATGAAACAAATATCTGCGAATTTACTAGCTGTGCTGTGTGTTATGTTACTTTTACTCACGGCTTGTAAGAAGAATTCTGATTTTACGGTGGAAGGCGTAGTGTCTGGCGCTGACGGCCAGATGATGTATCTGGAGAATGTGGGTGTGTCGACGGTAGGGTTGATAGACTCCGTGAAACTGACACCTGCGGGTAAGTTCAGCTTTACGAAGCCTCGTCCGCCATTCCCGGATTTTTATCGCTTGCGTCTGAATAATCAATTGATAAACTTCTCGGTGGATTCTACGGAGACGATCTCGTTCGTGGCCGATGCCGGGACTTTCGCTACTTCTTATAGCGTGGAGGGCTCTGAGAACAGCAAGGCGATCAAGAGTATCACCTTGGCTCAGCTAGACGCCAACCAAGCGATCCATCGCTTACGGAAAGAGTCCGAGGCCGGCCTGTTGGCGGATTCCGTATATTCCCGCCAGGTGCTCGAGGCTGCCGAGGCTTACAAGGACGTGGCGCGTAAGTATATTTATTCCGCCCCGATGTCCGCCGCCGCTTACTTTGCCTTGTTCCAGCAAATCGACGGTTTATTGTTCTTCGATCTGTATGACAAGAACGACTCGAAGGCTTATGGTGCCGTAGCTACCAGCTTCGATCATTATTATCCGGAGAGCCCTCGCGCTAAGCATCTGTATAACCTGGCTCTTCAATCGATAAAGGTGATTCGTAGCCGGCGCCCGATGGACTTGGATAAGGTGGAGAAGAAAGAGATCAGCTTCTTGGATGTCGAGCTGCCGGATGTACAGGGGGAAAATACGAAACTGTCTTCCGTCGCTACAGGCAAGGTGGTGCTGATCAACTTCACGGCATATACGTCCGAATGGTCTCCTGCCTTAAATATGGAATTAGGCGATTTATATACGAAGTACCACGACAAGGGCCTGGAGATTTACCAGATCTCCTTGGATAATGATGTACACTTCTGGAAGAATGCCGCGTCTAATTTACCTTGGACTTGCGTGCGTGATCCACAGTCTGTTTACTCCCAGACCGCGGCGTTGTATAACGTGAAGCAGCTTCCGGCGATCTTCGTCTTGGATCGCCAAGGGAACTTGGTTAAACGAGTGGACGACGTGAAGAAACTAGAGGCGGACATCAAGTCCGTATTGTAAATTGTTCCTGATTTAATCATCAGATTTATATGTTATAAAGCACTTGCGCAAACTTGTCCATCTTAAAAAGATGAGCTAACTTTGCGAAGTCTAGGAAAGATAAAAAGGGGAGTTCCGGCCATAGGACATGGTCGGGATTCTTTTTTATTATGCAATAATCAATCAATATTAATATAAAGAATGAGGAGGATTTAATATGGCTGTTAGTTATATGACAAAGGACGGCTACGATAAGATTTTAGCTGAAATCAACTATTTGGAGACCGTGAAGCGCCCCGAGATATCAGGCCAGATCGCCGAGGCGAGGGATAAGGGAGACTTATCTGAAAACGCTGAGTATGATGCCGCTAAAGAGGCCCAAGGTATCATGGAGGCTAAGCTTGCGCAGCTGAAAGGCTTGATCTCGAACGCTCGTCTGATCGATGAGAGTCGGGTGAAAACAGACGAGGTCCAGATCTTGAACAAGGTAAAAATCAAGAACACGAAGAATAACGCTGTCATGACCTATACGTTGGTATCGGATTCGGAGGCTAACCTGAAAGAAGGTAAGATCTCCGTAAGTACGCCGATCGCCCAAGGTTTGATGGGAAAGAAGGTAGGGGATGTCGTTGAGATCCGTGTGCCTTCCGGCTTGATGACGTTTGAGATTATGGATATTTCAATTTAAAGAAGAAAAACGTATGGCAACTATTTTCAGTAGAATCGTGGCGGGTGAGATTCCTAGCCACAAGGTTGCGGAAGACGATGAGTTTTTTGCCTTCCTCGATATCAATCCGGTAGCCTTGGGGCATACCTTGGTAATCCCTAAGAAGGAGGTCGATTATATCTTTGATATTGATGACCCTATGCTGGGGCGGATGATGGCTTTCGCTAAACGAGTAGCTCGTGCCCAAGAGTCCGCTATCGAGTGTAAGCGTGTAGGGCTGGCTGTCATGGGCTTGGAAGTGCCTCATGCGCATATCCATTTGATTCCTATAACGAAGGAGTCCGATATGTATTTCGGCGGGAAGAAATTGGCTGTAAGTCAAGAAGACTTGGCCGAGATCGCCGCTAAGATCAGAAAAGAATTTAAATAATTGAATATAATTTTTCAATTATGAAAATTTGATTATATTTGTACCCGCTGTTTTATGCGTGACAATGTTACGCAAGGAGACGGCAAATCATTAATATGATTCATTAGTGGTTTTTACTCATAAATTTGTTAACCTTAGAAGAAAGGCCCCTCTGTGATAGAGCGGCCTTCTTTTTTTTAAACACACAATAAACATTATAAACTACTGAATCTATAGATCCTTCTTACATATCTTCAAATTGGGTTAAGGGAACCAAAGGGCATTCTTGTTCCAATTGTCTACACCGTCCCAATAATTATGCCAGTCATATAGCATACCGGATTGATGGGCATATATGCCACATAATATAAGGGAGATAAGCCATAAGGCTAATAAGATCCACCTTGCGCTCGTTGGTAAGGGGCGTGCCTTGAATAATTGGCAGCAAATTGCGTATATCAAGGAGAATATGGGGATGCCGATGAATAAGATTATCCCTATACATCCCATGATTGCCAATGGCAACGGTGCCCCGTTTATCAAGTCCGCTCCGAACGGAGAAAGGTTATAGATGAATCCGGCTCCACCCATGAGCAGCGCGAATGTTATCACGACCAGAATGAATACGACCAATACTAGCGGTGGCAATAGGATAATCCCCGCTAATAGGATGAAAAACTTCAGGATGAACCCGATGATCACGACAAACACATCCGCCAGCTTTTGAAAGAAATTCCTCGGCTTATCCGAGCTGATAAAGTCGTTCACGTTATTGCTGACTTTCTCGAATCCATCAGTCACGGTCTTTCCGATATTCTCCACCGTCACGCTTTGCCCGCGCATCTCGAGTTTCTCGGTCGCTGTACGTGCCATCGGTACGATGATCCACAACAAGAAGTAAAGCGGAACCGTGATTCCATAGAAGAACATCAGAAGGAAAAACACGATACGTACGGCAGTCGGGTCCCAATCCATGTAAGCGGCGAAACCTCCGGCTACACCTCCTAGGATACGGTTATCCGGGTCACGCATCAAGCGTTTCTTGGTTGTCTGGGCATGCGTCTCTTGTTGTTGCGTCCGGTAATTCTCCTCGTGGTCGGTGCTTTTCTCTTCCTCCTCGAAAATCTCTTCCGGCTTACCCATGCGTTTGATCACTTCCTCTACCTGCTCGATCGTGATGACCTCGTAGCCTAAGCGGACACGTTCGTTAAGAAGCTCTGATATACGCATCTCGAAATCATCCATGATCTCATCCGAACCCTCTTCTTTGCGGAAGTGGATACGCAGGTTAGACAGATATTTGTCTAATAATTGGTATGCGTCTTCGTCAATGTGGAAAACTGTGCCTCCCAGATTAACAGTAAGTGTTTTCTTCATCACTCTTTAGTTTTAATTGTTTCTGATGTGGTTTATTGTATCATTTAGTTCCTGCCATGAAGCCTCCAGCTCGCCGAGGAATAGTTCTCCTTTCTCGGTCAGTTGGTAATACTTGCGTGGCGGTCCTTGCGTAGATTCTATCCACTGATAACTTAATAGCTCGCTATTTTTCAGTCGGGTTAAAAGAGGATATAAAGTGCCTTCCACAACGATCAGCTTCGCTTCTTGTAACTTCTGAATGATATCAGAGGTGTAAGCGGGTTCCTTTTTGAGAAGAAGGAGGATGCAATATTCCAGCGTTCCTTTCCTCATTTGTGATTTTACGTTCTCTGCATTCATCTCTTTTAATTTTATGCTACAAATGTATGTATTACATATGTACTATGCAATACATACTACTATGAATTATTATTATTTAACCGAATACTTGCACATAAAGGGCAATTATGTGTAAAAAAAAGACTGATGTCGTGTCTTTTAGAAGAGAAAAGCGTACTTTCGCGGTATCAATTCAAAATAAGGAATTATGATTTATTATCATTTTGCCGAGTTAATACACCGTCAGGCAGAGAAATACGGGAACCGTACAGCGTTGAAACATAGAGATAACGCTACCGGGAAATGGCTGAAGATCTCTTGGAGGGAGTTTTCCGATAAGGTAATGCTTACGGGCAAGGCGATGGCTGAGTTCGGGATAAAGGTACAAGAGAATATCGGGGTTTATTCCCAGAATATGCCTCAGTGTTTATATACGGACTTTGGTGCGTATGGTAACCGGGTGGTTTCCATTCCGATGTATGCGACGAATTCTCCGGGACAAATCGAGTACATCATCAATGACGCTAAGATCCGCACGTTGTTCGTGGGGGAGCAATTGCAGTATAATAACGCTTTCAAGGTACAGAAAGACTCTCGGTATTTGGAGCGTCTGGTTGTCTTTGATCCGGCGGTTAAGATGAATCCGGAAGATAAGACTTCCATTTATTTTGATGATTTCTTGCGCTTGGGAGATAACGCGCACGCGGAGAGCACGGTGAAAATACGTATGACGGAAGCCGTTCCGGAGGATCTGGCTACCATTATATATACGTCAGGTACGACGGGTGAGTCGAAGGGCGTAATGCTTCCTCATTCCTGCTATCTGGAGGCGATGCGGATACATGATGTTCGTCTGCCTCAGGTATCCGACAAGGATCTATCCATGAGTTTCTTGCCGATGACTCATATCTTCGAGAAAGCTTGGTGCTATTATTGCCTCCACAAAGGGGTTACGATCGCTATCAATCAAGATCCTAAAATGATCCAGAAGACATTGCCGGAGGTTCATCCTACATTGATGTGCAATGTGCCTCGTTTCTGGGAGAAGGTGTACGCGGGCGTACACGAGAAGATCAATTCCGCTTCTCCGACTATGAAGAAGGTTTTCATGGACGCGATAGAGACAGGGCGGAAGTATAATCTGGAGTATAAGAATAAAGGTATTCCGGCCCCGTATGGCTTGAAGCTGAAGTTCCAATTTTACGATAATACGGTTTTTACCTTGTTGAAGAAGGTATTGGGTATTGAGCGTGGACGGTTGTTCCCGGTGGCAGGCGCTCCGTTGTCGGATACGATTAATGAGTTCTTGCAGTCCGTGAATATCCCGATCGTCTATGGCTATGGACTGAGCGAGACGACGGCTACGGTTTGTTTCTACCCGGAGATCGGATTTCAGTTTGGCTCTATCGGCGAGGTAATGCCGGGAGTCGAAGTGCAAATAGATCCGGGAAATAACGAGATCTTGGTGAAAGGCAAGACCGTGATGTCCGGATATTATAATAAACCGGAGGAGACGGAGAGGTCTTTCACCGAGGATGGTTTCTTCCGTACCGGCGACGCTGGCCGTTTGGTAGGTAATACGCTATTCTTCACCGAACGAATCAAGGATTTGTATAAGACCTCGAACGGAAAATATATCGCCCCGCAAGCGATCGAGATGGCTATGAGCGGTGATAATTATATTGAGCAAATAGCTGTTATCGGCGATCAGCGTAAGTTTGTCAGTGCCTTGATTGTTCCCGCGTATCCATTGCTGGAGACCTATGCGAGAGAAAAAGGGATCCCGTTCGAGAGTCGGGCAGAGCTGGTGGGTAATAAGGACATTCTCCGTTTTATAGAAGCGCGGGTAGAGGAACACCAGAAGAATCTGGCCTCTTATGAGAAGATCAAGCGTTTCACTGTATTGCCTGAACCCTTTGTGATGGGCTGTGAGCTGACGGATACGCTGAAGCTGCGTCGACCGGTTGTGCTCCAAAAGTACGCCGTACAGATTGAGGCTATGTATGAGGAATAGTTTTTACGGTTCATTCATAAAAAAAACGGCTGGGGGATATTACTCCAGCCGTTTTTTATTGATGTCGAGCTCATACCTGGGATGGTATGTGATGTTTGTTATAGAGCGATCTTGAAGGTATCATCGCCAATAGTCACGATATAATGGCCTTTGGGCAAACGTGCGTGGTACTCTCCGTCTATCTTTCGGATGGTTTGGATGGTCTTTCCGGAGAAGTTCACGATATGAACGTCTGCCGCTTCGGGCGTATAGATATACAGCGTACCGTCCGCGCTCCATACCTTGGCGGTCGTTCCTTCTATCTGATCGATGCCGGTCGGTAGGTTCTTCACGATGCCGCTGATATTCACTATCTGGTCGGTGTAGATCCAGCGAATCACATACCTTCCTTGTGCGTCAGGTTCGATAATCTCTTCGTTTGCCTTCACGAGAGGGGTGGATTGGTCGTAGTCTGCGTTGAGCGCGATCGTGAAGTCGAAGCTATAGCCCTCCTCTACGATGTGGTAGCCGCTTGTGACGGACAATGTGGCTCCTTCTATCTCCGGGATCTTTACCGTATAATGATAAACGGGATCTGGTTCCGGCTCGGTCACAGTGACGGTGACGTAGGCGGTTAGGGTGGAGCTGACGGCTGGTGTCTCGGTTTTTGTGACGGGCGTTGTAGGGGTCACCGTGCTAGTCATCAGGCAACGATACTCCCCGTCTTCGATAAATGTGATCTTTCCGCTGCTAGACGCGTCGAGGGTGGTTCGCGTGTTCGCTTTTTGCTTGGGATAGTGTTCCCATTTGTCTGCATTCTTTTTTAGCCAAGTGTAGCTAAGCGTAACGTTGGTTGCGCTGGTGGTGGCTGTTAGCGTTATATCTTTGCTACTGCCTTTTACGATCGAGATCGCTTGCTCCATGCTTGTTCCTTCGGCTACTTCGATAGGAGCGGATCCGCTTACGGACTTGATTAATCCGGTCTCGTCCGTGAATGTCGCGTTGTTTGTTACCGTTGTATTCGACCCGAATATCGGTGCTTGTTCTCCTTCTCCGGTCTTTTTTTGGAAGGTCAGCGTACCATTGTTCTCTACTTTCCCAAGATCGTTTGTGCCGGAAAAGGTGAGGGTAGCGGTTGTTTTTTCGGTGATCGTGGTCGCGGCTTTTCCAGATTCAGCATTTGGAAGGACAGTTGTTCCCTTTACGGTGATGTTTACAGTGGAGGCTGCATCCGTCTTGCCGATTTGTAGGCTTTTAATCTTTTCTGCTTCTAGTATTCCATTGAATTTCTGTGTTGTTCCTTCTTCTCCTTCTTTGTACTCTGTGTCGGTCTCGATAATAAGCCCTTTGTCGCTATCCGTTTTGATAGATCCATTTATCCGGATGGTAAGCTTTCCACCTTCGGGTACATTATTGAGCTTGATGGCTAGTTTCGTATCACCTGTTGGGTCGTAGTTGAAGAGGTCACCTTCTGCGAGCGTAGTGGTCGTGGTGATGTTAAATATTAAGTCTTTTATATTGATAGGGAAAGTGAATAATTGCCCGACTGGTGCTTTCGTCGGTAGTCCGGCGATAGCTGCTTGATGCGCTTCATCGATAATATATTCGATCGCGTAGGTTTTCGCTCCTTCTTCTAGTACATAGGTGAAATCTTGCCAGTTGCTGACGGTAAGCTGCTCCATGTCCTCCGTATGGTATATACCCAGTTTGTCTGCAGGCACGTATACCATCGTATGCTCTTTGTCCTTGAGGGCGAAAGCTTCTGTGCCGATGGTTAGCCCCCCGGCTTCTTCGTGCGAGAGATGTATCGTCTCTATGCTTGCGTTTTTAAATGCGTCATTACCTATTGCGGTGATAGAATGCGGAAGTGTTAGGCTTTGCAGTGTTATGCCTTCAAAGGCACTTTCGGAAAGTGTCCCGATGATATATTCCGTATTGGCATCAGTTGCGTTGGCTTCGGCGATACGGCCGGTTAGGTTGAGATATTTATTGTTGAGGTTCGTGTTTTCGGTGTTATCACCGATGCTTAGTTGGTTTATGTTCTGGGTGTTATCGGATGTTACATGGTTGATAACCAAGCCGCTTTTATGCGTCAAGATCTCTTTAGTCGCGTCATATTTCCATGTGCCGGTTACTAATTCTAGCTCAGAGAGGCTTTTTACAACCCCGGTTTCCGGTGTGTAGGTAACGCCATCCCCCGCTTTGAAATCCTCCATGGTGAGGAATGTTCCGTAATGGCCTTGTTGCTCATAAAAAATCCCTTTGGTATCTTTACTAAGTCCTTGTATGGTTCCATAGCTCGATACGGTAGAGACGAAAGCACCATCAGCCTCGTAAAGTTTTAAGGTAATGATCAGTTTATTCCCGCTTTCATCGGTGATGTACGAATATTCGCTATGTTCGTTTTCGTTAAAGTTCTCAATGTTGAATTGAAGGAACCTATCCGAGTTTGTGCCAAAATCGATGACCTCTGTTGTAGATGCGTCAAAAGGATCTTTAAAGTTGTATAGCTCCCATTTTTTTTCGGCTTCCGCATCGGGTGGATTACGAGAGCAATCCCATGCGTTGCTTTTGTAATAGCGATTCTGGAAGAAAAAGAATTGTTGCTTGATTTGGCTAAGCTCATCGGCTGAGAGCCCTTCCGCTCTTATGTGGCTAGATCCAAAAAGGAGCAAGCCGATGACCAAGGAAATCCAAATGGAAGAGCGTTGTCTACTAATTTGTAATGTTTGTCTCATAAACTAGTTTTATAAATGTTTTTACTTATGTGTTGCTTAGTCATCGCTTAATGTCAGGGGTTACTGCTTCGTCGATCGTGGGCTTTGCCTCAGCCGGATCATCTCGAAGATCTTTTGCCCTATGGGGGCATATTTGCGCCAACTTCTCTTTTTAGCACGATAAGTATGCTCTTGGGTATTTGAATGGATGTTTATTTCGGCGTCGGCGGTGGGGCTGTATAGCTGGAAGAACTTTTCAGCCTTGTCGGCCATCCGGTATCTGTGAGCCCATTTTTTCGCTGTCGGCTCCACGTAGATTTGCTCTATTTTTCCCGTTATCTCATTCTTTCCCGAGATATAGCGGATCGAGTCCATCTGCGAGGGTTCCGGTAGGATATAGGTAAAGGTCATCGCGATCGTGTCGTTCCAAGAAGTATAGGTCAGCTCGTACGAGAAATCCTCTCCCTCCTCGTCGTCAAACAAGGAGACAGGTAGTAAATGATAGATCACTCCTTCCGCCTCTATTTTAGAAACATAATGCTTCTTGATATTCTGTCCGTATGCGGACAGACAGAACATCATGAAAAAGCATGCGGCGATATACCTCATTACCTTATTGACCATAAACGATCGTAGTATAAGTCGTATAAATCCCAAGTATAGACTTGGTATGATAGTCTACGTGCTGGATACGCGTGATGCCTCCTGCCTTCGCGGCGGCCTCGATGCTCGCGTCGCCGATAGCGACAACTCCTACATAGCCTGTTGCCGTGGAAATACCGACTTTCGATGCTCCCGTGTTTGAGGTAACGGCCAGACCGTCCTTGATGTCAGTATAGACGAATCCAGCGATAGGAGCTTTGCCTATCGCGCAACTACTGAACAATGCTGCTACTAAAAAGAATCCTAAAAGATGTTTCATGATCCGAAATATTTATGGGGGTCTTTCTGTTTACTTGTGCTTGCCCAGGACCAAGACCCGTTATGTCTGGGGCAAGTTGATCTTTCCTATTGAAAGAGCGATCCGGCTTTTTGCGAATCGCGTAACAAAGATGTAAAATATATGGATTCATAGGCGAATAGTGATAGGGACAAAAAGTGGACAGTGGGGATAAAAAGAACGCTTATCGTTTATCTGTTTGACTTACAGTAGCATCCTGGGGATGCTGTTTCCCGGGTGGATTCCCTTGATGAAAGCGTCGATCTGTATTCCTTAAGCCGAATATGCGCTTGTCTCGATTAATTTTTTACCTTTGCAGCCGACATTAACAAATAAAGAATACAATAATAATATGATCACATCAGACCAGCTACACAACGTGTTGGAGCGCGAGCAAGCGCTGAGGGGGTATCTTTGACATCGATAGCAAGACCATTCAATTAGAAGAGGAGGAGCTACGTACGCAAGACCCCGGTTTCTGGGAAGACGCCAAACGTGCGGAAGTCCAGATGAAGAAAGTAAAGGAGCTAAAGAAATGGATCGAGCTTTACGGTGAGGTACATGCGGCGGCGGAAGAGCTAGAGTTGGCTTACGAATATGTAAAGGACGAGATTATCACCGAGGAAGAGGTGGATGTGGCTTATAAGAAGGCCCTTCATTTGCTGGAAGACTTGGAGTTCCGTAATATGCTTCGTGACGAGGCTGATCAAATGGGTTGCGTGCTCAAGATCAACTCGGGCGCCGGTGGTACCGAGAGCCAAGATTGGGCTTCCATGTTGATGCGTATGTATCAGCGTTGGGCTGAGAATAACGGTTATAAGGTTTCTATCGCCAACTATCAGGAGGGAGATGAGGCCGGCATCAAGACGGTTACGATCGATATCGAGGGCGATTACGCCTATGGCTATCTAAAGAGTGAGAATGGCGTGCATCGTTTGGTGCGTGTGTCTCCTTACAACGCCCAAGGTAAACGAATGACCTCCTTTGCCTCCGTATTCGTCACCCCGTTGGTGGATGACACGATCGAGGTAAAGGTAGAGACGGCGGCTATCTCTTGGGATACGTTCCGTTCGGGCGGCGCCGGAGGGCAGAACGTGAACAAGGTGGAATCCGGAGTTCGCTTGCGTTATCAATTCAAAGACCCGTACACCGGTGTGGAAGAAGAGATCTTGATCGAGAATACCGAGACGCGCGACCAGCCCAAGAACCGAGAGAACGCTATGCGTCAATTGCGCTCTATCCTTTACGACAAGGAATTGCAGCATCGCATGGCCGAGCAAGCCAAGGTGGAGGCCGGAAAGAAAAAGATCGAGTGGGGTTCGCAGATCCGTAGTTACGTATTCGATGACCGTCGTGTAAAAGACCATCGTACGAACTACCAGACTTCCGACGTGAATGGTGTGATGGACGGAAAGATCGACGATTTCATCAAGGCATACTTGATGGAGTTCGCCGGAGAAGAAAGCGCGGAAAAATAAGTTTTTCCCTTTAGCATTTGCATATCTCGAAAATAAATCGTAATATTGCACCCGATTTCAGAGCCTAGCTCTGAACAGGTCCTATAGCTCAGTTGGTTAGAGCACCTGACTCATAATCAGGGCGTCCTTGGTTCAAGCCCAAGTGGGACCACGATAGATCATCGCTAAATAACTGGATAAAGGTTGTTTAGCGATTTTTTTATTTGAACTCGCTATATGCCTTTCGCTTTTACGGAGCATGGTGTTGGGGTCAGCGGATTTTCCCGGTTGGCAAGCTTTCTTTTAAGCGTATAGCATAGCCAGCCTAAACATGAAGAATTTCACATCAGACACCCCTCTTAACTGGCTTCGAAAAGCTTTGATTTTAGCATTGA
>JAQVCX010000184.1 GCA_028689545.1 Parabacteroides sp.
CAGTTAAGAGGGGTGTCTGATGTGAAATTCTTCATGTTTAGGCTGGCTATGCTATACGCTTAAAAGAAAGCTTGCCAACCGGGAAAATCCGCTGACCCACTCATCAGACCCATAGATGTATGACGTGCCCGCCATACCAAAAAAGACGAGGCAGCGGACATCTCCACCGCCCTGCCCAAAAAAGACGGATTTATCCTTTTTTGTACTCATATCAAGGTTGGTTATTTACTGATATAGGGTCACGTATAAACCCCGTTTTTCATATCGTTCGTAAACATAACACTTATTTTTAACAAAAAAACAAAATCTTTCTTCTTTTTAGATATACCTGCTTAATAACATACCACATTCCCTCTCAGTCGTTAGCGTGGACTTCTATTTTTGACGATTGTTTCTATAAAGGCCGATATTTAACAACTATGCCATGCATAGAAGTACCAGGAGAGAGAAACTAAACAGACTTTGACTTATCGAAAGAAATCTTGTGGCAATGTGGGTTAATCACGTTTTTGAGACTAGAGTCCCATCAGAAAGACATCTGACGATAACAAGATCGGTGATAAAATACTTCATCTACCAGAGAATATATGCCGCAAGAGTATATATTCGGTCTTGACAGAAGCTACACCTTTTAGCAAATCCTTTTTCTCCAAAGGATCTTTCCTTGTATTATAATGGTATGTTATTCAGCATGTATACCTAAAAAGAAGAAGGAATCCGTTCTTTTGTTAAAAATAAGTGTTATGTTTACGAACGATATGAAAAACGGGGTTTATACGTGACCCTATATCAATAAAGAACCAACCTTGATATGAGTACAAAAAAGGATAAATCCGTCTTTTTTGGGCAGGGCGGTGGAGATGTCCGCGGCCCCGTTCTTTTTGGTATGACGGGCACGTCATACATCTATGGTAAAGTGGCTCATCCGCAAATGGTATATTCTGTCTTATGTCTGCGAATGTATAAAAAAGCGGAGACCAAACAGCCTCCGCTTTATATTTTATTTTAAGAAATCAACTAAACTTGCCGGAAGATAGAACGTGTTATTTTTATCGACATAAACGACGACAGAATTTAACCGTATCTCATCTTGGCCTTTCTTCCCGGACTTCACGATATTGGAGAACGGGGTGATCGTTAGCTGTTTTTTCTTATCCTTCTTGTTCTTAACGATCAACGTCGGAGAACCTTTCTCGTCGGCGGCAGGGACGATCTCGCAAGTGTAATCCTTGAATACGTCCGTGTGGCGTGCGAAGTTCTTGCTTGTAAGATCTTCCAAGTTACCGTGTGTCAATCCGAACAAATTGCATAAGTACTTATTCAACTCGATGTTCGTATTCATACCTAAGGGTAAGGTTCCTTGCGGATGGTAAGCGGCAAGGAATACTTCCTCGCCCGTATGGCCGCCGGTCGTGAAACCGAAGCAAGTGCGGGAAGTGATGATATGCGCCATCAATCCAGTTAATGAGCCACTGTACATGGAGGAATTATCTTCCGGTTTACGTTGGTCTTCCGGTATCGGGCTATTCTTATAATCCTTGCAATTGTTTAATGCGTTCATCTCTTCCGGGGTCAGCTCGAAGCCGGCGTAGGTACGGAATACGTTTTGCACTTCTGAGTTTGGAACGCTGTTTACCTTGTTGGCGAAGCCTTCAGCGGTCAATTTATACAAGGAGAATTGGTGGAACAATTGATCTTTCGTCAACTTGTCATAACCTTTACAATCTCTTCTACCTAAGCTGATACCACTGTTGCCGTGATCGGGCACGATGACAACGGCAGTCTCGCCATTATCGCGAGCGAATTCCAAAGCGGCACCGCAAGCACGGTCGAACGCCAAGAAGTCGGTAGCCATACCTACCGGGTCATTGCCATGAGCGGCCCAGTCCACTTTACTGCCTTCTACCATCAAGAAGAAACCATGCGGGTTCTTGGACAATTTATCGATCGCCTTACGAGTCATTTCCTCGATAGAAGGTTGCTCTTCCGGGTTGCGGTCAATATCGTAAGCCATTTCCTTATCGCCATATAAAGCCCACATCTTCTCGTTATTATCGGCACGCATACCTTTCAGGTCGTTTCTATATACGCCGTATCCGTTCGCCAATAGATAATCTTCCATATCCTTCGTAAGGATAGACGTTCCACCGCCAATAACGACATTGATATCATTATGAACCATCTGCGGAGCGATCCAGTCGTATTTACCACGGTTGTAGCTATGAGCGGAGCAGTCCGCCGGGGTAGCGTGCGGAAATTCGCAGGTAAAAACCAATCCCGTGGCTTTGCTTTGTAACATCTTCCCAGCCTCCAATACGGTAGTAAGCGGTTGGAAGGCACGGGCCGGGTCAGTCGGGTAGATATCGTTATCGCCATCGTTCTCCGGGTAAGTGGATACATAACCCGTACGGCTCGGCTGTCCGGTCATATAGCATGACGTGGTCGGAGCGGAATCGCCGATAGGGGCGTTAGAGGAATGCGTGCGCACCGTTCCGCATAAATACGGATCGATGTTCAATTTCGGTTTGCTGGGATCTTGGTACCATTGCAACCAACGGGCAATAGAGATCGTCGCCAACGAGGTTCCGTCCGGGATTAAAAGGATCACGTTCTTGACAGGCTTCACGTTCTCCTTTTCCACGGCATTAGCCGGCATAATGATAATAGCCAGCAAAAGCAGAAAAGCTAATGTTTTTTTCATGTGCTTTAATTTAATAATGTATGATAAATTAATCCTATTCTAGCTTACTTCCCGAGTGGGATGATCTCCTCGTTGAACCGTGTCAGCTTCTCCACGCCCGTCTCCGTTACAAGGAAACTATTCTCGATACCCACGGCACCGACTCCTGGGATCACAAATTTGGGCTCCAAGGCGAATACCATATTCGGTAAAAGCTCCTCTTTCGAGCGAGGGGTAAGCACGGGCAGCTCGTTGATCTGTATACCGATGCCATGTCCTACGAATTTAGCCTGTTGCTCGGTTCCCATAAAGTTGGCCGAAAGACCTTCTTTCTTAGCGATATTCACCGCTATATTATATAAATCCGAACAAGCGGTTCC
>JAQVCX010000185.1 GCA_028689545.1 Parabacteroides sp.
GACCCATGCCTCCCTGAGAGCCAGTATCACCTTTGTCACCCTTGAGTCCCTGAACACCCCGATCTCCTTTGTCGCCTTTCTCCCCTTTAGCTCCTGTTGGACCTGCTGGCCCCATTGGCCCGGCAGGCCCTTGCTCTCCCGGCTCCCCCTTATAAACCGTCCCGATCGCAGTATCAGCAGATATAATAACCATCTGCACATCGCCATCAATAAGCGCCTGATCCGAATGCGCCACCAACTCAAAGGCTACCATGTCAAACGTCACCAAGTCAAACCCGTTCGGATTGTCGCCATTAGCAATCTTATAAGAAAGCGTCAACCGATACTTACCGCACGTCACCTGAAGGTCAGAAGTAACCGATACATTAAGCTGACTATCCACCCGCTCCACCTTCGCCGGCACGATCGCAACTTCAGGATAAGCCACATGCTTAAGCGTCACCTCAACGTCACCTTGTAAGTCGCTAAAGTCTTCCGGATTACCCCCGCGGGTAACAGCTACCTGCAACACGAAGTCATTCTCTATTCTTATCTTTTCCATCTTTGTGAAATTAATATGTTTGTTGATTAAAGCACCAGTACTGGCCATCCCATATAAGAGAGGCCAATGTCCCTGATCCGGTCACTGATATCGAAGTACGAATGTCCGCTGTTGTGAGCAGAATGCTTTCACTCACCGGGTTGATTATAATATTCCCTGCCGCCTTTTTTCGTATGACTATCTGGTGACCAGCCTCCATCCCGTCTGTATAAGGAAGGTATAATATTCGATTGCTTGCATTACTGGCAAGAACCATCCTCTGCCACCGATTCAACGATTGCTCAGAAGAATCTGTGAATATCAGCGTATCATATTCCAGCCCTGATCTTATCTGGCCGTTCGATCCTAGTACTAACGGAGTATAACCTACACTAGAAGATTTTCCCTCAAGGCCTTGACATGTTAGTTTTAGCACATGGTTGTACAGCCATGCGTCGAATTTAACCGGATAATTTACCTGATCATTGTCCTGAATATAGATAGAGTCTGCAGCAACTCCTCCTTGATAGTCATTTCCGAAGAATGTAAAGCTTGAACCTCCGACACCGACGACTCGCGCTATTGCACCTATCAGTTTATTATTGCTGTCGTATATCCTGATTGTATTAGTATCCCCGTCTATCTCCGTTCTTGCCCCTGATGCTGCCGTCTTAAGTTTACCGGCAATGAGATTCTGAATATACGCCTCTACAGCCAATAGCAACCCCGTTGCAATGTTCTCGAAGTTGGCAGAGAAAGGAGTCCAATACTGATAATTACTCAGGTCTTTCCCAGAGAATGTTCCGGCATCCCGGTTCGCTATATAGAAGACAGGAGTAGCAGCATTCCCATTATAGACAACATCCCGGCATAGCTTGTTGCCTGTGTAGGTTTTCGTAATCGAAAACACATCTCTATAAGGAGTAGCAGCCACCGATTTGTCTGTTTCGCTCTCTATCCACGGTGTGGAAGTAGTACCCTCTTCCAATTTCACAGAATAGACACCCAGACTGGTATAGCCAGAATTAAGATTACTCGGTATTATACGGAAGTAATACGGCGATGAGTTTGTTGTCGGAGCGGTAAACGTTCTTACAACGGTCATATACGGACTCGAATAATCCTGCTGTATCACAGTCGAAGTATAAGCACTCTCAGAGTTGTCATTTTTCCCGATAACGATCTGGAAGTAATTCAGCAAAGCATCTGTACGTATCTTAAGCGTAAGCGTATAAGTTCGTCCGGCTACCAGATACAAGTTTGTGTTATTACGTAAGGCCAACCATCCGCCCGATTGAAGCGAGCTAGGTATGTTACTAAGATAAACCCATCTCAGATTAGGCCCTGTTGTATTATTATAAGTCACAGCCGCACTACCGGCACCCGATGCCATCGCCGACCATCCTGTGGTATCGAGGAACTCTCCGGAGAAATTGATAAGATTAGGTTGAGGAGCGTTGATTCCATTCGTTCCATTCGCACCAGCCACACCCTGATCACCTTTGAACTTACTCCACACGTAGTCTGTCTTTGTCGGGCTCTCCGTCGGAGTTGTCTTATTCACAGCAATACCAATATACATTGTATTAACTGTCGGAGTATCGTACAATCCGGTACCGTCTGCATTATCCGAATACTTAATCCACGTATAGGTCGTGGTTCCATTGGCTCCCGGAGCGCCGGCCACACCCTGTTCGCCTTTAATCAGCGACCAAGTATAGAGCGATGGATCATCACTCTCTGTAGCCGTAGTCTTATTATAAGCCAACCCAATATAAGTCATACCGGCAGGATTGTCAGACAATCCCGCACCGGCAGAAGAAGTAGCATACTTTATCCAAGTATATAGCGTTACACCTGTTGGCCCTTGCACACCCTGATCGCCTTTGAACTTACTCCACACGTAGTCCGTCTTTGTCGGGCTCTCCGTGGGTGTCGTCTTATTGACAGCAATACCAATATACATTGTATTAGCTGTCGGAGTATCGTACAATCCGGTACCGTCTGCATTATCCGAATACTTAATCCACGTATAGGTCGTGGTACCGTCAGCTCCCGGAGCACCGGCCACACCCTGATCACCCTTAATGAGCGACCACGTATAATCAGTTGGTATAATACTCTCTGTGGCGGTCGTCTTATTATAAGCCAACCCAATATAGGTCATGCCTGTTGGACTATTGCTCATATCATGCCCATCCGGATAACTGGCGTACTTAATCCAAGTATATAAAGTTGCACCGGTTGGCCCTTGCACACCCTGATCGCCTTTGAACTTACTCCACACGTAGTCCGTCTTTGTCGGGCTCTCCGTGGGAGTCGTCTTATTGACAGCAATACCAATATACATTGTATTAGCTGTCGGAGTATCGTACAATCCGGTACCGTCTGCATTATCCGAATACTTAATCCACGTATAGGTCGTGGTACCGTCAGCTCCCGGAG
>JAQVCX010000097.1 GCA_028689545.1 Parabacteroides sp.
GAATGAGTTGCTGACGCTCCATCTGGAGGCGAGGAGCGAGTTGAATTTCTCGTCGTTGACCGCTTTCGCCGGCGAAGATCCGGAGGCATCGGCCTCTATACTGAAAACCTTCTCGGAGGAAACCCGCAAGAGCATCGACTTACTTCGGGAGGCGTTGGAGGAAAAGGACCGGGAGGAAGCTTCCCGGATATCCCATAAGTTGATCCCCCTGTTCACGATGCTGGGGGCCAATTCCTTGGTGCAACACTTGCGGATCTTGGAGAAGAACGATGAGGAGCTGACCGATTCCGGCTGGTATCACCTGCTGGGCGAGGTAATCGAGCAAGCGCTCGCTATCGTGAAGGATGCGAAGTCCGCCATCGGGTAATCCTGTGGAATGTCTGGTGTGGAATAAATACCCATTTGTGGAATGCCTTTCCCCATGTTCTAGGACTAAAATCTCGCTTTGTAAAAGCGAGATTTATCTATTATGTATTAGATGATAGATAGTTAGCTATTCATTCCCGTGTATTTCGCTAACTTTGGCACGGTATTAGCTGTTTATTTAATGAAATCGCAAGTGGGCGTTTCTACATTTAAACCGTTAAAGACAAAAGCCATGTATTTATTCATGGCGAAAGATTAAGTCCAGAGTATTCAATTTAAGTCTGCAAAAGAAAAAGGCATCCTTCCCGGGGTGCTTTTTTATTTAGTTTCGTTATATTTGCCACGAAATAATGAAATCTACTGAATAATATCATGGGACACGCACTACAGGTCCGACCCCGTATCGAGGTGGTCGACGCATTACGAGGATTTGCCGTTATGGCTATTATCCTATTGCATAATATCGAGCATTTTAACTTGTATAATTTTCCGGAGGCTACTACCGATTTTATGAAAGTCTTGGATAAAGGGGTGTGGGATACCTTGTTTTTCCTATTCGCCGGTAAGTCGTATGCTATTTTCGCCCTGTTGTTCGGCTTTAGTTTCTTTATCCAGTTTGATAACCAAGCGAGGAAAGGGAAGGATTTCCGGTTTCGTTTCTTTTGGCGGTTGGTGCTCTTATTCTTTATCGGTTGCTTCAACGCCTCGTTCTTTCCGGGGGAGATCTTGGTGCTTTATTCGATCTTGGGCATCGTGTTGATATCGGTTTGCAAGTTGAGTAATAAGGTGGTATTGGCGATCGCCGTGATCTTGATGCTGCAGCCTATGGAGTGGGGGAAATTCATTTATGCCTTGATGTTTCCGGAATATGTGGCCTCCAAGGAACAATGGCTGGTGCATTGCATGCGGATCTATCCGTATATGGAAGGTGCCAGCTTCTGGGAGATGGTCAAGTCCAACTTGTGGGACGGGCAGTTGTATAGTCTTCTCTGGGCTTGGAGCTACGGACGCTTCTTCCAGACATCGGCTCTCTTTATGCTGGGATTGTTGTTGGGGCGAAAGGGATTGTTTGTCGATCCGGAGAAGCATCGGACGTTTTGGGCAAGAACCTTTGTTATCGGGGCGATTTGTTTCATTCCCCTCTATTACTTGTCCCTTTCCCTACCCGGTTTGCTGGAGCGTACCGAAGAGCTTCGTCCGATGAGCACGATCGTGTCTTCCTTGCGTAATTTCTCGTTCATGTGCGTGTTGGTCTCCTCTTTTATCTTCTTGTGGCAGTGGCAGGCACCGCGTAAGGTACTTCACGGGCTTGTGCCTTACGGGAAAATGAGCTTGACGAATTACCTGACACAATCGATGGTAGGCTCTTTCATCTATTTCGGATACGGTTTATCCCTGTACGACGATCTGGGAACGACCGCTAGCTTTGCCATGGGAATCCTTCTTTTCATTCTCCAGCTAGGTTTTTGCCACTGGTGGTTAAATCATCACCAACAAGGCCCTTTTGAGGGAGTATGGCGTAAAGCTACGTGGATGTTTTCATGATTCGTTTTATTTATCTACCTTTGTGGTAATATAAATAATCAGAGTGGGTATGTTGTCTATTCTAATCGTTGAAGATGATATAACTTTTTCCTTGATGCTAACCACATGGCTGGGTAAGAAAGGGTTTGTCGTAAGATCCTCGTCTTCTGTTTCTGACGCTAAACGGAGGCTGGGGGAGGAAGCGTTCGATTTGGTTATATCGGATTTGCGTCTGCCGGATAGCGACGGGATTGACTTGTTGAAATGGCTGAAAAACTCCCATCCTTCCTTGCCTCTTATCATGATGACCAGCTACGCGGAGATACAAACGGCGGTTCAGGCGATGAAGCTAGGAGCGGCGGATTATATCGCCAAGCCGCTGAATCCGGAGGAGTTGCTAGGTAAGATCAAGGAACTCGTGTACTTGGAGGATAAGGCTCCGGCGAAAGCCCCGGTTCCCTCGTCACCGAATCTTTATATCGAGGGGCAGAGCCAAGCGGCCCGCCAGCTTTATGAGCATGTGCGTTTGGTGGCCCCGACGGATATGTCCGTATTGGTGACCGGCGCTAGCGGTACCGGCAAGGAGTATATCGCCCGTCGGATCCACGAGCAAAGCAATCGTAGCAAGGCTCCGTTTGTCGCCGTGGATTGTGGCGCTATCCCCAAGGAATTGGCGGCTTCCGAGTTTTTCGGTCACGTGAAAGGCTCTTTTACGGGGGCGATCGAGAACAAGACCGGGGCGTTCGTGGCGGCTCAAGGCGGTACGATCTTCTTGGATGAGATCGGTAACCTGACGTATGAGGTACAGGTTCAGCTATTGCGTGCCCTGCAGGAACGCAAGGTGAAGCCGATCGGGAGCAATCAGGAGATCGCTATCAGCGTGCGCTTGATATCCGCGACGAACGAGAACTTGCGGCAGGCGATCGAGAACGGTGATTTCCGTGAGGACCTGTACCATCGTATCAACGAGTTCACGATCCGTATCCCGGGCTTGAAGGAGCGGAAGGAGGATTTGCTCTTGTTCGCCAACCACTTCCTCGATCTGGCGAATAGCGAGCTCCAGAAAGATATCATCGGTTTCGACAACGATACCATCCAACTGTTCCAGTCCTACTCTTGGCCAGGCAACCTGCGCCAGATGAAGAACGTCATCAAGTACGCCACCTTATTGGCGACCGGCCGCTATATTACCCGCAAGGAACTCCCGGAGGAACTGACGGAGAACATCTCTTCGCACACCAACATCCAGCTTAAGAACGTAGAGCACGAACGTGACCTTATCTGTAAGGCCCTCCAAGAGTGCGGCAACAATAAGACCCGTGCGGCCCAGCTATTGGGCATCGACCGGAAGACACTTTATAATAAGATGAAGATTTATCAGTTGGATTGATAACTCCGTGACTTGGGTGAGCGACTTAGGGAGGCCTTTGGCTGTACCGGTGGGGTTGATCAGGAAATAGGGCTTTATTCTGACTATTTGCTCCGTATCGCATGAATACGCTGACACGTCTTTCGTAAGGACGTGTCAAGATAGCGGGAAAGGTGGGGCGATAAGTACGCTTTTTTGTTAAAAAGGGACTTGTTTTACATACGATAGGTGGAGAAACACGTCGCGATAGGTCGCGTTATCCAACGCCGATACTCGCGTTAGGCATTATGAACGGTCGCGCATAGGGTCGCGAGTACTCATGAATGGGCATTCTTACCCTGTTATAACCCTATTCTTACCCTGTTTTTCCCCTTTTCTTGCCTCGAAATATGAGATAGGATGAATTAATTTAGCTGGAGCGAAAGGCTCTTTTTGAGTATTCGTTTATCAACGAGGCCGTTACCGATTTTTCTTCTCGTATTTGGGAGCGAACCGTATCGTTGCCCGGAAAAATCGATTCTCCGAGACTTTAGTTGTCATTTTGTCAAATTGTCAAATCCATGTTATTACGATGAGAAGATCGCAAAGGGTCTTATCCCCTCCGGCACCGCCTTATCTATCAGGTGTATTTTCTCTAAGACTCCATTAATTATAGTTAATTGATGTATCAATATTAGTATGCTTAAAAACTTCGTATCATAATAAAGTTTACTTTTGTTGTCGATAATGTTCAATAAATAGATTGAAATATGCAACTCTTTTTTTTGAAATGGTGTTATAAGGTTATATTTAATGATTAAGCATATGAAGAGACGTGTTTTCACGAAAGTCAAGTTCTTTGCGTTGTTCCTATTCGCAGTGTTGATGGCCGCTTGTACGGCGGATGTATATGAGCCAAAGCCGGATCCGACTCCGGACCCTGAGAAACCGGAGGAAAAAAATCCGGTATCGGATATCGTGTCTTCCATTTCCAAGAAGAAAACGCTGGACGTAAACGTGGCCGACGCTTATGACGGCAAGTATTATTATACGGTAGAGGTGTTTACGGAGAATCCAACTATTGTTCCGACGGCTAAGATGCTTCCCGGCTCCGGCCAGAAGACAAACAGTAAGCTTCCTTACCGTGTGGAGTTAAGTTTCCCGGAGACGATGACTATCGCTTATATCCGTGTGACTGATCCTTTCGAGAGAGCGGCCGTGTATGCCTTCGATATCGTGGAGGGAGAGTCGATGGTTTGCAATATCGGAGGAACGGCTACGACCCCTACGAAAAGCGGGGCGGCTCAACTGAGGAGCGTTAGCGCGGATTTTCCGGAGATTGACTATAAGATAGGCTCGGATTATGAGACTCTTTCAGGAAACAAAAAGGTAACCTTGAGAACGGGCAAGACCTATCTTATCCCTTCCGGTAGCACGCTGAGCGGCAGTGTATCCTTGCCGGGCGAGGGTAATGTCAAGATATATGTGGCCGGTACATGGAATATCGTAGATAACACGCTTCAAATGGAGAAGGGAACATCCGTTTTCATCCTTGGCAATGGCGTGGTCGACCGGACGAAGGGTAACGGCAAGATCAGTATGATTGGTTCGTCCATGATTGCGGTACAGGATGGCGGCCGGTTCGGCTCCGAGAAAAATAATGACAATATCAATCTCGATATGACGAACTACTCCTCTATTATCAACGAGGGGAGTGTCGAGCTGAAAGGTGTGAAGATGGATTCCTTTGCTTCTATTTATAATAAAGGAGAGTTTGATATCGATGATTTGACCACGAGTAATATGACATGCCGGATCGTGAACATGAAAGAAATGGAGGTCAAGAAGGTTCACATGAATAACGGGCAGCTTGATAACTTCTGTAAATTTGAGTCGGAGGACTTCGTGGTTCGGGGAATGATCAATAACGCCCCGTCCGCCTATATGGACGTGAAGCATCTTACGGCGGCCGGTCTTACGCTGTTCATGGATGCCAAATCCATGTGGGAAGGCGAAAAGGCTACGTTTAGCGGCGAATCCAGCAATATAAAAGGTAGCGATACGGACTATGCGTTGTTTAAGGTGAAGAACATAGATGCTAAAGGCTTTAAAAGCTTAAACTATCAGAAGAAAATAAATGTAGAGTGCAAGAAGCATGTTGTTAATACAGATCCGTATACCCCTGTCTTTACGCAAGACTCAGAGGTAGCGTTCTCCGACGGTCAAGGCTTTGTCGAGATTGATGAGGATAGCTGTAACAATGGCGGTAACCATAACCCCGGTGTAGGTCCCGGCGATACGGATGAGAGCTACGAGGAGGTAGAGACCTTGCCTTATACCTATCTGTTTGAGGATGGTTGGCCCAGTGATGGAGATTATGATATGAATGATTTGGTAGTAGGTGTTGAGATACTAAACTCTAAGGTGGGTGCCAAGACCGCGTCTGCCACGGTTAAGTATATTTTGTACGCTACGGGTGCTACCCGGCAAATCGGGTTAGGGTTCCAATTGGATAATATTTCGGCATCTGCGGTCTCTGGCTCTGAGGCGGGGCAGGCAAAAGCTGTGTTCCAGTTGTTCACGGATGCTCATTCCTTGTTGGGCAGCTCTTCGCGGACTCCCATCAATACACACAAGATCCTCGTCACTCCGGCGGAGAGATCAGAGTTGATTCAATTTAATACTCCGATTGATGGAGTAGTGAATGCCAATAACTTGAATCTGTTCATTGTTACCAATGACTTTGATTCTGATCGTAGAAATGAAGTTCATGTGGCCGGTTTTAAAGGCACGGATAAGGCAGCCTTGGATAGCAGGAGTTCCGCGGATTATGTTTCTAAAGATACCGGCTTGATGTGGGCTCTTTATGTTCCCTCAGCAGATTTCGCTACCTACCCGAAGGAAAATGTAAGGATTGATGATGCGTATGAGGGATTCGGTCAATGGATTAAAGGTGTGGATATGCCGGACTGGTATCAGAATTACGTAGAGGATAAGGTGGTTAAGTATGAATACCCGCTCTCTGAGCCAGAAGAGTAATCGGGAGGTCTCTCCCGGAAAACCGGCAAGCCGGATGAGTTTCATCTAGCTTGCCGGTTTTTCTTTTGTATACGATTAGACTAATCCAGCATCAAATTCATATACCCCATCTTCCCTTGGTATCCCATCAGCAGTCGTGTTAGCGTTTGGCAATCCATTTGTTCCAAGTCTTTTTGGGAGACGGGGCTTTCGTGTTGTTTGGATAGCCAGAGGTGGATCATGTGTTTCGTGTTGATGACGCGGGCCATACCCATAGGTAAGGTACCAGGGGTCTTGACCGTCGCTTGCGATACGTTATTTCGCAGGGTAAGCTCTTGCAATAGTAATTCCTTGATCTCCTCCGAGTCATAAAGAAGTTCCTTGATGAAAAGCTTTTTGTCGGATGGCGCTGCGTCTGCCTCAAGAGGCAATGCGAAAGCCATGCCAACCACCTTCTCGTTCTCGTCCAAGGCCGCGTACATCCCTCCGTTATCTAATTGCAGATCCCGGAGTATTGTGATGAAATCATCCTGCGAGTGCAAGATGCAGGAAGGACGTTCATGTAATTTGTGGTTGAAATAAGCGAACAATTCGTCGGTTGTCGGTACCTCCGGCTGGATAACCGTTATCTTTGGGAGTTGAACCGGCGTATTCGGGCGGATATACGTCTCCTCGGAATAATAGAATGCCTCGGTATAACCCTGCTCCCTGTAATAGTCGAATAGCCAAGGATCGGCGGGAATCAAGGCGGAGATAGCGATCTCACGCCGTTCCATTTCCTCAAACGTCTCTTGCAAGAGTTGCCGGATAAGCCCTTGACCCCTTTCTTCCGGAGCCGTGCACACCCCGGAGAGATAGCCCACCGAGATCTCGGTACCCAAATAAGTCATCGTATAAGGAATTATCTGCAAGGCAGATACGATCCGGCCCCCCTTCTCGATGGTCAGGGTGTTCTCGTCCTTGTAAACACGATCAAAATAAAGGCTGATAAATGCCTCGGGATCCCCGAAACAGGTACGCCATAAGTTTACGATTTGTTCTTTCTTGTCCATAATCCTTTAATTTAGTCAACTCTCAACTATCCTGTCATCTATTTACTCATTTTCTTTATGGCGGCACTCTTCTCCAATAGTATGGTAGGCTGATAAGAGAGCTTCGCTTGGCGCAACCCCGGTATGCCGAGATCTTCCTCCCGGTTCACGTAAATATACTGCTCCGGAAGGTGGGAGGCGAACTCTTGGTTGATCACCGTATAGGCACCGTCGAAATTCACGTCCGCTTTCTCCACGTGAACCCCGAACGTATTATGATTGATAGGGGCCCCGAAAGAGAAAGCGATAATCTCGTTATCAGTCCGGAGCGCGCCACCGATCAGGCCTAGGCTATCAAAATGATGCAAGGCATAGGTAAGGGAGCGACGTTCGTCATTAAGCTCTTCCTCGTCATTATCCCCATTGTTCGCCTTATACCATTTACATTCCAGTTTCAGGCATTGCGGTACGATATCCGGCGTGATAGGGATATACTCGTACGAATAACGTTTCTTGAAATTATTGATATGATTACGCTTGGATTGATATTTCTTACCCCGCAAGGTAGCTAGATCGTCCCGTAAATAAATGTAATCGAAATAATCTCGCTCCGGGATATAGAAAAAGCTCCCGGGAAGTACGCCTTCCAGTAGCTCCTTGGAGTCGGGGGTGATACCCAGCATACAGAGCGGATGCCCATGTTTCAAGGAATCTTCTTCCAGCGAACGGACGGCACCCGCTAGATCCCCATTCCCGACAGGCATCATATAGGCGAAACGGCTCTTGTCCTCGATCATGAAACGGATGAGCAAACTATCATCTACGATAGCGAACTCACTGTCATATAGGAAACGCCAACTACACATATTAGCGAATGAGAAATCACAATTACGATAATCGCTGGGCAATGTAAATGAGGTTATAATCTCTTTATCCTCTAACTTGATCGGTTTAAACGGTATATCCATAAATTTTCTTGTACTATTTTACAAACTGCAAATATAAAACTAAAATGCGTATATGAATGTTCAAGGAAAAGGGAAAATGGCTAAACATATAGGTTGAACAGCCATTTTGTAAAATAGGGGCTGGAGCTATCTTCGCGATATGAAATTCGCAACAATTAGATGAAAGCGAATGTTATTTTAATGTCTAACGAAAAGAAGATCAATCAGAGATGAAAAAGTACGACGCGATTATTATTGGTTTTGGAAAAGGTGGGAAAACCTTGGCGGCGGATTTGGCCAACCATGGATGGAATGTAGCTGTGGTGGAGCGTTCGGCGGGTATGTACGGAGGTACTTGTATCAATATCGGCTGTATACCGACGAAAGCGCTTGTTCATTACGCGCAGGTGACAGGGTATCGCAGACCTTCTACCTTCGAGCGATATGCGGAGGAGTTTAAGCTGGCGATCCTCGCCAAGGAGAAACTGACCTCTTTGCTTCGTGAGAAGAATTTCAAGAATCTGGATGATCGGGAGACCGTAACAGTCTATACCGGCGAGGCTTCTTTTCGTTCTCCTCATGAGATTGTCGTGAAAACGGATACGGACTCTTTCTTGCTGGAAGGCGAGAAGATATTCATCAATACCGGAGCCACGACGATTATCCCTACGATAAGCGGCATTGAGGATAATCCTTACGTATATACAAGTACTTCCATAATGGAACTGGAGAGACTGCCACGGCATCTGGTGATTGTCGGGGGCGGATATATCGGGTTGGAGTTCGCTTCCATGTTCGCCGGTTTCGGATCGAAGGTGACGATCTTGGAGGCGGGCGAGGTGTTTATCCCTCGTGAGGACCGGGATATCGCCGAGTCCGTGAAGTCCACGCTGGAGAAAAAAGGGATCGCTATTCATCTGAACACGGTCGTGCAGACGATCGAGCGGGATACCGAGCGGGCTACGGTGATCTGCCGTAACGCGATCTCGGGAGATACTTTGCGGCTGGACGCCGAGGCGGTGCTTTTGGCTACCGGCCGAAAGCCGAATACGGAAGGCCTGAACCTGCAAGCCGCCGGAATACAGACGACCAATCGTGGCGCTATCGAGGTGGATAGTAAGTTGCGTACCAATATCCCTACTATCTGGGCGATTGGGGATGTACATGGCGGATTGCAATTCACCTATCTGTCTTTGGATGATTACCGTATTATCCGGGAAGAGCTGTTTGGTAACGGTTCCCGTAGCTTGGACGACCGGGTGGCCGTGGCTTATTCCGTATTTATCGATCCTCCGTTGGCCCATGTTGGGTTGAACGAGACGCAAGCCCGTAAGATGAATAAAAACATAAAGGTGGTCAGCCTGCCTGCCGCCGCTATCCCTCGTGCCCGTACCATCGAGCAGACGGATGGATTGCTGAAGGCGGTGGTAGATGCGGATACCGGGAAGATTCTAGGCTGCACCTTATACTGCGCCGAGTCCGGCGAAGTCATAAATACGGTTAGCTTGGCGATGCGTCTCGGACAGGATTACACATTCCTCCGGGATTCGATATTCACCCATCCGTCGATGAGTGAGGCCCTGAATGATCTATTTGGATTAATAAAATAAAGACATAAATATGAAGACATCAAACATAGGATTAATCGGCTTGGCCGTGATGGGCGAGAACCTTGCGTTGAATATGGAAAGCAAGGGCTTCATCGTATCCGTTTATAATCGTACGGCGCCGGGAGAGGAAGGCGTGGTAGACCGCTTCGTGAGCGGTCGTGGAAATGATAAGAACTTTATAGGAGCCCATACGATACAAGAATTTGTTGAGTCTATCGAGCGTCCTCGCAAGATCATGCTGATGGTAAAAGCGGGTGCCCCGGTAGATGAGCTGATGGCTCAATTGATCCCTTACTTATCACCTGGCGACGTGATTATCGATGGCGGCAACTCGGATTTCCATGATACGGAACGCCGGGTGAAGGAGATGGAGGCGCGTGGAATGTATTTCGTAGGTACCGGGATCTCCGGAGGCGAGATCGGTGCCTTGTACGGACCTTCCGTGATGCCGGGTGGTTCGCCTGCCGCTTGGCCGCTGGTGAAGGATGTCTTGCAAAGCATCGCCGCCAAGTTGGACGACGGGACACCTTGTTGCCAATGGATCGGTCCGGGTGGAGCCGGCCATTTCGTGAAGATGGTGCACAATGGTATCGAGTATGGGGATATGCAGTTGATTTCCGAGGCGTATTCTTTGTTGAAGAATCGTTTGGATCTGGACAATGAGGCCTTGGCCCATATCTTTGAGGATTGGAACACGGGAGAGTTGGATAGCTACCTGATCGGTATTACGGCCGATATCCTCCGCTTCAAGGACGAGGCGGGAGAGGGCTATCTGCTGGATAAGATATTGGATGCCGCCGGCCAGAAGGGTACCGGCAAATGGAGCGCTATCGCCGCTATGGATGAGAATGATCCGCTGACGTTGATTACCGAGGCTGTTTACGCCCGTATGCTTTCTTCCAGGCAGGAAGAACGACGTAAGGCGAGAACGCTTTATGCGGTTGACAATGGAGAGTTGATAGGCAACTGTCCACTGTCCACTAACGAAGTTCGTCTCGGTTTGTATGCCGCCAAGTTGGTCTCCTATGCGCAGGGATTCTCCTTGTTGCGCCAAGCCTCTAAGCGATACGACTGGCAGTTGGATTACGGCACGATCGCCAAGATCTGGCGGAAGGGATGTATCATACGCTCTGTCTTCTTGGAGAAGATTACGCAGGCTTATGAGAAGAACCGGGATCTGGAGAATCTCTTGTTCGATGAGTTCTTTATCCAAAAGATCGAGTCTTCCTTGTTGGCTTGGCGGCAAGTGGTAGCCGAGGGTGCCTTGCATGGAGTGGCTTTGCCGGCGATGAGCTCGGGGTTGAGCTATTTCGATGGACTGTCTGCCCCGCATTCCGCCGCTAACCTGATTCAAGCCCAGCGGGATTATTTCGGGGCTCATACCTATGAGCGGGTCGATTCGGAGCGTGGTAAGTTCTTCCATACCAACTGGACGGGTGAGGGAGGAAAGACGGTTTCTGGAACTTATAACGTATAAAGGCATGAAGAAAGCAGATAATCAATTATTAGTTATATTCGGGGCATCGGGCGATCTAACCGGTCGCAAGTTGCTTCCCTCTTTGTTCGAGCTGTATGTCCGGGGCTTGCTGCCCGATCGGTTCTGTGTCTTAGGAGCTGCCCGTACCGCTTATGGGGATGAGGAGTTTCGTGCGGAGCAGCATACGCATATCTTGGAGGCCCAGAAGGGTAAGACTTACGACGAGGGCTTGATCGATGATTTCTTGGAGAATGTCTATTACCTCGCCTTCGATTCCACGAACGCCGATGAATACTACAAATTGCGTGAGCGCATCGAGTTCTTGCAAGAGAAGCACGACTTGCCGGATAAGATCATCTATTACTTGGCTACCCCGCCGGTGATGTACGAGATAGTCCCGCAATGTTTGCTGGAGAGCGGCTTGAACAAGACCGAGTCTCCGGATGGTTTCAGGCGGATCATCGTAGAGAAGCCGTTCGGTACCAGCTTAGGGTCTGCCCGCCAGTTGAACGATCATTTACGGTATATCTTCCAGGAAGAGGAGATTTACCGTATCGACCATTATCTGGGGAAAGAGACCGTGCAGAATATCTTGGTGCTGCGCTTCTCGAACGGTATTTTCGAACCGTTGTGGAATCATAATTATATCGATTCTATCGAGATCAGCGCATCCGAGACCCTGGGGGTGGAGAATCGGGGGAAATATTATGATGGAGCCGGAGCGATGCGGGATATGATCCAGAATCACTTGATGCAATTGATGTCGTTTATCGCCATGGAATCTCCCGCTATATTCGAGCCGGAACCGATTCGTGATGAGATCGTGAAAGTATTCCGCTCCATACGTCCGTACACGGTGTTGGATATGGATAAGAAGGTCGTCCGTGGACAATATATCGGTTATCGGGGGGAGAAGAACATAGCTCCCGACTCGAATACCGAGACGTATGTGGCGATGAAGTTCTTTATCGATAACTGGCGCTGGAGCGGTGTGCCCTTCTGTTTTTATACGGGAAAGAAGTTGCCGGAGAAGTCGTCGGAGGTGGTGATCCACTTCAAGTCTACGCCCCATCAACTGTTTGTCGGCCAATGTTCGGGAGGCTCTTGCAATAAATTGACCATCCGTATCCAACCGAACGAGAGCATCTCCTTGAAGTTTGGGCTGAAGATGCCGGGAGCCGGTTTCGAGGTAAAGCAAGTCAGCATGGACTTCCGCTACGATTCCCTCTCGAAAAGCTATCTTCCCGATGCTTACGAGCGTTTGTTGCTGGACGCCATGTTGGGCGATTCCACCCTGTACGCACGTAGCGACGCCTTGGAGGCTAGCTGGAAATTTATCGATCCGATCTTGCTCTATTGGAAAGAGGAGGGCTCGAAGAACTTATTCTTCTATGAGCCGGGCGAGGATGGACCGAAGGAAACTGTTATTTTAGGTGCGGAAAAGAAAGTCTGCGCCTGCCAGAAGAGATGATTTTATGGAAGTAAAGAGATATAATGAGATGAAAGAGGCGCTTCGGTCGATGACGGAGGATCTGATGGCGATGATTCGCCAGAAAGATTCAGTTCCGTTTAACTTAGCGCTCTCGGGAGGGGAGACGGCGAAGCATATGTTTTCCCTTTGGGTAGATGAGTATAAGGATGAGATTGACTGGAACAACATCCGTTTCTTCTGGGTGGACGAGCGTTGCGTTCCACCGACGAGTCCGGATAGTAATTACGGTCATGCGGATCATCTGCTTTTTAAGCCTTTGCATATCCCGGTGGCCCATATCCACCGGATCAAGGGCGAGAATGAGCCGGGTGCCGAGGCGATGCGTTATTCATGGGTCGTAAAGGAATTCTTGCCGTTGTTCAACCAAATACCTACGTTCGATTGCATCATTCTCGGCGTAGGCGAGGATTCGCATACGGCATCCATCTTCCCTACCACCATGGAGCTGTTGTCGGATAGCCGTAGCTATGCGGTATCCCGGCAGCCTTCTACCGGGCAGTACCGGATCACCATGACGGGACCGCTTATCTTAAACGGCACCTCCTTATTGGTCCCGATACTGGGGACGAACAAGGAGCCCGTAATCCAGACGCTTTCAAAAGGCCATCCCCCCTCGAACGATACACCTGCTGCCTTTATCTTATCGCATGCCGTACAAGCTACCATTTATGGGCTGAATAGTAATGGTTTATGAGCAAGTTTACCGATGAAGTCTGATCGCTCCTCTCTAGTAAAATAAAGTGTCCATGAGTGAATAACTAA
>JAQVCX010000009.1:0-58604 GCA_028689545.1 Parabacteroides sp.
CTTCATACTTGCATAACTTTATGTAGCTACAAAGATAAATACTATATTTGACATAAAAAAGAGTTTTAATAGATACTATTTCAGAGAGTTGCAAATTTCTTCAAAGAAAGGAAGTGTCAAACTCCCGAATCTATCCAAACGGGAAGACTCTTACGCACTATATAATGCTAAAACCGGATATTTTATCCACGGGCTTTTACGACTGAGCTAATATGACACGATAAAATGAAAACAAATCATAACATATTTCTTTGGCCGCTCGATACAATATAGTATAGAAAAACATTATCTTTGCCAAACGAGAAACATATATTTATAATCAATGGCTGATTGTTTTTTGCATATATTTTACAATAGTCATTTTATACCGAGATGAGCAACAGATAATGAACATATTACAGTATATAGATGAAGAGTAAAAGTTTAGTTTCTATCGATCAATGTTCCAAAGAGGACATTCTTCGTATTTTGGATAACGCAAGGAAGTTTGAGGAGAATCCGAACCGGAAATTACTGGAAGGTAAAGTCGCCGCCACCCTGTTCTTCGAGCCCTCCACACGTACGAGACTGAGTTTCGAGACAGCCGTAAACCGTTTAGGTGGACGGGTGATCGGTTTCTCAGACGCTTCCACGACTAGTTCCTCCAAGGGCGAGACCTTGAAAGATACGATCTTGATGGTAAGCAATTACGTGGACTTGATCATAATGAGACATCATCTGGAAGGAGCCGCCCGCTATGCCTCCGAGGTAACGGATGTACCTATCGTCAACGCTGGTGACGGGGCGAACCAGCATCCCTCGCAAACCATGCTGGACCTGTATTCCATCCGCAAGACACAAGGTAAACTGGAGAACCTCACCATCACGATGGTCGGCGACTTGAAGTATGGCCGTACGGTTCACTCCTTAATCGTGGGAATGTCTCACTTCCACCCGACCTTCCATTTTGTCGCGCCGAACGAGCTGCGCATGCCGGACGAGCAAAAGAACTTCTGCGACAAGCACGGCCTCAAATACGAGGAGCATACCGATTTCACGGAAGATATCATCAACCAGACGGATATCCTTTATATGACTCGTGTACAACGTGAGCGTTTCACCGACTTGGAAGAGTACGAGCGGGTGAAGAACGTGTATATCCTGCGTAACGACATGCTGAGAAACAGCCGTGAGAACCTGCGTATCTTACATCCGCTACCCCGTGTGAACGAGATCGCTTACGATGTAGACGATAACCCAAAGGCTTATTACATCCAGCAGGCACGCAACGGACTGTTCGCACGCCAAGCTATCATTTGCGAAGTTTTAGGTATATCTATCGACGAATAAAAACGAAGTTTTATGTCAGCAGAAAAGAAAAAAGAGTTGCAGGTAGCCGCCTTAGAGAACGGCACCGCCATAGACCATATCCCTCCCAGCCAATTATTCAAGGTAGCCTCTTTATTGGGACTGGAGAAAATGAACAACACGATCACGATCGGAAATAACTTCCACAGCAACAAGATGGGCTGCAAAGGTGTGATCAAGATCGCCGACAAGTTTTTCGAGGAGGACGAGATCAACCGTATCGCCATGATCGCCCCGAATGTTATCTTGAACATTATCCGTGATTATGAGGTTGTAGAGAAGAAGACGGTTACTTTACCCGATGAGCTGATTGGCTTGGTTAAATGTAACAATCCAAAATGTATCACCAATAATGAGCCGATGCTTTCCCGCTTCCACGTGATCGACAAGGAAAAAGGAACCATTAAATGTCATTATTGCGAACGTAAGATTAATAAAGAAGACATAATTATCAAATAAATTGATGATTAGTTGACGATTAAGTTGACAGTTGACAAGTGACAGTTGAAAGTTAAATATCGCTGTGCGCAACTGTCAACTGTCACTTGTCAACTATCAACTAAACGATCAACTATCAACTAATATGAAGCACGATTGGAAACCAGGAACCATGATCTATCCATTACCTGCCGTAATGGTGAGTTGCGGGAATGAGCCTTCCGAGTACAATATAATAACAGTCGCATGGGTAGGTACGATTTGCACGAATCCGGCGATGTGCTATATATCCGTACGTCCGGAACGATTCTCTTATCCGATCTTAAAAAAGAATATGGAATTCGTCATCAACTTGACGAATCGCGAGTTGGCCTACGCCACGGACTGGTGCGGGGTAAACTCAGGGAAAGATCATCATAAATTCGAGGAGATGAAGCTCACTCCCGGAAAAGCGACTGTCGTTAATGCCCCTACGATAAACGAGTCCCCGCTTTGCATCGAATGCCGGGTGAAAGAGGTGATCGCCCTCGGAAGTCATGATATGTTTATCGCTGATGTCGTAAACGTACAGGCCGACGACCAATATCTAGACCCAGAGACAGGGGCTTTTGATATGCAGAAAGCGGATCTTTTAGCTTACTCGCATGGCAAGTATTACGGGTTAGGTGAGTTTGTCGGTAAATTCGGCTGGTCCGTGAAAAAGAAAAAATAAAAGCATGAAGAAAATCTACCTTATAGGAGCATTGCTATCTTTCGGCCTGTTAGCAGAAGCCCAGAGCTTCATGCGTTTCGAGGACAAGGCATTCAACTTTGGAGCCAAGGTGGGGTTCAACGCCACTTTCCCGGTCATAAACACCCTTTCCATCAACGGGAAGGCAGCGGAGAATATAGACATCGAATATAAGGTAGGTTATCTGGCAGCGGTCTTTTGCCGGGTCAATATCGAACGGTTCTTCCTCCAGCCTAGTTTCTCATGGCATCGCTCTGAGGGAAATATCCGTTTTTCCATACCTCAAAGTTTGCCGGAAGATAATATAACGTCAAATACGTCGGCAACGTCCGACCTCTTAATGATGAAGACCAGTTCTTTAGAGGTTCCCATAATGGTAGGCTATAATCTAGTGAAGGAAGGACCTTACGGACTTAGCTTGATGGTCGGCCCCAAATTAAAATACAACTATAAGATCGCCTATACGGTAGAGTCTTCCACCACGCATGTGGAATACGTGAATGATAACACCCCGTTCGGAGTCAATATCGCTACGGGTGTAGGGGTTAGCATCGGACGGCTATTCTTCGACTTTGTCTATGAGTTCGGATTGAGTCAAGTGGAATCCGATTTCGAGAAAGTCAACAATCCTGTTCCCGAGATTAATTATGATATCAATATTGACAAGCGAACGAACGTGATGAGTATCTCGCTCGGCGTACTCTTTTAAAAAGACATTTCACCCATTCTTCAAGTACTTAACCAAAACCTTATCGATCCGGGCGCCATCCATATCTACGATCTCGAACTCAAAGTCAAGCCATTTCAACTTCTCGCCCGTCTTCGGCACACGTTCCAGCATCTCTAGGAGCAGACCGCTCAAGGTATTATAATCGTGCTCGGCATACAAATCCTCCATGTCGAAATACTCCAAGAAATCATAGAAAGAATATTGGCCGTCCACCAACCAAGTACCATCCTCACGTTGTATGATCTCGGACTCCTCCCCGACTTCCGGTACTTGACCGATCAGGCCTTCCATAATATCCTTCAAGGTTACGATACCTTGAATACCCCCGAACTCATCCGTAACGAGTCCATATTTCACGTGTGTCTGCTTGAAAGATTCCAAGGCGTTATATACGCTTTGGTTCTCCGGCACGAACTGCGCCGGACGAAGAACTTGGTTGATCGAGAAATCCGGTTGATCGATCCTTCCGAACAAGTCTTTCAGATAAACGACCCCTACTATATTATCGAACTTCTCCGAAGCCACGGGATATATATTGAATAGATTCTCTTCCACTTTCTCCCGGATCTTCTCCGTACTGTCCGTCACATCCAGCCAAACCAGCTCGCTACGATGCGTCATGATAGAACCCACGTTACGGTCTCCCAGATTAAATACCCGCTCTACGATGTCCTGCTCTACCTCTTGCACCTCGCCACCGTCGAAGCCCTCTTTCACGATCGCCTTGATCTCTTCCTCTGTTACCCTGTTTTCCTCTTTCGTATCCACGCCTGTCATCTTCACCGCCAACGTCGTACTCTTTGAAAGTAGCCAAACAAAAGGAGAGGATATCAAAGAAAGGAAATTCATAGGTTTAGCGACCAACATAGATACCTTCTCGGCACACCCCATGCCGATTCGCTTCGGCACCAGCTCGCCGAATATAAGCGTGAGATACGTCACGATAATAACGATCGTCGTTTTAGCGATCCCTAGCGCATACGGTTCTAAAGCGGGTATTCGCGCTATTATAACAGCGAAATTATGAGCTAACGCCTCGCCCGAGTACAAACCCGTCAAGATACCGATCAAAGTAATTCCGATCTGGATGGTTGAGAGAAACTTATCTGGTTCATTTGCCAGCTTCAAAGCAGTGCCCGCGGATTTATTACCACGTTTCGCTTCAGCTTCCAACCTAGCCTTCCGGGCCGAGACCAAGGCGATTTCCGACATCGCAAGAATTCCATTCAATAAGATAAGGCCAAGAACAATGACAATTTCCATTAATTAATTTATAGTTTGATTATCCTGCGAAGATATAAAAACTTTCCGAATCCCTTGCGATTTCAAAAGAAAGGCGTACTTTTGCATGACAAATACAAAGTGTGATTAGAAATGCTCGATAAAATTAAGGCTCTGCTTCAAGAAGTAGAGAATATGAAAGCGGCAAATGCCGAGGAACTAGAAGCTTTACGTATAAAGTATCTCAGCAAGAAAGGCGGGATATCGGCGTTGATGAATGATTTCCGTAATGTAGCGGCTGATCAAAAACGTGAGGTTGGTAAATACTTAAACGAATTAAAGGAAACAACCCAGAGCAAGATCAACGAATTAAAGGAAAGCTTTGATAATGTACAGACCGCTAACGATGATATCGATTTGACTCGTACGGCTTACCCGATCGAACTAGGCACTCGTCATCCTCTATCACTTGTGAAAAAAGAAATTTGCGATATATTCGGACGGTTAGGATTCAGCATCGCCGAGGGACCGGAGATCGAGGACGATTGGCATGTCTTCTCTTCCTTGAATTTCGCCGAGGATCATCCTGCCCGCGATATGCAGGATACGTTCTTTATCCAGCACAACCCGGATGTATTGCTTCGCACACATACTTCTTCCGTACAGACCCGAGTAATGGAAAAGCAAGAACCGCCTATCCGTATCATCTGTCCGGGACGTGTATATCGTAATGAGGCCATCTCCTATCGCGCTCACTGTTTCTTCCATCAGGTAGAAGCGTTATACGTAGATAAGAACGTCTCATTCGCCGACCTGAAACAAGCCTTGTTGTTCTTCGCCAAGGAAATGTTCAGCGCAGACACGAAAATTCGCTTGCGTCCTTCTTACTTCCCGTTCACGGAGCCATCCGCCGAGATGGATATCTCCTGTAACATTTGTGGAGGTAAAGGTTGCCCATTCTGTAAAGGAACCGGCTGGGTAGAGATCCTCGGTTGCGGTATGGTAGACCCGAACGTGCTTGAGAACTGTGGTATCGACAGCAAGGTTTATTCAGGCTACGCATTGGGAATGGGTATCGAGCGTATTACCAATTTGAAATACCAAGTAAAAGACTTACGCATGTTCTCGGAAAACGATGTTCGTTTCTTGAGACAGTTTGAGTCAGCCAATTAAATTGAAAACCTAATCATTTACCATCCCCCGGGCCTTAACCTAGCCCGGGGAAACACACTAGGTTGATATGATAAAGGTTTTTCTTTTAATAATAGGAGGAGCTATCGGATCTGCGCTACGGTACGGAGTTTCCACGTGGGTGCAACGAACGATGCTTTACTCCTTTCCTTTTGGTATTTTGTCGGTCAATTTGATCGGCTCCTTTTTAATTGGCTTCTGCTGGAGTATAGCGGAAGCCTATAATTTTTCTATCCATACAAGAGCTTTCCTATTCACCGGACTTTTCGGTGGTTTCACTACTTTCTCTTCTTTCGCTCTCGACACGATGGTACTTATGCGTACCGGAGAGTACAAGATGGCACTACTCAACGTACTTGCCAGCAATATCCTTGGCCTGGTCGCGGTCTTCCTCGGGATCATACTGGGGAAGAATATCATCACAATAATCAAGTAAATAAATAAAAAGATACCGCCCTATTGGGTCAAAGTGTTATAGGCAGTAGCTTGTCTGTCCGTGTTATTTCTTGTCCGTCTATATACACTCTGATCTTTTCACCTAGGTGAAGAGATCGTATCACCTAGGTGAAAAGATCGTATCACGGAGGTGAAAAGATCTCTTCACCCAGGTGAAACGATTAGATTGTCCGATGCTTGGCTATACTTCGCATAACACTCGCGGCATAAAGGCTCATATTCGGATTGCTCTCCTAAGAAGACTCGTTTATCATTTCCCACGATGCGATGGGATACGTAAGCCAAACGTCCGCATTTCACACAGATGGCATGCACTTTCGTTACCTCATCGGCGATAGCGCATAGCTCCGGCATAGGGCCGAAAGGAACTCCTTTGTAATCCATGTCCAGTCCGGCCACGATCACCCGGATGCCATTGGTGGCCAGCTGATTGCATACGCCTACCAATCCCTCATCGAAAAACTGTGCCTCGTCTATGCCTACCACATCGATCTCGGAAGTAAACAATAGGATGGTGGAAGAAGAATCCACGGGAGTAGAAGGGATCGAATTACTATCGTGCGAGACCACGTTCTCTTGCGAATAACGGGTATCAATCGCAGGCTTAAAAATCTCCACCCGCTGCTTAGCGAATTTAGCCCGCTTCAAACGGCGGATAAGCTCTTCCGTCTTACCGGAAAACATGGAACCGCAAATCACCTCGATCCGCCCTTGTCCCGGATACTGGAATATATGCTCTTCTGAAGGCAATGTCATTACTTTCTCTTTTTGCCGGCAAAAGTACATAAAAAAGCGGAACCGCGGAAGCTTATTCATCATATCCCAAGGCAGCAAATGCCGAAGTAGGATGACAATCCACTCGATCGCGGTTTGGCCGGTCTATTTTCCAGTTGGGTAACGATATCTTCCGGTTCAGTAAAAATCCGCCTTACTTACTCACTTATAGCTTCTATTTTTGCCCGGTAATAAATAACTAGGTATATCTTATGAGAAGAATTTCATACATCCTGCTTCTGGGCATCCTTTTATCGGCATGCCAAAAGAACACAAAGTCCGAAGGTACGAACTTACCTGTCGAGGTTATCTCTCCAATCAAAGAGACAGAGACCGGTAGAAATCGTGAATACACCTTTTTATCAAGGCCCCATAATGAGACGGTTCTATCGTTCCGCATCAATGGCCCCGTCTTGAATTTCGAGCTGCGGCCCGGACAAGCTTTCTCGAAAGGCAGCACGATCCTATCGATCGATAACCGTGACTTCTTGATTCGCAAGCAGCAAACAGAGGCGCTCTATTCGCAAGCCAGCCAAGAGTATCAACGGATCGAGGCCCTTTACAAGAAGAACAACATCTCCGGGAGTAATTACGAGAAAGCGAAAGCGGATTTCCTTGTCGCCAAATCCAATTACGAGACCGCCGTCAACGCCCTAAGCGATACCCATCTGGCCGCCCCTTACAACGGATATATCCAAGATATCCATATCGAACCTTTCCAAGACGTGAAAGCGACCGAGCCGATCCTTACCTTCATTGAGTTGGACAGGCTTAAGATCGAGACCTATATACCAGAGGAAGTCGCCTTGCATTTATACGATAAAGAAAAACAGGAACGATGCAAAATAGGGATCCATTTCGATACGGCTCCCGAGCGGGCGATCGCCCCTTCCGATTTATATGTGTCTAAAAGTACGACAAACAATAACCTCTCTTACCTGCTGACCGCCATTATCCCCAATCCCGATATGGAATGGCTGGGCGGAATGAGTGGAGTCCTCTCGATCAGCCTGCCCGAAGAAGAGCGGTCTGAAAACCTGTGGCTTCCCTTAACGGCTATCTGCCATCGCCCCCAAAAAGGAGATTATGTATGGGTGGCCAAAGGAGACAAGGTAAACTCCGTCCCCGTCGAACTTGGTGAGCAAAGGAACAACCAGATAGAGATCGTGGAAGGAATCACGGAAACAGATCTTGTCGTATTGACAAGGCAACGCTTCCTTTCTGAAAATAGTACCGTAACCATCCAAAAATAAGTAAGATGCAAAAATTCATCAAATATTTCCTGAAGAACAAAGCGGTTACATGGCTCCTGCTAGTCCTGATCTTAACAGGGGGACTGTTCTCTTACGCGAAGATGGGAAAGCTGGAAGATGCCCCGTTTACGATCAAGCAAGCCTTGGTACTTACCCCTTATCCCGGCGCCTCCCCCTCGGAAGTTCAATCCCAGGTGACGGATGTGCTGGAAGAAGCCATCCAATCCCTAGGCGAGTTATATTATCTGAAGACAGAGAACCGGGCCGGACTTTCCAAGATCACGGTCTACGTGAAAAAAGAAATCCGGGCCAATGAGATGCAGCAGCTATGGGATAAACTGCGCCGAAAGGTAAACGACGTGCAAGGCAAATTGCCTTCCGGAGCGGGAACCTCCATCGTCAATGATGATTTTGGCGATGTATTGGGCGTTTTCTACGGATTGACCGGAGAATCTTATACCTACCGGGAACTGGAGGATCAAGCCAAACTGATCAAAGATGATTTGCTGAAAGTAAAAGACGTGGCAAAGGTAGAGATCTACGGCATACAAACTCCGGTAATCGATATACGGATAAACCCCACGATCTTATCCAACCGGGGAATTACCACCGCGGATATCAAACGGGCGTTCGACGGACAGAACAAAGTGGTAGACGCCGGGAGCGTTCGCAACGGGGAGACCCGCGTACGTATCGAATCCACCGGCAATTTTTACTCCTTGGATGATATCCGTAACCTTACGATCGTATCCCGTTCCGGCGAGCATTTCCGGCTAGCCGATATCGCCCGTATCGAGGAGGGTTACCAGACTCCGCCCAAGAACTTCACACGTATCAATAACAAGCAAGCGGTCGGTATCGCTATCTCTACCACACCAACCGGAAACGTGGTCGATATGGCCGAGGCCGTGAAAGAGCGTATCCAATCATTTTCGGAGACCATGCCCAAGGGTTTCGAGCTTACCTCCATATACGACCAAGGGTATGAGTCCGCCGTGGCCAACCAAGGATTTATCTTGAACTTGATTATCTCCGTCGTGACCGTAGTAGCGATCTTGCTGTTCTTTATCGGTTTCAAGAACGGTCTTTTGATTGGTAGCGGATTGGTTTTCTCTATCTTCGCCACTTTAATTGTCATGTTCGCCAACGGGATCGCCTTGCAACGAATGTCGCTCGCCGCTATCATCATCGCGATGGGAATGTTGGTAGACAACGCCATCGTGGTATCGGATTCCGCCTTGGTAAATATGCAACGAGGCATGCGCAAACGTATCGCTATCATGAGGGCTTGCTCATCCACCGCCCTGCCTCTGCTGGCGGCTACGGCTATCGCTATCCTTACGTTCTTACCCATTTATTATTCACCGCATATCACGGGCGAATTACTTTCATCCTTAGTGATCGTGATCGGTGTATCCTTGATGTTCAGCTGGGTGTTCGCGCTTACGCAAACCCCGTTCTTCATCCAAGAGTTCGTACGCCGCCCCCGGCCGGACGAGTTGACAGGGGAATTATTCTCCGGGAAATACTACGATTATTTCCGCTCTTCCCTACGCTTTGTCATTAAGCATCGATACGCTACGGTAGGCCTCTTATCCGTCTTATTGGTTATCTCCGCATGGAGTTTCCAGTTTATCCCGAAAGTGTTCGTGCCCTCGCTCGACAAGCAATATTTCACCCTAGATATGTGGTTGCCGGAAGGTACGGCCATCGAGGAAACCGATCGATACGCTACCGATATAGCCGAATCCATCAAAGATTATTCGCAGACGGAAATGGTTTCCTCTTATATCGGACGAACGCCGCCTCGTTATTATCTATCGAACGTCAGCTTCGGTCCCCAACCGAACTATGCCCAATTATTGGTAAAATGCAAGACATCCGGAGAGGCCCGCAAATTGCATACCTTACTACAAGACTCGATCCGCTTAAAATATCCGGAGCCGCTCATCAAAGTGAATAAGTTTGAGCTGAGCCCGCTTACGGAAGCCTTGATAGAGGCTCGTTTCCTTGGGCCAGACCCGGCTGTATTGGACTCTTTGACCGGAGTAGCTATCGACATTATGCGAAGGAACCCGAAAGTAACCGATGCCCGGAACGAATGGGGCAATATGACCTATATGATCCGCCCGGTATATGATCCGGTAAAAGCCGGTTCATTAGGTATCACCAAGGCCAATTTGATGGAATCCGTCAAATCCATCGAGGAAGGCGCGGTTATCGGGATTTACCGGGATGAGGAAAAGAAAGTACCGGTCTTGTTGAAATCGGAGACAAGCGGGATCAGCGATCCCCGTTCGCTAGGCGATTTCTCGGTCTGGAATGGAGAGAAATCCGCGCCCTTGTCGCAAGTAACCCAACAGGTAACCTCTGCATGGGAATATCCGCAGATCAGGACTTACAACCGGCAATTGTCCATGGCGGCGATGTGTGGCGTGAAGAACGGCTACACCATGTCCGAAGTACACGGTGAGATCCGGGAAGAGATAGCGAAAATGAACCTGCCCCAAGGATATAGTTTCTTCTGGGATTCACAATACAAAGACCAGACGGAGGGATTACAAGCCCTTGTCAAATTCTTTCCGCTGGCATTCTTGATGTTGGTTGTTATATTGGTCGCTTTATTCTCCAATTTCCGTCAACCTATCATCATCCTTTGCATACTCCCGCTTTCATTAATCGGGGTAGCGATCGGTATGTTGCTTACCGGGTTCGAGTTCGGCTTTTTCCCGATCGCCGGATGGTTGGGGCTCTTGGGTATGATTATCAAAAACGTAATCGTATTATTAGACGAGATTAACACGCAACGTCGTAACGGTATCTCTCCATACGACTCGATCATAGAGGCAACCATCTCAAGGACTCGCCCGGTCTTGATGGCGGCTACCACGACTATCTTAGGAATGGTGCCTTTGCTTTTCGACGTAGCGTTCGGTGGAATGGCGGCGACTATCATCTTCGGCCTCACCTTCGCTACCTTACTTACTCTATTCGTAACCCCGACGTTATACGCATTGTTTTACCGGATTCATTCACCTCATAAATAAACGATTAAAATGAACAAAGTATATATTATCAGCGGTCTCTTATCCTTCCTATCCTTCCCGTTAATCGCACAAAACAACGATTATCAAACGCAATACAAGGAAAAAGTCTTGGAATACAACCAAGACTTGAAAGCGGCGGGATACAACGAGGCCATGAAACAAGAAATGATCAAGTCGGCCCGTGCGGATTTCAAACCGAAACTCTCGGCGGGAGGCAATTTCAATTATACCGGTAATCCGCTAGAATTATCGATTGATTTGCCATCAATGAACTCTCCCCTCTACTTTCAAGGTAAAGACTTGAAATATGGGGCGACTCTCTCCCTCTCGCAACCGATTTATACCGGAGGAGGGATTCGTGCCAACTACCAAAAAGCGAGGCAGGAAAAAGAGTTGGCATCCAATGAATCCGATCGTATAAAAAGCAATACCCTACACGATACCGATATCTACTATTGGAACGCGGTGGCCCAGCACGAGCTGATTTTCGTGGCACAGGCACTTCGTACATCTATACAGCAACTGGTAGAGGTCGTACGTCACCGGGTAGAAGTAGAATACATCGATCGAAACGATCTTCTTATGGCGGAGGTAAAACGAAACGACGCGGATTTCCAGTTATTGCAAACTCGTGATAACGCCGAGATCGCACGTTTAGCCCTTAACTCTTTCGCTGGCGTAAACCCGAGTGATACCTTGCCAATCGATCAATCCGTAATCGCCCTCAAACAATTTATCCCTTTATCAGAAGAGATAGATAGTCAGATAACCAACAGGCCGGAATACCAGATCGCCCAAAACAAGATCGAGTTACAGGAATCATCCCGAAAAATAGCGGATGCCCGTTTCTTACCCCAATTCCATATTGGAGTAGATGGGAGCTATTCCTCGCCGGGCTATAACTTCAAGTCGGACCTAGATCCGAACTACGCGATCTACGCCAAGCTAAGTATCCCGCTCTTCGAATGGGGAAAACGTAAGAGTACCCGCAACGCTTCTTCCTACGCCATCAATATGGCTCAACAGAATCTCAGCAAGACACAAGATAAGATCCGGTTGGAAATACAAACCGCCCATTATAACTATAAACAAGCTATCGATAAAGTAGAACTAACCGAGAGCTCATTATCTAAAGCATCCGAAAGTGAGCAAATGGCTATGGAGCGTTATAAGGAGGGGAATATTTCTATCGTCGAGGTTATCAACGCTCAGCTATATCATCAACAAGCTCAAGTTAATTATATACAATCCAAACTAAACGCACAGATGGCGAAGACCGATTTCGAACGGGCAATTTATTATCTTCGCGAAAAAGAATAGCTCATGAAAGAAATATCATACGGGAAATCGGCATGTATCCTTTTGTTTTCGGCATTAGGGATATTCTCTTATTTCTTGCTGCTATACCATACGGAGCTACAAGAGCGCATCCCCGACCTGAAAGTCTCGTTGATCGCTTTGTCCATCACGATAGCGGTATTCAACCTGTTTGGTTTCAGTTTGCTGGTCAGCAGTCATTGGATGGCTACCAATTATCCATTATATTACATCGATAAAAGCCGGATGGTATGGCATTATCTGCTGGTAGCTCTCTTATTATTACTTATGAATTGTACCCTGTTTATCTCGTTGAAATGGATCACAAACATTGGTGATCCTTTCATAATCCGGGCAAAAGGGGCTGGTTTGGTAATAGCCGTCTGGTTCGTGGAGATGATCATTTTCAGCCTTCTCTTGATTAATTATTCGATGCGTTATACATTGAATTTGTATAAGGAGAAACAAAGATTGGAGGCAGAGTCTATCCAAGCTAAATATACCGCTCTCCAAAGCCAGCTAAATCCTCATTTCCTGTTCAATAGCTTGAATACATTGATAGCGGAGATAGAGTACGACCCAGCAACGGCGGTCAAGTTCACGCAGCATCTGTCCGAGGTTTACCGTTACGTGCTCCGCCAGCAACAGTGCCAGATCGTCTCTTTAAAAGAGGAGCTTGATTTTCTGGATTCCTATATATTCCTCCATCAAGTGCGGCTGGGAGATTGTTTGTCGTTGGAGCGCGATCTTCCCGACAACGTCATTGACTATCAATTGCCCCCTCTGACACTGCAACTGCTAGCCGAGAATGTCGTAAAACATAACTACATCGACGATTTTAACCCGATGACCATACGTGTATATACTGAAAAGAACGATCTATATCTATGCGTCAGCAATACATTACGACGTAAAAAAGTCTCGAATGTATCCGGTAAAGGATTAAAGAATTTGTCGGAGCGTTATCAATTACTATGCAAGCAGGATATCCAGATCCGTAAAAATGATCATCAATTCACCGTATCAATCCCACTTATTTATGAATAATATTAAAGTAGCCATTATCGAAGATGAGAAACCGGCCGCCCGGTTACTAGAAGGTATGATAAAGAAATTACGCCCGCAATGGGATATCATCAAAATACCCGGAAGCATCGAATCCTCCGTGGCTTGGTTCGCTTCCCATCCGCATCCGGATATCGTTTTTCTGGATATCCAGTTGTCGGACGGAAATTCCTTTTTATTTATAGAACAAGCTTGCCCCGCAAGCCTCATTATCTTTACGACCGCTTACGATGAATATGCGGTCCGGGCCTTTACGGTAAACAGTATTGATTATCTACTCAAGCCGATACGACAAGAAAGATTGGAGGATGCCATTCAGAAATTCGAGCATATCACGTCTAAGTACAACCAGAAGCCCTTAGGACAAAATGACTTATTGGAAGTACTCCATTCCCTCACGTATCCCGACAAGAAATACAGGACCCGTTTCCTTATCTCAGGCAACGAGAAACTTATCACTTTACAAGTGGAGGATATCGCCTACTTTTATTCATTAAACAAGATCACCTTCGCTGTCACACGGCAGAATAAGGAGTATATAATCGATTTCCCGCTGGATAAACTTATGGAACAATTAGATCCCGACAAATTTTTCCGGACGAACCGGCAAACGATCATAAATATCGAATCTATCGTGAAAATAGAGCCCTATTTTCAATATAAGGTCATTGTCCACATAAAGCCGGAGCATAAAGAGAAAATATTGGTTAGCAAAGAAAAGTGGGCCTCCTTCAAGCTATGGTTGAATTATTAGATATTTCGCCCATTGCTGTAATACCGTTCTTTTCTATCATCCCGATCCCTCTTATTCTTATTAGGTTTGGGCTTATCCGATTTCGATGGTTTCCGGTAGTCATGACGATGGTTGTCATGATGAGTGGTACCCCAGCGGTAATTCCAATAGTTATCCTCATAGCGACGGCAGTCATGAGACGGGCGGCGATCCGGATATCTCGGGTTTGCATACCATCCCCGATAATCATGGATACGTTGTGGATGCTCCCTTACAAAACGGACATATAGATTGAACTGGCCCGGAGTCAATACACGTTGGATCTTACGATCTCTTTCCATACGCAAATCGTAGATACGGCGGGCAGCCCGGTCCCAATACCGATAGTCACGGCGGGTCTCCTTCTCTATTTTCTGTCCGTACTTATGGATGATCTTATGGTATTCCGCTGCTTGGCGACCGGGTAAATGCATCGCCTGCTCCATCCAAAGACAATTTCGACAATGCGGTTCATTCCACCCAAAACTGATCCAAAACTGGCTGTAAGCGGGTAAACTGCACAATATCGCCATCACACATAGTAAGCTGAATCGTTTCATGTCTTTTCAATTTTAAGTTAATAATAACGTGAATCGTTTGTCCTTTTATCTAAGACTACCCTACTTCAGAAAGGTTTAATCCTTGATTCCCAACAAATCTTTCGCATTGGCAAGAGAAGCCTCTGTCAATGAGGCTCCACTCAACATACGGGCTACCTCATTCACCCGTTCCTCCCCCTCTAATTGCTTGATATGGGTCAGCGTACGGTCTTTGGTATCCTTCTTATAAACAAAATAATGAGCTTGCCCCTTCGCCGCTATCTGAGGTAAGTGGGTGATAGCGAAAACTTGCATCTTCGTACCGAGTTCTTGCATGATATCGCCCATTTTATCGGCGATATCACCCGATACGCCCGTATCTACCTCATCAAAAATAATGGTAGGTAAAGCGGTGAACCCGGCAATCATCGCCTTAAGGCAGAGCATCAACCGGGAGATCTCACCTCCGGAAGCGGTTTGGGCTACCGGCTGCAATTCTGCGCTCTTATTGGCGGAGAACATAAATCGGATATCGTCCATTCCATCGCTCTCCGGCTCTTTGCGGGGAACGATGTCCACCCGGAAACGGGTATTCGGCATCCCCAACGGAATAATCATCTTGACCAATTGCGAGGCCATTGCCGTAGAAGCGACTTTTCGCTGCTCGCTAAGCACGGAGGCTTGTTGAAGCAATTCTTTATATGAGACATCCAATTGGCTCTCCAACAAGCCGATTTGCTCATCGAAAGAATCGATCGCACGCAATTGCTCTTGGTATTGATCCCGTATAGCTATCAATTCCTCCACGGTAGAGACACGGTGTTTTTGCTGGAGTGTATAAAGGGTGTTCAAGCGTTCATTCACCCATTCCAATCGTTCCGGGTTAAATTCCACATCCTCCTTTAATACGTCTGTCTCGGAAGCCAGATCATTCAAGTCGATATACGCCGAGCGGATTCGCTCGGAGATCTCCTTGGCTTTCGGGAAATATCTTTCTAAGGAATCTACGATGGAAAGGGCTTCCTTAAGTATCTGGATAACTCCTTGTTCCTCGCCATCCAAGAGTTCGGTTATCTTATATAAAGAGCTTTTGATCTCCTCCGCGTGCGAGAGGGTTTCTTGCTCTTGCTCCAACTCGTCCTGCTCACCCGGTTGAAGGTTGGCTTCGTCCAATTGCTCCAATTGAAAACGGATATAATCTTCCTCCTGCTTGCTTTGAGCCGCTTTGTCCCTCAAATCTTTCAGTTCTCTTCGCAACGCCTGATAACGGGTAAATTCCTTCTTATAAAGAATGAGCAAGATCTCATTTTCGGCCATTACATCGATCACCTTCAGCTGGAAACGATTATCGCCCAACAACAGGTTCTGATGCTGCGAATGGATATCAATCAAGCGGCTTCCCAACTCTTTTAAGATCGTAAGGGAAACCGGGGAATCATTGACGAAAGCACGGGATTTACCGGAAGCATAAAGCTCCCGACGCAAGATACAGCTATCAGCGTCGTACTCAAGGTCGCTACTTAGGAAGAAAGGCTCCAACTGATATTTTGAGACATCAAATACGGCCTCGATCACACATTTATCCGAACCTTTCTTTATACTCTTGCCATCCGCACGTTGTCCCAGAACCAATGACAAGGCTCCTAATATAATAGATTTACCCGCTCCAGTCTCACCCGTTATCACCGAGAAGCCTTTATCAAAGCGGATATCCAAATTGTCTATCAAGACAAAGTTCTGTATAAATAAGGATTTCAACATAACTTTTTCACCTTACTGGTTTTTGAAGCTCTTCCAAGCGAGTGGATTGTGCCGGATAGATCTCGAACAGCCTCTTATAGCCCTCTTGCCGCTCTTGCGTGGTCGCTTTCGAATAAATCGCGATAATCTCATCTAATTTAGCGTCGGCGAACATTTGCAGAAGCACAGAGGTAGGCCGGGCTTTCTTCACTTCCTGCAAGGCGGGAAGCGCCCCGATGATTGTCGTACGTCCACGATCCGGATTTGCCGCCATTTCATCGAGTCCTTTCCGGTGATACGTGTACCACATTTCCCGGAAAGCGTCGGATGCGTTATCTTGCAGAGCTGTCGCTACGGCATGGCGGTTCTGGTTGCTATCAAAAGCTTTCCAGCCTGTCCACGACACCTCGGACTGAGCCATGTTCACGATTTGCTGAGCCTGTTGTATATAGTTAGCACCACCTTTCGGGGCGAAACTGTCGAAATCAAGTCCCAAGATCACATAGACGTAAAATACGATAGTGGCCGTAAGATTGCTGGTCAGCGTATTTGAGTTATAGTCCAACGGCTCGCCCTCCGTATATTCAAAATCCAGCTGTTTGTCCCGGAAATTCAAGAGTGTGGTCGTATAACTGGAATTATAGACCGGACGACGGGCTTGTATCTGGATCTCGCTTTTGAAGTTCGTCTCATCCAATTCACTCACGATGATCGTCATCGTACAATCGATCTTCTCATTGACGGCAAACGTGGCATCCGTCCATTTCCGGTTATTCACGAACTCCGTCAAGGAGTTCTGCAAGGTCGTGAAGATTTGCTTGTTAGCGGTCGCGATCTTGTCTCCGTTCACCGTGATACGGGCGTTCAACTCTTGCGCCTTCCCACAAAAAGGAGCGGCGCAAAGCATGAATAGATAAAACAGTCTTCTTACTTTTCTCATTTCAATAATGTTACCAACTTATTTACGATATCAGAGGCTACCTCCCGCTTCGTTTTGAGCGGATAGCTCGTTACTCCTCCGGCATTGTCGATAATCGTGATCTTATTGGTATCGCAACGGAAACCGGCACCTGGGTCTCGCAAAGAATTCAAGACGATGAAATCGAGGTTTTTCCGCTTCAGTTTACCTTCGGCATGAGTGGCCTCGTCGTTCGTCTCCAAGGCGAAACCCACCATAACCTGTCCTTCCCGCTTGATCGCGCCCAAAGAGGCAGCGATATCCGGGTTCGGAATCAAATGAAGCATCATTTCTCCCTTCGTTTCCCGTTTGATCTTCTGCTCGGAAGCATTCTCCGGGCGGTAATCGGCGACAGCGGCACATAATATGGCAGCATCGCTGCTCGGAAATGCGGTTATCGCCGCTTGGTACATTTCCTCCGCAGACTCCACATCGATTCGTTTAATACCCGGATGATGTGTTTTTAAAGAGACCGGACCGGCGACCAAAGTCACCTCCGCCCCTCTCTCCGCACAAGCTTCCGCCAAAGCGAACCCCATCTTACCGGAAGAGTAATTACCTATAAAACGTACGGGATCTATCTTTTCATATGTCGGACCCGCTGTTATTAAGATCTTTTTTTTTTCAAGATCTTTTTGAGCGGTAAAGAAGTCTTCCAAAACCTCGATAATCTTATCGGGTTCTTCCATCCGTCCTTTACCAACCAAATGGCTCGCCAATTCCCCCTCTGCAGGTTCGATAATCCGGTTACCGAATGAACGCAAGCGCTCCAGATTCTGTTGGGTACTCGGATGAGCGAACATATCCAAATCCATGGCCGGAGCCACGAATACAGGGGCTTTGCAAGAAAGATAAGTAGTTATCAGCATATTATCGGCGATTCCGTTCGCCATCTTACCGATCGTGGAAGCGGTAGCCGGAGCTATCAGCATGACATCCGCCCAAAGCCCCAGATCCACATGGCTATTCCATGTACCATCCCTATTGGAAAAAAACTCGCTGATTACAGGGTGGCTACTCAACGTCGATAACGTAAGCGGAGTGATAAACTCTTTTCCCGCTGGCGTGATAACCACTTGTACCTCGGCTCCTTTTTTCACCAATCCCCGGATGATATAAGCGGCTTTGTATGCGGCTATACTCCCCGTAATCCCTACTATAATATGTTTATCTTTCAATGTCATATATCGAATCTATTTATCCTTGCCAATAGAGACGTAGCGTGCCGCGTCTCTACAATCTCAACAAAAGAATCTCTTTCGCTACTTTTGAGTTTATATTACCATATTCGCCAAGTTTCCATCCCATTCGATCGATAGGTTCTACCAAGGCATCCAAGTCGGATTCCTTGATCCCATAGTCGGAAAGGCGGGTCTTTAACCCCATGAAATGGAAAAATTCTTCCGTTGCCTCTATTGACTTTTGCGCCTTTTCATCGGCAGATCCTTCGGTAATACCAAATACGACCTCTCCCATCCGGATCAGTTTCGCCTCTTTCTCCTTACGCATATAGGCCATGACACCCGGCAAGATTACCGCCAAAGTCTGGGCATGATCCAAACCGAACTGCGCCGTCAATGAATACCCCATACGGTGTGAAGACCAGTCTTGAGGTACTCCTTGGCCAATCCAACAGTTCAAGGCATTCGTAGCCGCCCACATCAAATTAGCACGAATATCATAATCATTCGGATTTCGCAAGACCTTGCGGCCTTCTTCCACGATTGTCTTCATTAATCCCTCGGCAAAATAATCTTGAACCTTAGCGTTCACCGGATAAGTCAGGTATTGCTCGATCACATGGATAAACGAGTCAACGACACCGTTAGCCACTTGTCGCACAGGTAAAGAATAAGTTACCTGCGGATCTAATATAGCGAACTTAGGGAACACCAACGGAGACATGAAATTCAATTTCTCATGTACAGATTCCCGGGAGATTACCGCCCGCTCATTCATTTCCGAGCCGGTAGCGGCCAAAGTCAGCACCACTCCTAAAGGAAGCGCTTTCTTTATCACGCCACCCTTCGACAAGATATCCCAAGGATCTCCCTCGAAAAACGTAGCCGAAGCGATAAATTTCGTAGCATCGATCACAGATCCGCCGCCTACTGCCAGCAAGAAATCGATATTCTCCCTCTTCACCAACTCGACAGCCTTCATACAAGTCTCATAACGGGGGTTCGCCTCGATACCACCAAACTCATAGGTATGGAAGTCTTTCAAAGCGACCGTCACCTGCTCATAAATACCATTTTTCTTAATGCTACCGCCGCCGTATATCACCAGGACCTTACTCCCTTCTGGAATTAACGCGGACAAACGGGCGATCGTTCCTTTACCGAACACAACCTTTACAGGATTGCAAAACTCAAAATTATTCATCGCCTTATTTTGAATTAAAGTCTCTCAAACGAATCTCAGTCAACATTTTCTTCGTATTCAACGGAAAATCGCCGTTTATGATCCAAGAATAATAACCCGGATCCGACTTCAATATCTCCGTTACCAGACGGCCTTTATACTTGCCGAAGTTAATAATCTCCTCTCCTTTATCATTGTAAACCATACGTCCGGCGAAATCCACATTATTCGAGTAACTGGAATATTGGGAAAGGAAAGCTACGTCATTCTTCAAATCCGGATAGCGATCCAGCTGCGCTTTCAGCACCTCATACGTAGCCAACGTGTCAGCCTCAGCCGTATGAGCATTCTCTAAGCTTTTATTGCAATAGAACTTATAAGCGGCAGACAACGTACGTTGTTCCATCTTATGGAAAATGGTCTGTACATCGATAAATTTACGCCGGTTCAAATCGATATCCACCTCCGCACGCAAGAATTCCTCGGCAAGCAGAGGTATATCGAAACGGTTAGAATTATATCCGGCCAAATCACAGCCCTCGATCTGTGTCGCCAAAGATTTAGCGATCTCCTTAAAGGTCGGACAATCTTTTACGTCCTCATCGGTTATGCCATGAATAGCGGTAGATTCGGGGGGAATAGGCATACCGGGATTTACCCGGCTTGTCCTTGTTTCTTCTTTCCCATTCGGGAAGACCTTCACATAGGAAATCTCTACGATACGGTCCTTTACTATATTTATGCCCGTGGTCTCTAAATCAAAAAAGACTAACGGGTTCCTTAAGTTTAATTGCATTATTTATTTATTAATCATTCAACATCATCGGCATCAGCAACATGAGCAAGTCCTCGTCCTCATCATTCTCAGAAGGAACGATCAAGCCGGCACGTGAAGGGTCCGCTAATTCTAATACGACCTCTTCCGAGCTGATATTTCCAAGGATCTCAATCAGATAGGTAGCCTTGAAACCGATGCTTAACTCCGTCCCGTCAAACTGACAAACGATGCGCTCTTCCGCGGAAGTGGAGAAATCGATATCTTGGGCGGAAACCGTAATCAAGCTATCATTCAAGTGCAACTTCACCAAACTGCTCGCCGGATTAGAAAAGACAGAAACACGCTTTAAAGCATTCAAAAAAGAGATACGATCAATCGTCACCTTAAATGGGTTTTCTTGAGGAATCACACTGTTGTAGTTCGGGTAACGCCCCTCGATCAAACGACAAACCATCTCGAAGTTCGTGCAAGTAACATACGCGTTGTTATCATCAAACTTAATCAACACTTGCTCCGGCTCCTTCGCCAACAAATTCTTCAATAAATTAGCCGGCTTCTTCGGCAAAATGAAAGAGGCCCGTTCCGGAGATTTCACCGACAAGTTACGTAAGCGAACCAATTTATGTCCGTCTGATGCCACGAATGTCAAATCATCCGTATGGATATCGAAATAGACACCATTCATTACCGGGCGAAGCTCATCATCGGCGGTAGCGAACAAGGAACGACTGATACCGTTCAACAACATCTGGGCATCCATCGCGATAGAGATAGCGTTATCATTCAATGGCTTCTGCTGTGGATATGTATCTCCCTTCTGACCGATAAAATTATACTTACCATTCTGGAAATGAATGAAAATCTCCAAGTTCTCATCATTGATATCAAAAGTAAGCGGTTGTTCGGGAAGCTCTTTCAACGGATCGAGCAAGATCTTGGCGGAAACCGCAAAGAGTCCGGCACCTTGGGCATTCATAACGTCTACGGAAGTCACCAACCGGGTCTCGGCATCGGAAGCTGTCACCGTAAGCGTATTACCTTCTAGGTTAAAAAGGAAACTGTCCAGAATCGGTAAAGAGTTCTTGGAAGCGATAACCTTGCTTATAGACTGTAAACGTGATAATAGCGCAGTGCTGGATACATCGAATCTCATAGCTTTAATTATTTTATCTTGTTATATTATTATTTCATACAAACGACCCTTTGGATGGGAAGAGACGGGGCATGCCCTGTCTCTACGAATTAACCGAACAAAATTAAGAAAATATTTTGTTTGTTACCAACTATACTTTCAAAAGTTTAGGGTATAAAAAAAGCTTCCCTCCGCTTTATCGGAGAGAAGCCTCTTATATGCTTTATTATTCGCTACTTAATTATTTAGCGAAATAATCTTTTACCGCTTCGTTAGGGATCATTTCTTCCTGGAAGATGTATGCGCCTGTTTTCGGAGACTTAACCATTTTAATCACCTTGGAATAAGTACGACCGTCACCTTTCTTAAATGTTGCAACTGCTTTTTTTGCCATCGTTTAAAATCTCCTATTACTTAATTTCTTTGTGTAACGTCATCTTCTTCAAAACCGGGTTGTATTTCATCAACTCCAATCTTGCGGTTGTATTCTTTCTATTCTTTGTAGTGATATAGCGAGACATACCCGGCATTCCACTTTCCTTGTGCTCTGTGCACTCAAGGATTACCTGCACTCTATTTCCTTTTGCTTTTTTTGCCATTTTCTACATCCTCCACAATTATGCGTTCAAATAACCCTTGTCAGCCGCCATCTTGATAGCCGCATCCAAACCTAACTTATTGATTGTACGTAAACCAGCCGCAGAAATATTCAAGCTGACCCAACAATCTTGTTCTACCCAGTAGAACTTCTTCGTAAACAGGTTGACATTGAACTTACGTTTCGTTCTTCTCTTTGAGTGAGAAACGTTGTTTCCAACCATCGCTCTCTTTCCAGTAATTTGACAAATTTTAGACATTTCTAATCTGTTCTTTTAAATTATACGAAATTTAAGTCAACTCCTGCTATGTGTCTTCCCTTTCTGAACTAGCATCATGAACAAAAACGAAGATTCTAATAGAGTCTTATCTTTACAGGGTGCAAAGGTAATAATTATTTTTATTTACCCGCAAGAATTCTCAAATATTTTTCCTCAACAATTCATGCCTCAAAGCAGTTATAGGTATATAACAACATAATATAGCATTCATTATGGTAAGAAATTTCAAAGAAGCGATCCAGCATCGCCGGACACATTATGGAATAGGAAACAACGCTCCCATTTCCGACAACGAGATTCATGAGATTATCAAGACAGCGGTCACTCACGTTCCCTCCGCATTCAACTCGCAGTCTACGAGAATCGTACTGCTACTGGGTGAAAACCACAAGAAGCTTTGGGAAATCGTAAAAGGCACGCTTCGTAAAATCATCCCCGCCGAAGCTTATAAGGCTACCGAGGCAAAGATAGATAATTCTTTCGAGGCTGGCTATGGCACGGTCCTCTTTTTCGAGGACGCGGCGGTAGTGGAAGGCTTGCAGAAGCAATTTCCTTCTTATCAGGATAATTTCCCGGTATGGTCCCAACAGACATCGGCCATGCATCAATTCGCCATATGGACGATGCTGGAAGATGCCGGTCTCGGCGCTTCTCTGCAACATTACAACCCGTTGATCGACGAGGCAGTCGCTAAACAATGGCATATCAATCCAAACTGGAAACTGATCGCCGAGATGCCGTTCGGTACCTCTACACAAGAACCGGGAGAAAAACAATTCGCCCCGTTAGAGGAACGGATCTTGATATTTAAGTAAATATAATAATGTACGTGAGAAAGGATTTTGCCAACCATACCGGCTGAAAGATTTACAGCCGGTATCTGCCTTTTTGTCATTTATAGTTTGTCCTAAATGTTTTGGCATCCGTTTTGTATAGGAATTGGCGGATCTTGTGAATGAACAAGACACCAATACGTATAAAACAACAATAGAACATTAAGATATTCAAACTATGAGCAGTAAGCAAGGTAACATCGGAGTAACATCGGAAAACATCTTTCCGATTATCAAGAAGTTCTTATACAGTGATCACGAAATCTTCCTTCGTGAGCTTGTTTCTAATGCGGTAGACGCTACCCAGAAGTTAAAAACGCTTTCTTCCGTAGGCGAGTTTAAAGGCGAGCTCGGCGATTTGACCGTACAGGTTAAATTCGACGATAACACGATCACGATCTCCGACCGGGGTATCGGTATGACGGCCGAGGAGATCGATAAGTACATCAACCAGATCGCTTTCTCCGGTGCCGAGGAGTTCGTCGAGAAATACAAGAACGACGCCGCTTCTATCATCGGTCACTTCGGTCTTGGCTTCTACTCCTCTTTCATGGTTTCCAAGAAAGTGGAGATCGTGACGAAATCGTACAAAGAAGGCGCTGTCCCCATGAGATGGAGCTGCGACGGCACACCGGAATACTCCTTGGAGGAAACGACGAAAGAGGATCGTGGTACCGATATCATCCTGTATATCGACGACGAGAATAAAGATTTCTTGAACAAGGACAAGATCAATGGCTTATTGACAAAATACTGCCGTTTCTTACCGGTTCCTGTAGCGTTCGGCAAGAAGCAAGAGTGGAAGGATGGCAAGTACGTAGATACGGAAGAAGATAACGTGATCAACGACACCAAGCCGGCATGGGTTCGCAAACCGGCCGAACTGACCGACGAGGATTACAAGAAGTTCTATCGTGACTTATATCCTATGACGGATGAGCCGTTGTTCTGGATTCACTTAAACGTAGACTATCCGTTCAACCTGACCGGTATCTTATATTTCCCTCGTATCAAGAGCAATATAGACTTGCATCGTAACAAGATCCAGTTATATTGCAACCAAGTATTCGTCACGGATTCCGTAGAGGGTATCGTTCCGGAGTTCTTGACATTATTGCATGGTGTATTGGATTCGCCGGATATCCCGTTGAACGTATCCCGTTCTTATTTGCAAAGCGATCAGAACGTGAAAAAGATCTCCAACCACATCACGAAGAAGGTGGCAGACCGCTTGGAGGAGATCTTCAAGAACGACCGCCCGCAGTTCGAGGAGAAATGGGATAGCTTAAAACTATTCATCCAATACGGTATGCTGACCGATGAGAAGTTCTACGACCGTGCGGTTAAGTTCGCCTTACTCAAGGATGTAGAGGGCAAATACTTCACTTTCGAGGAATACAAGAACCTGATCAAGGACAACCAGACAGACAAGGAGGGTAACTTAATCTATCTGTACACGACCAATAAAGACGAGCAATACAGCTATATACAAGCCGCTAAGGACAAAGGTTACAGCGTCTTGGAAATGGACGGGCAATTGGATGTACACTTGATCGGCCAATTGGAGCAGAAGTTCGAGAAGAGCCGTTTCGTTCGTGTGGATAGCGATACGATCGACAACTTGATCCGCAAGGAAGACTCGAATAAAGTAACCTTGAGCGAGGAGCAGAAAACGGCCATGCAGGAAGTATTCAAGAGCCAGATGCCGAAATTGAACAAGACCGAGTTCTCCGTGACATTCGAGGCATTGGGCGAAAAAGCAAACCCTGTCATGTTGACACAAAGCGAGTATATGCGAAGAATGCGTGAGATGTCCGCTATGCAACCGGGTATGTCTTTCTATGGCGAGATGCCGGATAGCTTCAACTTCGTATTGAACGCGGATCATCCGTTGATCAAGAAAGTGCTGACCGAAGAGGAGCAAGCTTGCGACGAGAAGTTGAAACCGATCCTTGGCGATATCAAAGGATGGGAAGCTCGTCAAGAGGACTTACGTGAGGCTCAAAACAAGAAGAAAGAAGATGAGATCACAGCGCAAGAGAAAGAGGACATGACCAACACCAACCATAAGCTGGATGAGCTTCGTGAGCAACGCAACCAAGTCTTGGCCGAGTATGCCGGCACGAACAAGACGGTTAGCCAGTTGATCGACCTTGCCTTATTAGGAAACGGTATGTTGAAGGGAGAAGCCTTGAGCCAATTCATCAAACGTAGCGTAGAACTGATCGGATAAACCAATCCTCACCTATTATATAAAGCCGTTCCCCTTATCAGGGGAACGGCTTTTTTTGTTTCAGCCCACGAATCCTTTCCTGCAAAAAGATTGATCCATTGATGTTTATAGTTTTTCCCTATAAAAAACAAATGTTTTATGCCGGGAAAACATTTGTTTCGTGCCTAGGAAACAGTTGTTTTCCCTATAGGAAACAGTTGTTTTCTCCTAGGGAAACAAATGTTTTCCCCAAGAGAAACACTTATTGGTCCTATCGCTTTGCCTATCAAGAGCCTGCGGGAATCACCCACTACCCTTTTATTTACCGGGAAAGCCGCTTTTGCCTGGCTAATTTTTAACGAATAATTGCTTAACAGCACGAAAGAACGAAATATTTATGTTTCTAAAGAAATACTTCTTACATTTGGAGAAGAAAAACAGATTGAGTTCATATGAGAAAAACAACCGTTATCATAGTCTTATTCCTTGCTGCCATTCAGATTGTTTCCGCCCAGAAAGTAGGGTTAGTACTCAGCGGCGGCGGTGCCAAAGGAGCGGCACATATCGGAGTGATCAAGGCGCTGGAAGAAAATAATATACCGATCGATTACATTAGCGGCACCTCCATCGGGGCGATTATCGGCAGTTTATACGCCATGGGGTATTCTCCCGAGGAGATGCTGGAGCTGATGCTTTCCAAGGAGTTCTCCTATTGGCAAACCGGTACGGTGGAGGAGCAATACACCTATTATTTCAAGGAACCTTACCCTACCCCGGAATTTGCGCACTTCTCCATCGATATGTCCGATTCCCTACAGATCAAGGCTAGCTTCTTGCCGCAAAGCCTAGTCAATCCCATACAGATGAACCAGGCGTTCATGTCCTTGTTCTCGCAGGCCACGGCAAAGGCGGGGTGGAATTTCGACAACCTGTTTGTTCCTTTCCGTTGCGTAGCCTCGGATATCTATTCCAAAAAACCGATCATCTTCAAGAACGGAGACCTGGGAGACGCCGTACGTGCCTCCATGACTTTCCCGTTTTTCTTCCAGCCCATATGGAAAGACAGCATTCCTTTATTCGACGGAGGAATCTACGATAATTTCCCGGTAGGCCCGATGAAAGACGCGTTCCATCCGGATTTCATTTTCGGATCGACGGTATCGGGAGGAAATAACAAGCCCTCGGAGAATCCTTATAGCCAGATCGAGACCATGATCATGCAAAAGACCGATTACGAGGTACCGGAGGAAGATGGCATGATGATTAAATTCAGCTTCCCCACCGTCTCCTTGTTGGATTTCCAGAAAGGCAAGGAGCTTATGGATATCGGGTATAAACGCACCCTTTCCCTGATCGACTCCATCAAGCAACGGGTTCCCCGCGAGGTGCCCTTGAAGGAGGTTGCCGAAAGGAGGAAAGCCTATAAAGAGAGTCTGCCCCCGCTGATCTTCCGCAACATTTACGTGACGGGCGTATCCGAGGCGCAGCGTAAATATATAGAGGCCCAATTGCACCGGGATGTCAACAACGAGTTCTCCATGGAAGAGTTCAAGCGGGCTTATTTCAAGATGCTGACCTATTCCAAGATCAAGGAGATCATGCCTCACGCCGTTTATAACCGGAAAGAGAAGAAATTCGACCTTTATCTGAACGTGAAGATCAAAGAGGAGATCACGGTTGGCTTCGGCGGAAACGTATCGTCTCATCAAGCGAATCAATTATACCTAGGATTGGGATATCAATACTTGGGACGGTTCGCCGCCGACGTAAACTCGAACTTTCAGGTGGGCAACTCCTTTAGCGGTGTCATGTTAAGCGGCCGTATGTACCTGCAAACGCAAATCCCCACGTATTTAAATTGGCAGGGGGTCTTCTCGGACAAGAGATACTCGGAAAGCCAATCCCTCTTTTATGAGGATGTAGTGCCCGCCATGATCAAGCAGAAAGAACTGTACATGAAACTAAAATTAGGCTTCCCCTTCCTGAACCAAGCGAAAGCGGAGATCGGGTTCTCCTACGGACGGCTCAACGATTTCTACTTGCAGAGCACCACGATACCTTTCCCGAACGCCACTTTCGACCATAGCTGGTACGATTTATTCAGCGGTTCGTTAAGTATCAAGCAAAGCTCACTCAATACCAAGCAATATCCGATAAGCGGGAAACAACAATTCCTGATGGCACAATACGTAACCGGCACGGAGAAATATACCCCATCCCCCACTTCCGCCACCACGGAAGCCCCGATCGGTCGCAAAGTGCATAGCTGGCTGCAACTGAAAGGACGCTGGAACAAATACCAAACGCTAAGCAACCGTTTCAACTTAGGCTACTTGGCGGAAATGGTCATATCCAGCAAGAACCTCATGAATAACTATACGGCTAGCGTATTGCAGGCCCCGGCGTTTACCCCGACCCCCCATAGCGAGATCGTATTCAACGAGGCGTTCAGGGCGAACCAATACGTGGCTGTCGGGCTTTCCCCGATCTTGAAATTAGGCAAGCTCCTACACGTACGGCTGGATATGTACGGCTTCGCCCCGCTCTATGAGATACAAAAGACGGTGCCGGACAACAACCCGTATGTCGGGATCCCGCATTACGGTAAGTTTTTGCACTCATTTAATTACATGGGCGAAGCGGCGGTCGTATTGCAATTGCCATTCCTATGTATCAGCCTGTATGCCAACGGATATAGTTATCCAAAGGGGAATTTCAACGTTGGCCTAAACATTGGTTATCTGATCTTCAATCCAAAAATGTTAGATTAAATTCGTAAAAAAATAGCCAAAACGTTTGCATATTAAAAACAAACTTGTACCTTTGCACTCGCAATCAAGAAACAATGGCCGCGTAGCTCAACTGAATAGAGTAGCTGACTACGGATCAGCCGGTTACAGGTTTGAATCCTGTCGCGGTCACCATTCGAAGATAGCGATAGAATAATTTGGCTCGCTAGCTCAACTGAATAGAGCATCTGACTACGGATCAGAAGGTTATAGGTTTGAATCCTATGCGAGTCACTTTCCTATTCAATCATATTTGCAGACTGGCTCGCTAGCTCAACTGAATAGAGCATCTGACTACGGATCAGAAGGTTATAGGTTTGAATCCTATGCGAGTCACTCACAAAAAATCAACTATCCAAAAGTAATCGTCAATCCATCATATGAGTAATGTACATGCGGAGGTAACTCTTTTTCAACGATCGCATGCAATCCAATACGATGACTCATGTGGATTAAATAGGCCTCCTTGGGCCGGATACGGGATATATTCACTAAAGCTTCCTCCAGACTCTCATGCGATTGGTGCTCTCCCTTTCGAAGAGCGTCAATAATCAACACATCAAGATTTTCCAATTTAGCGTACTCTTCTTCCGGAATATATTTAAGGTCGGTCAAGTAAGCCATATTACCAATACGGAAACCTAGGATCGGCAACTTAGCATGCATTACACGGATCGAAGTGATCATGACACCGGCGGCCTCAAACGGTTTCATCCCGATCGTATGCAAGACCAAATTAGGTACTCCGGGATATTTATGCTCCCGGAATACATAAGGGATGCGAGTCTTTATCGCCTCCACTACATTGTCTTCCGCGTAAATATCCACATCCTTATGCCGGCCAAAAGGACGTAGATCATCTAAACCACCTACATGATCGTAGTGCTCATGGGTTACTAAAACGGCGTCAAAATGGTAAATCTTATTGGTTATCATCTGCCAACGGAAGTCCGGGCCACAATCGATCAAGATCCGTTTCCCCTCCATCTCTACCAAGACCGAGGCCCGTAGCCGCCAATCACGGGGATCTTTACTCGTACATACCTCACATTGGCAGCCTATCTCAGGATTACCCGTAGACGTTCCTGTTCCTAAAAAAATGATTTTCATTATCCGACATATTTAACCTCAGGCATAAGCTCTATACCAAAACGATCTTTTACGGCAGTACGGATACTCTCCGCCACCAACGCGATCTCATGTCCCTGGGCATCTCCTAAATTCACTAATACCAACGCTTGTTTCTCGTAAACACCTACCGGCCCATGGCTTTTACCCTTAAACCCACATTGCTCGATCAACCAACCAGCCGGAACCTTGATCTTTCCTTCCGAAGCGGGATAAGACGGGATTCCCGGAAATTCCTTCTTCAATTTCTCAAAATGCGCTACCGTAATTATCGGGTTCATAAAGAAACTGCCGGCGTTGCCTAATACCTCCGGATCGGGAAGCTTCTGCCTGCGAATCGTTATGACAGCCTCACGGATCGTTTCCAAAGTAACTTCCGGATATTTCGCCAACGCCTCCTTCAAGTTCCCATAATTAACCGTAAAAACGGGGTTCTTGGATAATCGAAGCGTGATATAAGTTATGATATGGGGATCATGATGCTCATTCTTGAAATAGCTATCACGGTATCCATATTCACAATCTGCTTTCGTAAAAGTCCGTTTCTCGAATGTCAACTGGTTATAAGCCTCCACGCTCTCGACCACATTTTTGATCTCCATGCCATAAGCCCCGATATTCTGGATAGCGGCAGCGCCCGCCTCACCGGGTATTAAAGAAAGATTCTCTATACCACCCCAGCCTTTCGATACGGCATATGCCACGACATCATCCCAGATCTCAGCCGCCCCGACACGAAGCGATACATACTCGTCCGTTTCCGCCGAGATAGAAATCCCCTTGATTTGGGAATGGAGGATAATGCCATTATAATCGTTGATGAACAATAGATTGCTCCCACCTCCTATATGTAAGGATAAACATTCCTGAAAGTATTCATCATGTAAGATTCGTTGCAACTCCTCCTCCGTCTCATACTCCATGAACCAACGTGTTTTTACCGGAAGATGGAAGGTATTGTGTTTCTCCAACGAATAATTCTGCTCTATTCTCATCGTCTATTTTATTTTTAGGGCAAAAGTAGTCATAAATAACTCATCCGCAAATTATGTAGTTCCGGATTTTTTTAGTAGATTTGTATATAGAGTTGATCGTATGGATGAGAACACGTCCGGCATATCCGGTGAAATACAGAAGATGATCCTCGACAGGTTAAATACGTTCAATCGAGGAAAAACGTCAGACAAAGGGCGGTACTACATTCTTTTGCCTACCTCGAAGACCTTATATTATACACTTTGGTTCTTTACGCCTTCGGCCACTTATCATCCGACGGTTTATTTGGCGAATCTCGACCTGAATGCCATCAGCTCGGTGAACAAGGCGATTAAGATGGTGAGCAACTCTTTTCTACCTTTATATATAACGACAGATATAAAAGACTCTCCCGATAATGGAGACGATATTATTTCTTTCGGTAAATACAGAGGATACCATTTGTATGACATTTATACGATCGATCCCCGATACGTCGTTTGGATAGCGGATAAATATGAGCCTCACGTAAAAAGCGAGATACGTTTTAAAGAGTTAGCCGTGACCTACAGTAAAATCTATCTCGACCTACAGACCCGTAAGAAATATAAAATGCCTGTAAGCCGCTTTGTAGGAACACCGGGAGAAAAATTGAGCGATTTGAAGTTGACAATCACGAAAGTCCGCATAGAAGACGATTCTTACAAGACACGGATCATCCGTGGTACCGAATACTTCTATGTAGATCAATTGCTCACAGCCGTGGACATCGCCGGAAATTACTTCTTATTAAGGATAAAGGCGAAAGATCGTAGTCTTACCACACAAACGTTGCCACCGGGGGCGCGGGCTTTCGAAGTAGGGGGGAAATTGACTTTGACTTCCGCCAAAGTCTTAAAACACATAGAATCCCATACTATCAAGTACACACGAATCGGATATATCAAGATTCAATAAATGCCTCGAAATTCGCAAGCTAACGCACTATTAACATTTTTTATTCTTAAAAATATAACAAATATCTGTAAGCCTTGTTTTATAAGAAACTCAAATGCAAATGTATCTTTGCAAAACGGAGCTATAAAACCAACATAAAAGTGTACATTTGTAGTGTTTAACAATTTAAAAAATTTGCATTTATGAACAAAGCAGAACTTATAGAAGCTTTAGCAGACAAGACAGGATTACAAAAGCAAGACGCAAAGAAAGCATTGGAAGCTTACATCGAGATCGTAACCGAGCGTATGACTGAGCATGAGGAAATCGTACTTGTCGGATTTGGAACACTCATCCCAAGACCGCAAACGCAGCGTCTTGCCAGAAACCCTAAAACAGGTACTCCTGTAATGATCCCCGCTCGTACGACCGTAAAATTCAAACCCGGTAAATTCCTCCTTGAGGCGATGAATGCTCACTTGAAATAATAGTTACATTCAAGATTATCTATGTATTGATACGATAAAGGAGAGTGAAAGCTAGCAATCTAGTTTTCACCCTCCTTATTATTACTTATAACCAACTACTTCTTGCTATCGAAAAGAGCTATCAAAAGAGCGTTGACTCAGAAATCGTGAGTAAATGAAATATGCCCTAACTGTAGATACCCGTCTATTAATGTCCATTTAAGTTGTTCCAATGTTTTTGTAAATGTGGACTTCTATTATGAAGGGGCTGAGTAGTTACAAAAAAAAGAGATTGCCTCGAAATAACTCAAGACAATCTCTTTCTATAATCAAAGCCTACTATAAATTATTTTAATTCCTTGATACGAATATTGCGGAATTTGACAGGGGAACCATGTCCTAAGAAACCTATATGACCTTTTTTGTTAAACAAACCCGGATGCTCTTTTCCATCTGGCGTACCATTCTTCACGGCATCCCGAATATTTCCATCCAAGATTACGACTCCATTCACCGTCACACGGATATGATCGCCATCCGCCATGATCTCTTCAGTATTCCATTCTCCAGCTGGCTTGAACGCTTTCGGATGATCCTCGCGGGCCGGAATGATACCGTATACGGAACCATGATGTTGTAATGGGGTGATATTACCTTGATAAATGGAATGTTCACAATCCAAAACCTGTACTTCCATACCTGCATAAGCGGCATCTACACCCATCGGGGTACGAATACCGATACCATTATTAGCTCCCGGTGTTAACTGGAAATCAAAACGATAAATAAAGTTCCCGTATTCCTTCTTGGTATACAGATTACCTCCGAAACTACTGCTTGGAACCATAGAAATACAGCCATCTTCCAAGATATAATCAACCGTGTTTCCTGTCCAATCATGCATATTGGTACCATCGAACAAGACCTTGAAGCCCTCTTTTTCCTCTTCGGAAGACAACTTGAACGGTTCTTGTTTTTCCAACTCCTTCACGTAGATATTACGGTAATAAACCTTGCTGCCATGAGCTTGCATCTCGATTTGCTCTACCGGGAAAATCGGAAGCTTACGATCCCAATAGTTTTCCAAGATCACATTATCCACTACTTTCTCTCCGTTCAAGACAACCGTCACACGGTCACCCACCATCTTAATATAGAAAGAATTCCATTCGCCCAATTTATTATCGGCCACTTTCGAAGGCTTGCTCTCGTTCACCTGATTGTTGTACAAGCCGCCGGAACCTACTTGCGCACCTACATTTACCCGGGAAGTATCCCAGATCTGGACTTGAGGCGTACCACGCAGATAAATACCGGCATCAGCCTCGGGGCCTTTCGGATCCAGCATCCAGTCTACGTACATCTCGAAATCGCCATATTGCTTTTCCGTACATAGGTTATCATACCCAGTACCGTCAAACATCAAGAGGCCATTCTCCACCTTCCAGTCACGACGCATATTCTCATCCGCCTTCTCCTGCGCTTTCGCCAATTGAGCCGGTTTCATTTTAGCACGGACAATCGGGTTTTCCACCAAACCTTTCCAACCCGTCAAGTCTTTTCCATTGAAGATGGAGACAAATCCGGCCTCGTCCGGCATCGCATCTAAATGCTGCTTCAAGGCATCGATATCATAACGAGCGTCTTCCCCGTCAAACATGCTCAATACACGTTTCAGAATAGCCTTCACGTTGTCACCCTTATATTCCGGATGGTTACGAGCAATATTCCAAACCGCATAAACAGCCGCCGAACGAACAGTCGCATCGCTTGAATCCAAGAATTCCGACGCGTACATCAATGCCAAGAAGGTATCCGCCCGTTGGATCTGACGTAAAACAAGAGCCTTTTGCTCACTCGTCCGGGCGATCTCCATGACCTTCCGCAAGCTCAACAAACGATTCTCTCCCGTAAACGCCGGATTAGATACCAACTGCACATAACGCTTTAACGCCATATCAAATACTTGATTGGAAGCGGTTGATTGACAAACCGTAAATAGCTCATCGGCTGCTTCAACACCTTTCCAAGCTAACAAAGCGCCAAGAGCCGCATCCTTAGCCGCTCCATTCCCCTTATTCAATCCTTCCACGATCGTTGCCAAAGCCTTTTTCTCGCCAGTCGCCGATAAAACCTTATAATAAAGATATCTCTTGCTGTCTCCCGCTTGTATCATACGGCGATCCACGTTAGATACCTGAGTTGCCGCCGATTGTTTAGAGATAGCGGCAATGATCGCGTCTTGAAGCGGAGCGACAGCGGAAGCCTCCGCGGTCTCCAACATTCCGCACAATAAAGTGAAGTCTTTCTCAGACACTACATCTTTCAATGCGGTATAAGCGGCTTTCTTCACCTCCGAGGAACCGGATTTAATCTGATCCAGCACCGTATTCAGGTTAGCGTCGGCCATACGTATCGCCAACAACTCTAAACCGGCAATCTTTCCCGCATCGGAAGCGGACGGGATCACTTTAGCGACCGCTTGATCAATATCGCCGTTAAATGCCATCAAAGCATCTTGCCCCAATAAAATAACTTGCTTGTCATTGCTCTTCAACAAATCCGCCAGCACAGGAATGACACTCTTATCACCGATTTTAACCAAGGCCCAAACAGTAGCCTGTTGCACAGCGAAATTCTTATCTTTCAATTGATCCAAGAGAACTTGCTTCGCGGGTAAATCAAAACGAAGCTCCAAATTCTTAATCAAGTCATGTTTAGACGGGCATTTGCTTTCACGGCCTATCCAGTTCAAGATATCCACCTTGGCTTCCGGTTTCGCCTTCAGCATGTGTTTCATGACCTCGATATAAAGATTTTGATCAGCGAAACCCGAAGCGAAGTTCAAAGCCGCATTACGGTATCCCTTATCCGTATCTTTCAAAGCCGATAATAAATTCTTCGTAGCGACTTCCGGTTTAGCGGCTAATAGAATCTGAAGAGCGGCCTCACGAGTCTGCGTCATGCCTGCTTTCGTAGACTTTTTCAATAAGTCATTCGCTGCTTTCTCCGCATCTTTGGTATCGCCTTGCTCAAGGACACGTTTTATCAAAGCGATATATGCCTCATTCGCCCCGGTCTTTTCCATTTTATATCCGGCCTTTTCAGCGGCGACGGCCAAATCTTTCAAAGAAGCCTTAGATCCTACACGGCTCAATGCGTAAAGAACCTCTTTCTGCATATTCTCATCGCTGGAGCCAAGCATCACCTTCAATACGTTTTCCGCGTCAGCGATTTGCACATCAGCGATCGCACGGATAATATCCTTCTGCGTCTTCGGAGTACCGGAACGACGCATCAAGGAAGCCACTAAAACCTTCTTAGCGTTATCGGTACGGATAGCGGATAACGCACGAGCAGCGGGACCACTTAGACTCTCATCGTTCAAATAACTAGCCAGCGTATCCACACACTCATCTTTTCCCAACAGTTGAAGCTGTCGGATAATAAACGCCTTTGTCTCCCGGTCGCTCACCTTATCCAAGGCTTTCAAATATGCGTTGGCTGTTGTTAAACGGGCATTCTCCTCACCTTTCGCCATCACGTAGTGAGTCAATCCGCTCAATGCGTAATCCACGTTCGAGTTACTGCCTTTTCCCGGAGCGTTAATCTTGTTAATCAACATCAAGACCCCTTCCTCGCCAGTGGAGCTTAGGTCATTAATTAATTTATTATATTCAGCTTGTTGCTCCGCCGGCATCTGTGCCAGTACATCGGCAACGATTGTCTTCGATGTACGATTAGCCGGGCTTTGAGCCATTAACATGCTACCGCACAACAATAAGCTGGCTATTGATATATATACTTTTTTCATCTGTGTATGTGTTTAAATATTCCAAGGTGCTCTCATCGGCTGATCCAACAAACGATTAGCAGCCTCATCATTAATAAATTCCAGTTTTACGGGATCAAAGTGAAGCGTACGATTCAAACGAAGGGCTACGGCACCCATGTTCACGATCGTAGCGGAACGGAAGCCATTACGCTCATTCAAGGCAAAAGGCTGACGAGTCTTTACGCACTCGACAAAGTCGGTAACCTGTGGCTCGGGTTCGGGATAATCGGATAACTTTTTCTCCCAATCCGGGATATCACATACGAAATTCTTATAGACATTACCGTTCGGTCCGGAAATATAAGGAGTGTTCGGGTCCCCGTAGTCACCTCCCCAAAGTACGATCTGACAACCATCCTCATAGGTGTACGTAATCGAACGCCACGTACCCACGGCATCCGGATGTTGTTGCGGAGCGTCTACCTCCACCTTAATCGGGCTGGTATTATCTTTTCCTAGAAAATATTGAACGGGGTCAATATAATGCTGTCCCATATCACCTAAGCCACCCCCGTCGTAATCCCAGTATCCGCGGAATGTCTGATGCACACGATGCGGGTTATAAGGTTTATAAGGAGCCGGGCCTAACCAGAGATCATAATCCAACTCGCTAGGTACCGATTGCGGTTCCAGATATTCTTTACCTACCCAATAGAACTTCCAGTCGAAACCGGTATGTTTGCTAATCGTCACCTTTAGAGGCCAGCCCAACATACCACTTTGAACCAGTTTCTTCAAAGGTTTCACGGGAGTACCCAATCCATAGAACGGGTCGGCGAAACGGAACCAAGTATTCAAGCGGAACATACGTCCGTATTGCTTCACCGCTTCCATTACTCGTTTACCCTCCCCAATCGTACGGGTCATAGGCTTCTCACACCAAATGTCTTTTCCTGCTTTAGCGGCCTCGACAGACATGATACCATGCCAGTGAGGAGGCGTAGCTATATGAACGATATCTACATTAGGATCCAGAATCAAATCACGGAAATCATGGTATGCGGCAATCTTATCCTTTACCAACTGTTTACCCAGCTCCAGATGATTCTTGTCGACATCACACACGGCGACAAGACGAGTTCCGGCATAGTCCACATGTCCACGCCCCATACCACCTGTACCGATGATTCCTTTTGTCAATTGATCACTCGGAGCGATGAATCCATTACCCAACACGTGGCGCGGTACAATCGTAAACGCCGCGATTCCTCCAAGAGTCTTCAGAAAGTCTCTTCTGTTTGTCTTCATAGTACGAATTTAAAATTTAGATAGAATAGATTAACTTGAGTGACAAAAATAATCATAATACTCGAAGGGACAAGAAGAATGTATATAAAAAAGAAAAGGATGCCTTGAATAAAGACATCCTTCCCTATTATTTCATGAAAATCGATTACAACGCGAATTGCGGTTGACGGTGAATCCATTGTCCACGGGTGAAATCCGGGAAGTCTACCAATGCACCGCCGCGTGCGATTGACATCTCCGACAAACCGGAGATAGCGCTCCAAGCGGCCGCGTCATAGCAATCCATTGGAGTCGGTTTCTTATTGCGGATAGCGTCGATCAAGTCGTACATCATGATATAATCCATACCACCATGACCCGCTTCTGAAGCCTCAGCCGAATGCTTCGCCCACAACGAATGATCGTATTGCTTGAACCATTCCTCTGAATCATCCCAACGGTGAGGTTTGGATTTGCCTTGTACGTACACATGATCGCCGTCATTCATCCACAAGCCTTCGGTTCCCTGAACTCGGAAACCAAGAGAATAAGGACGAGGGGAGTTTGTATCATGTGTCACGATGATAGTCTGTCCGTTCGCGCACTTGATCATGGAAGTCACGATATCACCCAAGTTGAACTGAACTTTCGCCAACGGATGGTTCTCGCCACCATTCTCTACGATATACTTATGCAAGCCACGAGACTGGGTAGCCATAGCGGATAAAGAAAGGAAACGGTTACCACGGTTGATATTCATACAATTAGCTACCGGGCCGATTCCATGAGTCGGATAAATATCACCATTACGACGAACAGAGTGGTTCGTACGCCATTGAGCCTCGGCAAAAGCCGTCGGACCCATGCGAAGATCACCACTGCCCGGTACATAATTATAATGAGTACCATCGTTGAATTTCACCTCACGCAAGTCATGCTCATAACCACAGCCACCATGCAAGATCTCGCCAAACAAACCTTGGCGAACCATATTCAAGGCTGCCATGCAATCACGACGATAGCAAACATTCTCCATGATGTTCAGATGGCTTCCCGTAGCCTCGGATACGTTTACCAAGTCCCAACACTCCTCCACCGTGTTAGCGGCAGAAACCTCAACGCCCACATAAGGCACACCGGCTTTCATGGCGGCTACAGACATCGGGACATGCCATTCCCAAGGGCTGGCGATGATCACGCAATCAAATTCCTCATTATTCAACATATTCTCAAATTCACGCTCACCACCCTTATATACTTTTGGAGCCGGAACGTTAAACTTAGCGATATGCTTCAAGGTACTATCAATCGGGCCTTGCTGAATATCGCAAATAGCCACGATCTTATTTCCCGGTATAGATAATACATTATTTATATGCTCATGGCATCTGGATCCAGTTCCGATGAAACCGAAACGTAACTTACCATCATCTTTGCCAGCTGTTTTTTTCTTTTGGGGTTCAGCGGCGGTTGTTGTAGCTCCGGCATTTCCGGCCATTGCTAAGCCTGCGGCACCAATACCGGCGGCAGATACTTTCTTAAGGAATGAACGACGAGTGTTTTCCATATATTTTATAAATTAATTGTGTCTTTGAGGATGCAAAATTAAAAAAACATCCAAATAAAAAGAAACATTCTCTATTGTTTTAATATAACAAACGAGAATGTTTCTCTATTTTATATTATTTTGTAGGATTCTGAGTCAATGTTCCAGGATATGAGTTGATCGCATCTTGAGGGATGAAATAAACTACACGATAATCTGAAGGAGCAATTGTCTCCATCGCAAAATGAGGGCCTGGATATTGGCGCGTCAATGACTTTCCGTTACGATAAACATCATAACTACGTTCTGCTTGATAAGCCAATTCCAGTTGACGTTCCTTATCTATTCGATCACCTGCATTAGCAGCTGTCAAAGCATCATAGCCAGCTCCCGGAATAGAACGTTCACGAATTATATTCAAGTCTGATAAAGCAGCCGCATAATTACCTAGTTTAGCATAAGCCTCGGAACGATTCAAATAAATTTCTCCTAAACGGCTCAAGATCGGAGAGTGCAATTGAGAATCCTCTCCCTCACGAGAGCACTTGGTGATATAAAACATTGGATATACGCGGTTCAAAGCGATATAATTATCGATTACTCCCGTATACGTGTTTCCGTCTTCATATTTGATCGAATAGATTTCCTGGTCAGCATCGATGGCAGTCAACGTATATGTTTTCTCTCCATCCTTACAGGTCAATTTATTACCCGAGCGGATTAACTCTGCCTGAACGTAATTATAATTAGTTTGCGTACCGGAAACATCATAAACGTTCTTGATAAAACGGAAGACCTCCTTGTTATCGTCCGTATACTGTGGCTCAATAAATGCCGCACGAGCGTCAACTATCTTTCTGGATTTCTCACGCCAATCATTACGTCCTGTCTCATCCAAAAGACTAAGATATTTCGCACTGGAATACATTTCACCCCAGCCCATTCCACCGATGTTAGCATACATACCGCCTATGCCATAATAATGGTCATAGCCAGAGAATTCGCTAGCCACACGCTTCACCACAAAGATATCCTCCTTGTTATTCTCCGGAGTATATGTGTTGTACTTCATGAACTCATCCCTGGAAAGCAATGCATAATCACCTGAGTTTATCACTTTATCCGAATACTCGACTGCCAATTTCGCATATTCCTTATTGGGATTCTCATAAGTACCGCTCATATAAAGATATACCTTGGAAAGCATCGCTTGGGCAGCTCCTTTCGAAGCGTAAGCCGGGCCATTATTGGTCGTAAGCATCGCCTCCGCCTTTTTCAAGTCATTGATCGCTTGCTCATATGTATTCTTCACTGTAGAACGATCCGGCAAAGAAAGCTCGAACATATTTTCCGGTGTTCCATTTACGATAGGTACACCCAAGTTCGTTTCCGGGTTTTGATAATAAGGGCGTCCATAAGCACGGCACAGATAAAAATACATCATGCCACGGATATAATAACATTCTCCCAATTTATTATCAAACTCCTCTTTTTGCCCCTCCTCTATTAAATTAATGATATTGGATGCCTGGGCGATAGCCTTATAACCGTAGTCCCAAAAATTCTGCAAACGATAATTATTCGGCGTACGGGAATAAGAGATAAACTCATAGAACGCATCAGTAGAACTACCTCGAATCATCATATTATCGCCCGCATACTCACCGCAACGATGCATCGGGTCCGACCATATTTTCAACTGGGCATAACAACCATTCAACAAGGCATTCAAATTAGCCTCTGGATTATTTACAATTTGCTCCTTATCTACCGAGTTAAACGGAAGCCGCTCAATATCACAAGCCGTAAACGCACAAGCGGCCATCGAAGCAAACACTAGTATTCTTTTTATATTTTTCATCTTTTAGTATCTAATAATTAAAACGTAAGATTAACTCCAAACATGAATTTACGCGTGGAAGGATAAACGGAAGCACCCGTAGTACTCATTACGGAAATCATACCATCCCTTTCTCCTGCTGGCAATTCTGGATCCACTCCCGAATATCCCGTGATAGTGAACAGATTTTCCGCAGAGAAATATACACGCATATTCTGTATATAATATTGTGGTAAAGATAAATTATACCCAACAGTCAGTGATCTAAGTCTCAAATAGCTAGCATCCTCTATATAACGAGAAGAAGCCTTATTCGCAAGAGAAGAGTTATTGTAAGACGCTACAGGATGGGTAGCGATATCGCCCGGTTTCTCCCAGCGGCTCCAGTCATCCATCAGTTTCATTTGGTTACGGTCTGTATACGTTCCGTCCGAGTCGTATTCCTGACGGGAATAGTTGTAGATCTTACCACCAATTGAATATCCGAAATTCGCGCTTAAATCGAGCTGTTTCCATGACAGGTTCGTAGAGAATCCACCAAATAAGTCGGGAGTCGATTTCTTATAGATAACCTGATCTGCCTCGGCATATTTTTCCGTGATCACTCTCGCTCCATTATCATCTGTCGTATACCACTGTGGGGCTCCTGTTTCCGGATTCACACCTGCCCATTCACGAACATAATACGTATCGATGCTATACCCCGGTTTCAGTATCTTGTTTACGGTACCGGCGATCGTAGAACCATCTGAGATAATAAGGCCTGAAGCAGGAAGATTATCATACAGCTTTTCCAATTTATTGCTGTTGTGTCCCAAATTCACGTCAATACCCCAGTTCCAGTCTTTTGTCCGGATGATATCAGCTCCTAATGAAAGTTCAATACCATTATTTTTCATCTCACCCACATTCTGCCAAAGCCTAGTCACTCCTGTCAAGCCCGAAACAGGGACCGCGTACAAGATGTTGCTGGTGAATTTACTGTAATAATCGAACGTCAAGCGCAAGCGATTCTCGAAGAAACCAGCGTCCACACCTACACCTGTGGTGAATGTCTTTTCCCACGTCAACTCATCATTTCCTACTTGCGAGATCAACAAGCCCGATATACCATCATAACTATACGATTTACCACTCCCATCTGTCGCCGCATAGAGGTTATATTGAGGATATAACTTACTAGGCAAGTTTCCCACAGATCCATAAGAGGCACGAAGTTTCAATACGTCTACCCAATCAGCCTGGAACCAATTCTCCCTATTGATATTCCAACCTGCGCTGACAGAGAAGAAATTACCCCATTTGGCATTATCACCAAAGTTGGAGGCACCATCCCTACGGAAAGACAATTGCAACAGATATTTATTATCGTACGCATAATTGGCGTTAAACAGCAAGGACTGGATAGCCCACTCCTCTTGTTTCCCTTTCACAGACTCGGGCAATGCCGTGTCATCCAATATTTCCATACCCGGAACAAAACCTGTACCGATGGCTTTCAAGGTACGAGTCTGCCTGTCATTGAACTCATAAGCCGCCAATCCATTCACCGCGTGTTTCCCCCATGTCTTGTTGAAGCGAAGAATCTGGTTTGTATATAGGCGGGTATCATGATCTTGATATTCTTCCAAGCGTCCGTTCACACCACTACCCGAATCCGAGCGAGGATCGGTATAAGACTTATAATTATAACCTCTCCAGCGGAAACTATTCACCGACGAGAACGTTAGCCAATCCGTGAAGCGAACATCAAAATCAATGTTACCCGTAAATTCGTATCGAGTAGATGTCGTCTTGTTCCATTGCAAGTCATACAAGTAGTTGGTACTATTGCTATTTACCCATTCCTTCGAGCGATGCGGCATCGGATTTCCATCCTCATCATATGGGTTATCCCAAGGGAACATCGTATACATGGCCGTCACCGAGTATTGCTGATCCGTAACATCTTGTTTGGCTCCAGAAATTGAAGGTTTAACTGTCAACCACTCGAAAGGCTTATAATCGGTCTTGAGCCGGAAATTATAACGTTTAAAGTCGTATCCTTTCACCGCTCCATCCTCATCATACATACCTAAGGAGAAATAAGAGCGCAACTGCTCCGAACCTCCGGAAAGAGAAATATTATAATCCTGCGTAAAACCAGTCTTCGTCGCTAATTTCCACCAATCATGATTAGAGTTACGTAAGTCCTCATTCCAGCGAGGGAAAGAAATTTGCTCACTATTGGAGAACGATTTATAGTAGTCGTACAATTCTGAGCCACTCATCATTTGAAGATTACCATTATTCAGAGTACTAGCACCCAACTTGACAGAGGCATTAATGGTCATTTTGCCGGATTTGCCTTTCTTGGTAGTCACCACGATGACACCATTCGCTCCTTGCGAACCATAGATAGCCGTGGAAGCCGCATCTTTAAGGATAGTCATAGACTCAATATCAGAAGGATTCAACGAGCCTGCCCCAGCACCGACGATCACACCGTCAATTACCCACAGAGGAGCGGTACTACCACTAATCGTAGCTGATCCGCGAATCACCACCGCACCTTGTGAGCCCGGCTGGCCGGAACCCGGAGATACATATACGCCCGGAGCCTTACCATTCAACATGTTTTCTACGGAAGGAGTCGTTATATCTGTCAATTTCTCACTTTTTAATACCTGCATGGCACCCGTCAGACTTTCTTTCTTCTGCACGCCGTAACCTACGACTACAACTTCCTCAAGGTTCTGAGTGTCTTCCTTGATGGGGATAGTCATCGAAGCGCTAGTCGCCTTCACCTCATGGTTTACGTAACCGATGTAAGAAACGACCAAGGTAGCCCCGGCCGGAGCTTCCAAACTAAACTTTCCATCGAAATCGGTACTGGTACCGTTCGTAGTGCCTTTCACGAGCACGTTAGCGCCGATTACCGGCTCGCCTGTCACCGCGTCGACAATGGTACCTGAAATTGTAATCGTTTGCTGGGCCACCATTCTCTCCGCGTTTCTCGATTCATTTGGATTAGAAGATGACTTGTAAACAACGATTCTATTGTTGTTTACAACAAAATCAGCATGCTGATTTTTCAGCGCTGTCGTTAAAATCTCCTCGACCGAACGGTTCGACATGTCGATTGAGATGCGCTCATTCAGATTGATGTCATTGTTACGGATAAGGAACGTGTAATTAAATTTTTCCTCGATCAAATCGAAAAGCTCTTCTAATGTCGTACTTTCCATTTGAACAGACATCATTTGTGTCTGAAGCTCGGACGCTGAGGCCGTACCAGGGATAAATGGTAATCCTGCCAGCATACATGCGGCTACCATCATCTTACCGGTCTTCTTGAAATAGTTCATTTCCATTAATGTTAGATTTAATAAATAATTTTCTCGTCTATATTGTTTCTTGCACTTACAGCCTATGATTAAGGCGTCAGTTCTTATTTGTCTTTTATGATAATCTCATCTCCCGAACGGGTCCACACATATTTGCCCTCCACGTCTACCTCACGAAGAATCTGATCCAACGAATAATCTCTCGTGAAGCTACCGGAGAAGATTTCCTTTCTCAAAGGATCGCTCTCTATACGGATACGCACATTGAACTTACGCTCCAGATCCTTGGCGATACTCATGAAAGGTTGCTCGGAGAATTTCAGGTTACCGTCCATCCAAGAGAGGGCGGCCTTGGCATTCACCTCGCTGACTCTTACCTTATTGGTCTCCTTATTAAAGCTTAGTTTCCGGTTTGGGGTCAAGGTTACATCGCCCGCATGGACAACCTCATCCCGCAAGCTCACGTTTACTTTTCCGGATACCAGAGTGACATCGGTCATCTCATCCACCCCGTAAGCCTTTACGTTGAAGCTGGTTCCTAGGACCTTGATGTCCAACTTCTCTGATCTCACGATAAAAGGCTTCAAGGAATCCCGGGTAACCTCGAAGTAAGCCTCGCCGTCCAGCTGCACGCTACGTCCGTCCCTATTGAAATCGCTACCATACCGTAACGTGGAACCAGCGTTGAGCCATACCACGGATTGATCCGGCAAAACAACTTTCGTCTGGGCTCCCATAGGAGTTGTCGTCTCGAAATAGGCCAAGATGGAAGAGTTCGGCTGGTCATGTCTCATACCTATATAATAAGAGGCGGTCCCCACCGACAGCAGGATCAAGACGGAGGCGGCTACTTTCGCTAGAAACCGGAAATTCAGCCAATGATTTTTCGGGGAAGGGGTAACGGGATCGGCAAGCGTCCCGAAGTGTTTCCGGAAATCGGCTTTCATACCGGCGGCGAACAAAGGCACATGCGCCGTAGCCCAGCAATCCGCCATCTCGGAAAGGTGTCGCATATGAGCGTCATCCGTCTCCAGCCATTGTAGTAATTCATTTCGCCCCTCCTCGGAGATATCTCCCATGAGGTAGCTATAAATTAAACCTTCTATGTGTTTATTCTCTATTTCCATGATATTAACAAAAGCGTCGGCTTTTTAAGGCCTGTTTCTATTATATACACAGGTTTTAGAGATTCCGTTTAAAGATATTACGATTATTTTTCAAAAAGATTAAATGTAAGTAAAAAGAGAGGGTAAAGATCTCCTAAAAGCAGGCGCAACTTCGTCAAGCCGATCTTGATCTGCACCCGCACCGTGCTCGAACTGATATTATTCGCGGCCGCTATTTCCTCATAGGTCTTGTTATGGTAAAGATATTGCACGAAGATGTCCCTGCATTTGGTGGGCAAGGAATCCACGGCACGATAGATTTCCTCCTCAAACTCCTTATTCTCCAGATAGGCTAGCGGATGAGGCTCGGCGTCTACCTGACATTCTTGTATCGACAATAAGCTTTCTTCCACATCGGACAAAGGGACTTCTCGCTGGCGTTTATCTCGTAGGTAATTCAAGCAATGGTTGCGTACCGAGCGAATCAAATAGGCGTTGACCGGATATATCAAGGCCGAATGATGGTTCCATACATTCATAAAGACATCATTGACGATCTCACGTGCCGCCTCAGCGTTATAGACGTATTTGGTGGCTATCGCGCACAGATATACATAAAACGTCGTATATAATCGCTCAAAAGCCTTAGCGTCTCCATCATTGATCCGAGATATTATGTCCTCCTTTACAATTAGCACAAATGTCAGCCCTTAAGTTTTATTCACTATTGAATCACAAAAATAATGAAATATTCCAAGGTTACCTCACTTTCTGTTTTAAAGTGCGCCTAAAACAGCTATTCCTCCATAATCATACCATCCCCCTCCTATGCCTCGTCGATAAAAACGCTCCGTGGCGGGTCGCGGTAACGCAAAAAAAAGAGTGGCAATAGTGCCACTCTACTATAAGATATTCTTTTACTTTGAGGGATTGGCGGCGCGCTTCTTGTTACGCCAGAAACTGCCGTCGCGCTTGCTTCCGAACATATTACGGCGTTTCGCTTCTTCCTTGATCGCCTCCTTCTTCTCGGCTACGGCGGCTTTCACCTCACGGGTCTCATACATATGGCCTCCGGCTACGGGGACTTCCTTGCCGATCAGTTTCTGGATATCCTTCAGCAAAGGCACCTCCTCGGCGTCGCAGAAAGAGAAAGCCACGCCTTCACGGCCCGCACGGCCCGTACGCCCGATACGGTGCACGTAGGTCTCGGGTACGTTGGGAAGCTCGTAGTTGATGACGTGCGTCAGATGATCCACGTCGATTCCGCGGGCGGCGATGTCCGTGGCGATCAGTACACGGGTGGTATGATCCTTGAAGTTCGTCAAGGCACGCTGGCGGGCGGTCTGGCTCTTATTGCCATGGATGGCCTCCGCCCCGATCTCCTCCTTCGACAAGCTACGGGCCACCTTGTCCGCCCCATGCTTCGTACGGGTAAAGATCAATACGGACTCCAGCTTCGGGTTCTCCAGCAGGCTTTTCAGCAAGTCGATCTTCTCGGCCTTATCGACGAAATAGACGGATTGGTCGATCGCGTCTACGGTAGACGATGCCGGGGTTACCTCCACCTTTCGGGGGGCGTTCAAGATCGTACCCGCCAGGCGCTCGATCTCGGGGGGCATGGTAGCGGAGAAGAACAAGGACTGGCGTTTCTTGGGCAATAGCGGCAGGATACGCTTGATGTCGTGGATGAAGCCCATGTCCAACATACGGTCCGCCTCGTCCAGCACGAAATACTCCAAGGTATCCAGGTGGATGAACCCTTGCCCGATCAAGTCGAGCAGACGTCCGGGCGTAGCGATCAGGATATCGATGCCTTTTTGCAGGGCTTCCGTCTGGTGCTTCTGGCTCACGCCGCCGAATATCACCGTATGGCGCAACCCGGCGAAACGGCCGTAAGCGGCGAAGCTCTCGTCGATCTGGATGGCGAGCTCACGGGTGGGCGTAAGGATCAACGCCTTGATACCTCGTTTGTAACCTTTCTTCTGTTGGAGATATAACCGCTGGATAATCGGGATGGAGAACGCCGCCGTCTTACCGGTTCCTGTCTGGGCGCAACCCAATAAATCATAACCTTGCGAAACGATAGGGATCGCTTCTGATTGTATAGGTGTTGGAGTTGTATAACCTTCTTGCGCGAGAGCCTTATATATCGGCTCTATTAAATCTAATTCTTCAAATGTCATCACTAAAATAGGGTGAGCCTTCGCGGCTCGTTATGTAAATAATGTGGGCAAAGGTAGCTAAATTTATCCATATAGACTAACTTCGCGTCCTTTATCCGGTAAAAAAGCATATGAAAGAATTGTTACTACTACTGAAGAAGTTCTTCGGATATACCTCTTTCCGCCCTTTGCAGGCGGACATCATACAGCGTATCTTGCGGAAGGAGGACTCGCTGGTGCTGATGCCCACGGGCGGCGGCAAGTCGATCTGCTTCCAGCTGCCGGCCATCTACCTGCCGGGGGTGACGCTGGTGGTGTCTCCCCTGATCGCCTTGATGAAGGACCAGGTGGAGGGGCTGATCGCCAACGGAGTGCCGGCGGCGACGCTGAACAGCATGATGCCAGAAGAGGAGCAAGAGCGGGTGAAGCAGCTTTGCGTGCAGGGCAAGATCAAGCTATTGTATATCTCGCCGGAGCGGATCAAGGTGGAGGCGGATTGGTTCCTGCCCCGGCTGGACATCTCGCTCATCGCCATCGACGAGGCGCATTGCGTATCGCACTGGGGGCACGACTTCCGCCCGGAGTACACGCAGCTGGCGATCTTGAAGGAGCGCCTGCCGAAAGTCCCCGTAGTGGCGCTGACCGCCACCGCCGACAAGATCACCCGGAAGGATATCGTGGAGCAGCTGCGGCTGCGGGAGCCGCAGACGTTCATATCGTCGTTCGACCGCCCGAACATCTCCCTCACCGTGCGCCGGGGGCTTAACAAGAAGGAGAAGATAGCCGCCATCGTCCATTTCATACGGGGGCACCGGGAGCAGAGCGGCATCGTCTATTGCATGCGCCGCAACGACACGACCGAGCTGGCCGAGGAGCTGGCAACGTATAATATCAAGGCCACCGCCTACCACGCCGGCCTGCCGCCCGCCCAGCGGGAGCAGGCGCAGAATGACTTCATCAACGACCGGGTGGACGTGGTGTGCGCCACGGTGGCTTTCGGGATGGGCATAGACAAGAGCAACGTGCGCTGGGTGGTGCATTACAGCATGCCGGGCAGCATCGAGAATTATTACCAGGAGATAGGCCGCGCCGGAAGGGACGGGATGAGGAGCGACGCCCTCTTGTTTTACTCCTTGAGCGACCTGATCGTGCTGCGCCGTTTCGCCGAGGAGAGCGGCCAGAGCGAGGTGAACCTGGAGAAGCTGGAGCGGATGAAGCGGTATTGCGAGTCGGACATGTGCCGCCGCCGCGTCTTGCTCAGCTACTTCGGCGAGGAGGCGGACCACGATTGCGGCAACTGCGACGTGTGCAAGAACCCCCCGCGGCGCTTCGACGGCAGCGTCTTGATCCAAAAGGCGCTGAGCGCCATCGTCCGGACCGGCGAGCACGTGGGCACGCAGATGCTGATCGACATACTCCGCGCCTCCGCCCGGGCGGAGCTGCTGGAGAGGGGGTACGACAGGCTGAAGACGTATGGCGCCGGGCGAGACCTCTCTTATAAGGAATGGAAGGAGTACATCTACCAGATGATCCAGCTCGGGTACATGGAGATAGACTACGCCGCCGAGCGTGTCTTGCGAATGACCCCCCTGGGGCGGCGCGTGCTGTACGGCGAGCAGAAGGCCCAGCTCGTCGTCTACCGCGAGCCGGAGGAGCTGTCGCGCCCCGTCCGCAAGGGCGAGCGGAAGCCCTCCTCCTCCTTCAAGGCCCAGCCGATCCGCCCGATCCGGTCCGCCTCCACGGACGATACCTTGCTGGACTCCCTCCGCCAGCTCCGCAAGCAGATCGCCGAGCGCGAGCGCATGCCGGCCTATATCATCTTCTCCGACGATTCCCTGGAGGACATGGTGGAGAAGAAACCCGTCACCCTGGACCAATTCAGCGACATCCGCGGCGTGGGCCAGATCAAGCTAGACCGCTACGGGAAGGTGTTCGTGGCGCTGATACGCTTCGTGCTGAAGCTGCCGAAGGAGTGAGGCGCGCGCTTTTGGCACGCCCCCCATTCTTTTAATAAGGATATCGTCGCCTTTCTCCCAAACAATCCGTATCTTCGTGTCACATTAATAAACAGCATTGCATTATGACTATAACATCCGACAACCGCAAGCTCCCCATCGGGATACAAAGCTTCGAGTTCCTTCGCACGGAAGGATACCTCTACGTAGATAAGACCGCCCTCATCCACCGCCTGGTCACGATGGGCAAACCCTATTTCCTAAGCCGCCCGCGCCGCTTCGGCAAAAGCCTGCTGCTCTCTACCCTCGAATGCTATTTCCAAGGGAAGAAAGAGCTGTTCAAGGGGCTTGCCATCGAGAAGATGGAACAGGACTGGCTGGAGTATCCGGTGTTACACCTCAGCCTCAACGCCGAGAAATACGACAGCAAGGAAGCGCTAGCCGAGATGCTCGAACGACAGCTCAAGGAATGGGAAGAACGCTACGAGACCGGCGGCGAAGGCTTCACCTACTCCGGACGCTTCATGACCGTCATCCGCAAGGCCTGCGAGAAGACCGGACGGCGCGTGGCCGTCTTGATCGACGAGTACGACAAGCCGATGCTCCGCACCATGCACGACGAGGCGCTCCAGAAAGACTTCCGCGAGACGCTCACGGCCTTCTACACCGTGCTCAAAGATGCCGACCCTTGGCTGCAGTTCGTCTTTATCACCGGCGTGACGAAGTTCGCGCAGATGGGTATCTTCAGCGAGCTCAACCAGCTGAACGATATCAGCTTCGACATCGAGTACGACACGCTTTGCGGAATGACCCACACGGAAATAGAGACCACATTCCGCCCCGAGCTGGAAGCGATGGCGGCGAAGAACAAGCTCTCCTTCGAGGAGACACTGGCCACGATGACCCGCCAGTACGACGGCTACCGCTTCACCTCCGACGAGGAGTTCCATCCGATGTACAACCCCTTCAGCGTGCTGAGCGCGCTCAGCAAAAGCAGGTTCGGCAACTATTGGTTCGCCAGCGGCACGCCTACCTTCCTCGTCGAGATGCTTCAGAAAACAGATTACGACCTCCGCCGGATGGAGGGCATAGAGGTGTCGGCCGCGAGCCTGTCCGACGACCGCGCCAACATACACAACCCCATCCCGATGATCTACCAAAGCGGCTATCTCACGATCAAGGACTACGACGAGGAGTTCAAGCTTTATACGCTCAACTTCCCGAACGAGGAGGTCAAGTACGGCTTCCTTAACTTCGTAGCCCCTTTCTACACGCCCCTCAGGGGGGACGAGACCTCCTTTTATATCGGCAAGTTCGTGCAAGAGCTGCGAAAGGGCGATACCGAGGCCTTCCTCACCCGCCTGCGCGCCTTCTTCGCGGACATCCCCTATGAGCTGAACGACAAGACGGAACGGCATTACCAGGTCATATTCTACCTGGTATTCAAACTCATGGGGCAGTATGCCGAGGCCGAGGTACGCAGCGCGAAAGGGCGGGCCGACGCCGTGGTAAAGACAAGCGATTACATCTACGTCTTCGAGTTCAAGCTAAACGGCACGACCGAGGAGGCCCTGCGCCAGATAGACGACAAGGGCTACCTCATACCCTATTCCGCCGACGGCCGCCCTGTCGTGAAGGTAGGCGTCTCTTTCGACAAGCAAGAAAGAAACATCGGGGAATGGGTGATCGGGTAGCCGGAATCCGGAAAATCATCCTCGCGCCGCATAAATCACGCCGGAATAGTTGCGCCGTAAGATAAAAAGGCCTACATTCGGCACAGTAATTACTTAAATCTTATTAATTATGGCTGATTATAGTTTTAACGCGGAGCTATACGACAATCCGCTTACCGAGAAAGCGGGCGACTTTATAGCGCGCGCCGTAGTGAACAGTACCACACGCAACGCCGACATCGCCCGGCGCATCAAGGAGCGAGGGTCCGAGCTGGAGGAGAAAACCATCACCTACGTGCTCGATACCGCCGACGAGATGAAGGCCGCCGCCGTCGCACGGGGCGAAAGCGTGGTAGACGGCATGGGGCAATACCTCGTAAATATCACCGGGACGTTCGAGAGCGCCACGGCGAAGTTCAACCCCGCCATCCACAGCCTCGGGGTGAGCTACAACCCCGGCAAGGTGCTGCGAGAGTTGTTCACCAAAACGACCGTGAACGTGGTCAACGTAGCCACCACCGGCCCGGTGATCGGCAAGGTGACAGACTCCAAATCGAAGACCGTGAACGACAAGCTGACCCCGAACCAGCCCTGCGTCATCAACGGCAGCAACCTCAAGATCGTGGGCGACGAGGCCACCGTGGGCGTATTCTTTATCAAGGACGACGACAAGGCCATCACCCCCTGCTCGCTCATCGTTCATAACAACCCCAGCGAGCTGACCGTGATGATCCCGGCGCTGGCCGACGGGCTGTATAGGATGAGGATAGTCACCAATTTCGCCACGGGTAGCAAGCAAACGAAAGAACCTCGCTCCACCGATTTCCATATCCTCCTCACCGTAGGTACCGGAGGCGGGGGCAGCGAGAGCCCCGACGAGATCTAAGACCGGCAAGGGAGGCTTGCCTTACCAGGCAAGTCGCTCTTGCCTTACCGGGCAAACCTCTCTTGCCTTACCAGGCAAGCCTTCCTTGCCTTACCTAGGCAACGATGACTTGCCCGGTAAGGCAAGACACCCCGCCTAAAATATGTTAAAACAAAATCACAACTCTAAACCTCAAGTAAAAATCACTAGCAAACCTAATCACAATACACAACATGCACAAGAAAAACTCAATCAAACAACTTCTTCGACGCGGATGCCTCCTACTGGGGATCAGCGCGATAACCGGCTCGGCCCTCGCGTGGGACTTCGCCGAGCACCGTAAGATTGGCGACCGCGCCATGAGCCTCATCCCCCGCTACCTGGTGGAGAACGGGATCTTCCCCGACGAGGCCACGGCGGACAGCGTCTTGCTGCGAACCCTCAACATGTCGCACGTACGCGAGTCGAACGCCTACGCCATGAACGAGCTGACGCAGCTGCCCAACATCGTCACCTACGGCACCCTCTGCGGGCTGGCCGGCGACCACGTGGCGAACCCCATGCTGCTGGAGACGGGCCTGCAGACCCATTTCTCCAAGACCAACCGAACCCTGGCCCTAGAGACGCGGGCCATGGGCGAGTTCCTCACCGGGGCCAACAGCAAGGAGCTGCTCGACATCAACCTCGCCTACGGAATCCTCGCCATCAAGGACCTCTCCCACTTCTACGCCTACGGAAACGGGCTGAACGAGCACCTCAAGATAATAGATTTAGCATAACACGTCTTCTTTTTTGCGCAAAAAGGTTACCTTCGCGGAAATTAGTGATCATTTTGGAAGTACAAGAATTATTGAGACTATATGCCGCTCACCCGCAGGTGGCGGCGCTGGATGCCCTACTGAAAAACGATACGTCCCGCGATATATTCCTAAAGGGACTGAACGGCTCGGGCCCGGCGATGACGATCGCCTCTCTTTTCACGAAAGGAAGGGGAAGCTACGTGTGCGTGTTGAACGACCAAGAGGAAGCCGGCTATTTCTATCACGACTTGACGCAGCTTACCGCCAGCAACGAGGTCTACTTCTTCCCGTCCGCTTACCGGAGGGCCATCAAGTACGGCCATGTAGACCCGGCCAACGAGATCCTGCGCACCGAGGTACTCAGCCGGTTGCAAGACCCGGACGCCTCCTTCGTGATCGTCACCTACCCGGACGCCTTGGCCGAACGGGTCGTGGCCCGCGAGGTGCTGAAGGAGAATACCCTGAAGATAAGCGTAGGCGAGAAGCTGGATAATATGTTTGTATCCGACGTGCTAGACGAGTATGGCTTCGCGCAAGTAGATTATGTGTACGAGCCGGGGCAGTACGCCCTCCGTGGCAGTATCCTCGACGTATTCTCTTTCTCCTACGAGTTCCCCTACCGTATCGACTTCTTCGGCGACCAGGTGGAGACCATCCGTACGTTCGACGTGGAGACGCAGCTCAGCAAGGAGAGACTGGACAACATCCACATCGTACCGGAGATGAGCAAGAGCGCCAAGGACAGCACCTCCCTGCTAGGCTCCCTTTCCCGGAGCACCTTTATAGCGGCGAGAGACCTGGCCTGGTGCAAGGAGCGCATCGGAAGCATATGGAACGACGACCCGGCGGTAGCCGACGAGGAATCCTTCGCCGATATCGACCAGATGCGGAAGAAACTGGTCCAAGCGGAAGACTTCCTACGGGAGGTATTGGATTTCCGCCGCGTCCATTTCGGGGCACGCCCGATGGGAACGGCGGACGCTACCCTCCTCTTCTCCACGCAGACGCAGCCCATCTATCATAAGAATTTCGACCGGGTGAGCGAATCGTTCCACAAATACCTCGACGAGGGCTATTCATTATATATATTGAGCGACCAGGAGAAACAAGCCAACCGTATCCGCACCATCTTCGAGGATCGGGGCGACGATGTACCCTTCACCGCCGTGAACCGCACGATACACGAGGGATTCGCCGACGATACGCTACGTGTCTGCTTCTTCACCGACCATCAATTGTTCGACCGTTTCCACAAGTTCAACCTGAAGAGCGACAAGGCCCGAAGCGGGAAGATCACCCTATCCATCAAGGAGCTCAACCAGTTCTCGCCCGGCGATTATATCGTACATATCGATCATGGCGTAGGGCAGTTCGGAGGCTTGGTGCGCACCGAGGTGAACGGTAAGATACAAGAGGCCATCAAACTGATTTACCAGAATAACGATATTATATTCGTCAGCATCCACTCCCTGCACAAACTATCGAAATACAAGGGGAAAGAGAGCGGCGACCCGCCCAAGCTGAGCAAGCTCGGCACGGGTGCCTGGGAGAAGATGAAGGAACGCACCAAGGCGAAGGTGAAGGATATCGCCCGCGACTTGATCCTCCTCTATTCCAAGCGCAAGCAAGAGACCGGTTTCGCCTACACGCCGGATAGCTTCATGCAGCACGAGCTGGAAGCCAGCTTCATCTACGAGGACACGCCAGACCAGATGAAAGCGACCGCCGAGGTGAAGGCGGACATGGAAAGCCCCCGCCCGATGGACCGGCTGATCTGTGGAGACGTTGGTTTCGGCAAGACCGAGATAGCCATCCGCGCGGCATTCAAGGCGGTATCCGACAATAAGCAGGTGGCCGTGTTGGTGCCCACCACCGTACTGGCTTTCCAGCATTACCAGACGTTTTGCGAGCGCTTGAAGGATTTCCCCTGCAATATCGATTACGTCAGCCGGGCCCGTACGCCGGCAAAAGTCAAGACCATCTTGAAAAGGCTGCAGGAGGGCAAGGTGAACATCTTGATCGGTACGCACCGCATCGTCGGCAGAGACGTGCGCTTCAAGGACCTGGGCTTGCTCATCATCGACGAGGAGCAGAAGTTCGGGGTCTCCACGAAAGAGAAGCTCCGGCAGCTGAAGGTGAACGTAGACACCCTGACGATGACCGCCACCCCGATCCCCCGCACCCTGCAGTTCTCGCTGATGGGCGCCCGAGACCTGTCCAGCATCACCACGCCCCCGCCCAACCGCTACCCCGTGCAGACGGAGGTGGAGCGTTTCAACCCCGACATCATCCGCGAGGCGATCAACTTCGAGATGAGCCGCAACGGGCAGGTGTTCTTCATCAACAACCGCATCCAGAACATCTACGAGATGGAGGCCCTGGTACGGCGGGAGGTGCCCGACGCGCGGATAGCCGTGGGGCACGGCCAGATGGAGCCGGAGAAGCTGGAGAAGATCATCCTCGATTTCGTGAACTACGAGTACGACGTATTGATCGCCACCAGCATCGTGGAGAGCGGCATCGACGTGCCCAACGCCAATACGATCATCATCAACAACGCCCAGCACTTCGGGCTTAGCGACCTCCATCAGCTACGCGGACGGGTGGGACGAAGCAACCGGAAAGCCTTCTGCTACCTCCTCTCCCCGCCCCTGAGCTCGCTGACGCAAGAGGCACGGCGCAGGTTGCAGGCCATCGAGAACTTCTCCGAGCTGGGCAGCGGCATCCATATCGCCATGCAAGACCTCGACATCCGGGGAGCCGGCAATATGCTGGGCGCGGAGCAGAGCGGTTTCATCGCCGACTTGGGCTACGAGACCTACCAAAAGATCCTGGAGGAGGCGGTAGACGAGTTGAGAAGCGAGGAATTCGCCGATCTTTACGCCGACAACGCCGAGGGGCACCACGATACGGGTAGCGAGTACGTCCGCGAGACGTATATCGAGAGCGACCTTGAATTGATGTTCCCCCCCACCTACATCCAGGGCGACTCGGAGCGTATCTCGCTATACCGGGAGCTGGACAAGATGGAGGAAGAGCGCGATATCCTCGCCTTCACCGAACGCCTGAAAGACCGCTTCGGCAAGATGCCGCAGGAGGGCAAGGAGCTGATCCGGATCGTACGCCTCCGCCGCATGGCCAAGAAACTGGGCATGGAGAAGGTGGTGCTGAAGAAAGGCCAGATGAACCTCTTCTTGGTGAACAACCCGGACAGCCCGTATTACCAGAGCGAGGCGTTCGGCAAGCTGCTGGGCTTCATCCAGAAGCATCCCAAGGAATGCAAACTCCGCGAGCAGAACGGCAAGCGAAGTATCGTGATCAAGGATGTCCCCACGGTGGAAACGGCATGCGGCTACCTGCTAGAGATGGAAAAAATAACCTCATAAGAAACGTATCTAATGGAAAAGAAAACAATTATAGATCTTTTTGAGAGTTCAGCCAAGCGCTTCCCCGGTAATCCCTTCTTATGGGAGAAGACGGGCAAACGGTTCGAGCCGACGACTTACGCCGAGGTTCGCGACCTCGTCTACGAAGAAGGCGCGGGCCTCGTATCGCTGGGCGTGCGCAAAGGGGACAACATGGCCTTGCTGAGCGAGGGGCGCAACGCCTGGATCATCGGCGAGCTGGCCATGTTCTACGCCGGGGCCACGAACGTGCCCTTGTCTATCAAGCTGGAGGAATCGAACGACCTCTTGTTCCGCCTCCTCCACGCCGACGTGAGCTATATCCTAGTATCCAAGCAGCAGCTGGGGAAGATACGGGCGATCAAGGATAAGCTCCCCGCCATACGGAAGATCATCGTGCTCGACGAGCTGCCGGAATACCAAGAACGGGAGATGCCGCTCTCCGAGATACGCCGAATGGGGAAAGCCTATCTGGGCGCACACCCGCTGGAGGAGTTCTTGGCGATCGGCCAGTCGCTGGGCAACGACGACTACGCCACCATCACCTACACCTCCGGCACCACCGCCGACCCGAAAGGCGTGATCCTCACCCACCGCAACTATACGGCGAACGTGGAGCAGGCGCTCACCTGCGTGGACATCGACGATACGTGGCGTACGCTGGTGATCCTCCCGCTGGACCATTGCTTCGCCCACGTGGTGGGATTCTACATCTTCATGTCGAAGGGGGCCTCGGTAGCGACCGTGCAGGTGGGGCGCACGGGCATGGAGACCTTGAAGAATATCCCTATTAATATAAAGGAGTTCAAGCCGTACCTGATACTGAGCGTACCCGCCTTGGCGAAGAACTTCAAGAAGAATATCGAGCAGGGCATCCGCGCGAAGGGAAAGAACGCCACCCGCCTCTTCGACCTCGCCCTACGGATCGGCTATATCTACAACGGGAATAGCGACGGGGAGGAAGGAAAAGGCTTCCGCGTCCTCTTGAAGCCGCTGGTCCGCTTGTTCGACAAGCTATTGTTCGCTAAAGTCCGCCAGAACTTCGGGGGCGAGCTGAAGTTCTTCATCGGCGGAGGCGCCCTGCTGGACAAGGACCTGCAACGCTTCTTCTACGCCTTGGGAATCCCGATGTATCAAGGCTACGGGCTGAGCGAGGCCACGCCGATCATCTCCACCAACGGCCCCCGCCGCCATACCTTCGGCAGTAGCGGCGTATTGGTGCGGCCCCTCGACCTGAGGATCTGCGACAGGGAGGGCAACGTGCTTCCACAGGGAGAGAAAGGCGAGATCGTCGTCCGCGGCGAGAACGTGATGGCGGGCTACTGGAAGAACCCGGCATCGACGGCCGATACCGTGAAAGAGGGTTGGCTGTACACCGGCGACATGGGGTATATGCGCGACGGGCTCCTTTACGTGCTGGGCCGTTTCAAGAGCCTGCTGATCGGGAGCGACGGCGAGAAATACAGTCCGGAAGGAATCGAGGAAGCCTTGGTGGAGCATTCCTCTTGCATCGACCAGCTGATCCTGTACAATAACCAGAGTCCGTACACCACCGCCCTGCTGGTCCCCGCCAAGGAGCCGCTACGGAAACTGCTGGCCCATCAGAACCTAGACCTCACGAGCGACGAGGGCCGGGAGGAGGCCATCCGCATCATCCAGCGACAGATAGACCGCTTCCGCAAGGGCGGCGACCTATCCACCCTGTTCCCGGATCGCTGGCTACCCACCACCTTCGCCATCCTCCCCGAGCCTTTCACCGAGCGAAACGGCATGGTGAACAGCACCATGAAGATCGTCCGCGGCAAGGTAGAGAAAGCCTACGCCACCCGCATCGCCCACCTCTACACCCCCGAGGGCAAGAACCCGCTGAACAGGTGGAACAAGGAGGCGTTGAATTGATAATAAAGAAAGGGAATCATGAGAACTACGACAACAATCTTCCTAATCATCCTATCTCTCTTGGCATCCGGCAAGGCTTGGAGCCAAGGGGAAGGATCGTACTCGTACAGCGAGACGGAGCATTTCTTCATAGAGCGATATACAGACTCTGATTTATCGACGGACTACCTGACCCTCAAGCATGAGCCACCCGCTCAATGGGTAGATGGTATGAATAGCGGATATTATTTCCAATTTAACAAGGCGATGACGGAACAAGATTTCGTGGGCATATTGAGAGATGAACTCATCAAGCCCTATCTCGGAGCTGTACTCGACACGCTGCCTGCCGACAAGCTGAAAGAGTTCAGGAGGGTACGCCTAGTATACCAATTCGACAAGGCACAGCGATATTTGGGATGCAAACTCGAAGTGCCGGGTGGATTCTTCAACCGTTACCCGCAATATGAGCCTTTACTCTACGCCTGGGCACAAGGCGTGAAAGGCTTCGATTTCACGAGATACAAGATAAAGTTCCATAATGAAGAGCGGTTCGGATTCGGCGAGTTGAGCATCTATCCTGCCTACTACATCAACTGGTTGAAAAGGCAACGAAGTGAAAAAGCCCGTACCCAATAAACAGAACGCAATCATGAGAGCTACAACAACAATCTTCCTAATCATCCTATCCCTCTTGGCATCCGGCAAGGCTTGGAGCCAAGGGGAAGGATCGTACTCGTACAGCGAGACGGAGCATTTCTTCATTAAACGATATACAGACTCTGATTTCTCGACGGACTACCTGACCCTCAAGCATGAGCCACCCGCTCAATGGGTAGATGGTATGAATAGCGGATATTATTTCCAATTTAACAAGGCGATGACGGAACAAGATTTCGTGGGCATATTGAGAGATG